>NZ_CP076544.1:3068542-3402814 GCF_018885305.1 Curtobacterium sp. L6-1
AGCTCGTGGCGCAGATCGACCAGTGGACCGACCCGGACGGGTGCGGTGTCAGCGGCACGCGGTGCTTCCGGTACGACGACACCGTGAAGGGCCTGGTCGGCCAGGCGCCCTCGTACGGGTCGGACGAGTTCAACGACCACCACTTCCACTACGGCTACCTGCTGTCGGCGGCGGCGATCGTGGCCGACGGCTCGGACGAGCTGGTGGCGAAGTGGCGGCCCGTGCTCGACCTGGTCGCCGCGGACATCGCGTCGCCCGAGGCCACCGCGGTGTTCCCGGAGCTCCGCGTGTACGACCCGTACGCGCAGCACTCGTGGGCGTCGGGGTACTCGCCGTTCGCCGACGGGAACAACCAGGAGTCCTCGTCGGAGGCCGTGTCGGCCTGGAACGGACTCGCCCGATGGGGCGCCGTCTCCGGGTCGCGTGCCACCGAGCAGCTCGGCGACTGGCTGCTCGCGAACGAGGCCGTGTCCGCCCAGCGTGACGTCCTCGACCCCGACCTCCGGGCGTTCCCCGGGTTCGAGCACACGATCGTGTCGCTGAACTGGGGCGGCAAGCGGGACCACGCCACGTGGTTCAGCGCGGACCCGGCGGCACCGGCGGGCATCGAGCTCATCCCGATGCCGGCGGTCGCGACCGGCTACGTCGCCGCGGGCGGGAAGCGGCAGATCGCCCGGGTCCTGGCCGAGGCGGTGCCGGAGGGCGACTACGCGGTGCAGTTCGGCGACTACCTGCTCATGTACCGGGCGCTCGCGTCGGGTGCCGAGGCGAAGGCGGCCCTGGCGGCGGCCGAGGAGCTGCCGGCCGAGCACATCGACACCGGCAACACCCGCTCGTACCTCCTCGCGTGGATCATGTCCCGCGGGTAGTCCGGGCCGGGAACGGCGGACCGGGGCCTGGGAGCGCGGATCGGGGGACGCGCTCCTGGGCTCCGGCACACCTCCGGCGGCCTACCGTCCACAGCATGACCTTGCGCGCGAAGACCACCGCCACCCTCGTCGGCCTCGCCACCGTCGGCCTGCTGCTCGGCGGTTGCTCGAACGCCGGCGCCCAGAACGGCAACCCGGTCGGGAAGGTGCCCGGCTCCGAGGAGTCCGCCACCCGCTCCGACCCCGGTCAGCGCAACGCCGCTCCGTGCGGGGTCGCCTCGAGCGCCGCGGTCGACGTCATCGACGAGGCCGTCGGCCCGCACGACGACACCGACGTGGTGAGCGTCACGAAGAGCGACGAGGGCTGGTACCTCGGCGTCTCGGTGGCACCGAACACGAGCGACGACCCGAACGACGACGAGGTCGGCATCTGGGGCACCGAGGAGGACCCGACCGCCGAGGACTTCGACGGCATGGTCTTCCCCGTCAACAAGGTCGCCGAGGACGTTGTCGGCGACGAGCAGGGATCCGCGACGGCGGCGCCGTCCGCGTTCTCCGAGACCTCGGAGGCCGCGAAGCAGGTCCAGAGCTGCATCGTCGAGGCCGTCGACCACTGAGCCGCCCACAGCGTGGCGGCGCGGGCCGCACCCGCGCCGACCGCCGTCAGGTCTGGCAGCGCGGGCACCAGTAGGTGTCCCGCAGCGTGAGCTCGGACTCGCCGAGGTCCCCGGACCGCACGCGGGTGCCGCAGCGCAGGCACGGCTTGCCGGCCCGGTTGTAGACCCAGAAGCGCTGCCCCGGGCGGTCGACCCCCGTGGTCACGCGGTTGCTCCGGTCGCGGTTCGCGACGATGAGCCGGGAGGCCATGGTCACCATCCGAGCGGGATCGCGCACCTCGGCGACGGGGCGCGTCGGCAGGACACCCCGCAGGAAGCAGAGCTCGTTGCGGTAGACGTTCCCGAGCCCCGCCATCACCCGCTGGTCGAGGAGGGCGAGCCCCACCGGTCGCGCCGGGTCCGCGGTGAGGTTCGCGAGTGCCAGGTCGGCGTCCCAGTCCGAGCCGAGCAGGTCCGGGCCGAGGTGCCCGACGACGGTGGACTCCTGGTCGCGGGGCACGACCTCGAGCACCCCGAGCGTGAAGCCCACGGTCGAGACGTCCTCGGCGTCGAGCACGGCCCGGGCCTGGAACGCCGGACGGCGCCAGCGCTCACCCGGGCGGTAGACGTCCCACCGGCCCTCCATCTTGAGGTGCGAGTGCACCGTGAGGTCGCCGATCCGGTGCAGCAGGTGCTTGCCGCGCGGCACGACCTCGTCGACGGTGCGGCCGACCAGGTCGAGCGTCGCGAACGCGGGCACCCGGAAGTCGCTGCGCGTCAGGACCTTCCCCGCCAGCGCGGCGTGCAGGCGCGCGGCGGCGCGGAAGACGGTGTCGCCCTCAGGCACGGAGACGCAGTCCCTGCGGGGTGGCGGTGAAGCCGGCGGTGCGCAGGGCCGCGCCGAGTGCCGACTCGAGGACGAACACCCCGTTCACCCGTTCGACCGACAGCTTGCCGAGGCCGGAGCGCACGGTCGCGGCGATCGACGTCGCGGCCGCGGCCAGGTCGGCGGGGTCCTCGGTGAAGGTCAGCACGCTCTTGCCGCCGCGTTCGACGTAGACGGCGAGCTGCCCGTCCACCAGGACGACGAGCGCGCCGGCCTTCCGCCCGGGACGGTGACCGCGTCCGGACTTCGCCGTGGTGGTGGTCGACGTGGCCGGTGCGGCGGCGGCGTCCGGGGCGTCCGCACCCTCGGCGTCGCCGGCGTCGCCGGCGTCGTGCGGCCAGGGCAGCGCGGCGCCGTACGGGTTCGCGGGGTCGGTGGCCGCCAGCGTCAGCGCTTCGCACACGCGCTCCGGGTCGGCGCGTTCCTCGTCGTCGAGGTCCTTCGCGTAGGTGCGCAGCCGGTCGACCGTCGGGCCGGTGGCGAACTGCGCCGCACCCAGTCCCTCCACGAAGTACCCGCGTCGAGCGCGACCGGACTCCTCGAACTTCGCGAGGACCCGGTACACACCGGCGAACCCACCGCGCACACCCTCGACCTGCACGGCACCGCGGGTGACGACGCCGTACCGCTCGAGCAGGAGCTCGGCGGTCGCCGCAGCACGGACGGTGGCGTCCGGTTCGGCGAGCGGCAGGAGCGACCAGCGGCCGCCGACGTTCGGCGGTCCGGACTGGGTCGGCAGCGTCGGGCGACGACGGCCGCGGTACGCACGGGTCCGCGGCGCACTCGTCGTCCGGGCCGCGCCGCCGAGCATCGCCCGGAGCGGCGCGAAGGTGTCGTTCGTGATCTGGCCGGCCCAGACGAGGTCCCAGAGGGCGGTCGTCAGCGCCTTGTCGTCGGTGCTCCCGACGGCCTGGCCGAGCTGCCGGAAGAAGTAGGCACCGCCACCGGCCAGGGCACCGAGCACGTCGCGCTGCAGCTCGGTCGTCTCGTCGCCGGCGGCCTCGGCCAGGGTCGTGGCCGCGGTGTCCGCCAGGTGCAGCCGCACCCAGCCGTCGTTGCCCGGCAGGGTGCCGCCGCCGGACCAGAGGACCTCGCCCGTCGCGGTCAGTTCGTCGAGCATGCTCGGCGCGTAGTCGGACACGCGTGCCGGCAGGACGAGGGACTCCCACGAGCTCGCGGGCAGGGCGACCCCGGAGAGCTGGTCGACGACCTGCAGCACGCCGTCGATCCCGCGCAGACCACCGCGGGTGCCGGGGACGCGGACGTGCTGCCACGCCGGCATGAACCGGGCCAGGGTGTCCGGGGAGACCGGTTCGACCTCGTGTCGGAGCGCGGCGAGCGACTTCGTGCGGATGCGCCGGAGCACCTCGGAGTCGCACCACTCGGCGCCCTGCCGGTCCGGGCGGAACTCGCCCTCCACCAGACGGCGGTCGGCCGCGAGGCGTCGGAGCGTGTCCTGCACGACGGCGACGCCGAGGCCCAGCCGTGCCGCGGCCTCCTGCGTGCTGAACGGACCGTGACTGCGGGCGTACCGGCCGACCAGGTCCCCGAGCGGATCGGCGACCGGCTCGACGAAGGCGGTGGGCACGCCGATCGGCAGCGGCACGCCGAGCGCGTCGCGCAGCCGGGAGGCGTCCTCGATGACCGCCCAGCGGGTGGCCCCCGCGTGCGAGAAGGCGAGCACCCGGCGGTCGCGCTCGAGTCCTTCGAGGGCCGTGCGCATGGTCGCGCCGGCCTCGGTCCGGTCGGTCGCCTCGGCGAGCCAGCTGCGGTCGAGCAGTTCATCGAGGTCGAGTGCGCCGACGAGTCGGAGGACGTCGACCGTGCCCTCGACGTCGCGCGCGCGGCGGTCCGGGGACAGGCGCTGCAGGTCGCGCTCGACGCCGTCGATGACCGCGGGGTCGAGCAGCTCGCGCAGTTCCGCCCGGCCGAGGAGTTCGCCGAGCAGCGTCGAGTCGAGGGACAGCGCCGCGGCACGGCGTTCGGCCAGCGGGGAGTCGCCCTCGTACATGAAGGCGGCGACGTAGCCGAACAGCAGCGTGCGGGCGAACGGCGACGGCTGCTCGGTCTCGCTCTCGACCAGGCGGATGCGACGCCGGGCGATTTCGTCGGCGATGCCGAGCAGGGCGGGGACGTCGTACACGTCCTGCAGCACCTCGCGCACCGTCTCGAGCAGGATCGGGAAGGTCGGGTACTTCTGCGCGACCTCGAGCAGCTGGGAGGCCCGCTGCCGCTGCTGCCAGAGCGGGGAACGGCGGCCCGGGTCACGGCGGGGGAGCAGGAGCGCGCGGGCCGCGCACTCCCGGAACCGCGCCGCGAACAGGGCGGAGCCACCGACCTCGTCGGTCACGATCGCCTCGAGGTCGTCGCGTTCGAAGACGAACAGGTCGGCGCCGGGAGGCTCGGCGTCGGTCTCGGGGATCCGCACCACGATCCCGTCGTCGGCCGCCATCGCACCGCCGTCGATGCCGTGCCGCTCGCGCAGGCGGGCGG
The DNA here is from genome assembly GCF_018885305.1 of Curtobacterium sp. L6-1. Classification (NCBI taxonomy): domain Bacteria; kingdom Bacillati; phylum Actinomycetota; class Actinomycetes; order Micrococcales; family Microbacteriaceae; genus Curtobacterium; species Curtobacterium aetherium. The sequence continues at coordinate 3,073,387 of NZ_CP076544.1, forward strand.
CGACGGCGAGGGCCCAGGGTGCGTGCACGGTCATGCCGTACGGGGAGTGCAGGATGAGGCGCCAGTCGCCGAGCTCGTCGCGGAAGCGCTCGACGACGAGCGTCGTGTCGTTCGGGACGTGCCCGGTGGCCGCGCGCTGGTCGCGGAGGAATGTGACGAGGTTCGTGACCGCGCGCTCGTCGAGCCCGCCGGCCGCCACCCGGGCGCGGGCGTCCTCGTCGGACGCGGACTCGACCTCCCGGATGAAGGCGCCGGTCGCCCGGCCGAGCTCGGCGGGTCGTCCCAGCCCGTCGCCCTTCCAGAACGGCACCCGACCGGGTTGCCCGAACGCCGGACTGACCAGGACCCGGTCGTGCGTGATCTCCTCGATCCGCCAGCTGGTGGCACCGAGGGCGAAGACGTCGCCGACGCGGGACTCGTAGACCATCTCCTCGTCGAGCTCACCGACGCGCGAGGCCCGTTCGCCGACCATGAAGACGCCGAACATGCCGCGGTCCGGGATGGTCCCGCCGCTCGTGACGGCCAGGCGCTGCGCACCGGGTCGCCCGGTCAGGGTGCCGTGCACGCGGTCCCAGACCAGGCGCGGCCGGAGCTCGGCGAACTCGTCGCTCGGGTAGCGCCCGGTGACGAGGTCGAGCGTCGCCTCGAACGCGGAGCGCGGCAACCCGCTGAACGGGGCACTGCGGCGGACCAGTTCGAACCAGTGCTCGACGTCCACGGTGTCGATGGCCCCGGCGGCGACGGTGTGCTGGGCGAGGACGTCGAGCGGGTTGGCGGGCACCGAGATCGACTCGATCTGGCCGGAGACCATGCGCTCGACCGTCACCGCGCTGTTGACCAGGTCCGCACGGTGCTTGGGGAACAGCACGCCGCGGGAGATCTCGCCGACCTGGTGTCCGGCGCGACCGACGCGCTGCAGGCCGCTCGCGACGGACGGCGGTGCCTCGACCTGGATGACAAGGTCGACCTCGCCCATGTCGATGCCGAGCTCGAGCGAGCTGGTGGCCACGACGCAGCGGAGCCGGCCGGACTTCAGGTCGTCCTCGATGATCGCGCGCTGGTCCTTCGATACCGAGCCGTGGTGTGCGCGGGCGAGCGCCGGGATGCTCCGCTCCGACCCGCCGCCCTCGGTCTGCCCCGAGGCGCCGACGAGCTGCGCCGGCGGACGGGTCGGCTGGGCCACCGGCGCGTGCGCGGAGGCGCGCCCCGGTGACTGGGTGACCGCTGCCGCGCCGACGGCGACCGGCTCGGCGACCTCCGCCGTCGCGAGCATCCGCTCCTCGTGGATCTCGTTGAGGCGGGCGGTCAGGCGTTCGGCCAGCCGTCGGGAGTTCGCGAAGACGATCGTCGACCGGTGCTGCTCGACGAGGTCCACCACGGACTCCTCGACGTGCGGCCAGATCGACCCGTTCGTGGGTGCCGAGGTCGCGTCCGCGCCGACCGGCGGGGCTCCGAGCTCGGTCATGTCGTCGACCGGCACGACGACCCGCAGGTCGAACGTCTTCTGCGCGGGCGGGGCGATGATCTGGACCGGTGCCCGACCGCCGAGGAACCGCGCGACCTCCTCCGCCGGACGGACCGTCGCGGACAGACCGATGCGCTGCACGGGCCGCTCGAGCAGGTCGTCGAGGCGTTCCAGCGACACGGCCAGGTGGGCGCCGCGCTTGGACGACGCGACGGCGTGCACCTCGTCCACGATGACGGTGTCGACGTTGACCAGCGTCTCGCGGGCCTTCGACGTCAGCATGAGGTAGAGCGACTCGGGCGTCGTGATGAGGATGTCCGGCGGCAGCCGCAGGAGCCGCTGCCGGTCGGACGAGGGGGTGTCACCGCTCCGGACCCCCACGGTGACGTCCGGCGGCTCGAGTCCCAGGCGCTTGGCCGTCTGCGTGATGCCGACGAGCGGGCTGCGCAGGTTGCGCTCGACGTCGACACCCAGGGCCTTGAGCGGGGAGACGTAGAGGACCCGGGTGCGCTGCTTCGCCGGCGGGGTGTCCGTCGCCGAGATGAGGCGGTCGATCGACCAGAGGAACGACGCGAGGGTCTTGCCGGAACCGGTCGGGGCGATGACGAGTGCGTGCTGCCCGGTCGAGATCGCGTCCCACGCGCCGGCCTGTGCGGCGGTCGGTTCGCGGAAGGCACCCCGGAACCACTCGGCGGTGGCGGGGGAGAAGCGCTCGAAGACGTCCGTCATGGTCCCGCCCATCCTGCTCTCCACCACCGACAGCGTCCTGATCTCCGGCACTGCTTGACAACGAGACCAGTACCGATCTATCGTTACTGCATCGCGAATGGCACACGAGCAGTCGCGAACCGTCTTCCACGAAAGGAGTCGTCATGTACTCCACGGACGACCAGCACGGTTCCACTCCTCGCCGCGACCCCTTCGGTCGCGGTCCCCGCGGGCCCCGCTTCGGCGGCGCCCGCCAGCACCACGGCGCCGGGTTCCCCGGTCGCCAGCACGGCGACCACGGGCGCGGCGGCCGCGGACGCGGGACCGGTGGTCCCGGCTTCGGCGGCGGCTTCGGCGGGCCCGGGTTCGGTCCAGACTTCGGCGGCGGCTTCGGCGGCGGGGGTTTCGGCACCGGTCGCGAGCGCCGCCGTCGCGGTGACGTCCGCCTCGCGGTCCTCGGCCTCCTCGCCGAGGGGCCGCAGAACGGGTACGCCGTCATCAAGACCATCGCCGAGCGCACCGGTGGCGCCTGGAAGCCGAGCCCAGGATCGGTCTACCCGACGCTCCAGCAGCTCGTCGACGAGGACCTCGTCGTCTCGACCGGTGACGGCCGCAAGACGCTCTTCGAGCTGACCGACGCGGGGCGCGCCGAGGTCGACGCCAAGGCGGACGAGATCGCCGCGGCGTGGGAGTCCACCCCCGGCGTGCCCGACTCGCAGCGCGAGTTCGTCGAGTCCCTCCGGAAGGCGATGGGCGTGCTGCACATGTACCGGACCACCGCCACGGAGGCGCAACTCACCGCCGCCACCGCGAAGGTCGACCAACTGCGCCGGGACCTCCTGCAGATCCTCGCGGACTGACCGTCCGTCCCCGGTTCAGTCGCCGATGAACGCCGCGACGTCCGCGAGCTCCGCCGCGGAGACCGCGTGCGGCAGGCCTGGGTAGCTCCGGTCGGTCACCCGGGTGTGCGCGGCCGCCCACGCGCTGGTCCTGGCGGTGGCCTCGGCGGGGATGACCGTGTCGGCGTCCCCGTGTCCGAGGAACACCCGCGGTCGGACGGAGGCCAGCCGGTCGTCTCGACCGTCGTCGACGCCGGGGACCACGAACCCGGAGAGCGAGACACCGAACGCGAAGGCCTCCGGTCGGGCGCGGAGGAGCTGCAGGGCCATCGACCCGCCCTGCGAGAACCCGAGCAGACCGATCCGCGGGTGGTCGGCTGCGACGGCGTCGATCCAGCCGAGCACGGCAGCCGCGGACGCGTCGACGGCGGCGGGGTCCGGCGACCCGGGCACCGCGAGCGGGTACCAGCTGAAGCCGGGACCCCACGGGTCCGGCGCCCGGAGCGCTGCGACGGTCCACGTCGCGGGCAGCGCCGGCGCCAGCCCGAGCAGGTCGTGCTCGTGCGACCCGACGCCGTGCAGGGCGACGAGGAGCGGGGTCCCGACGCGGTCCGCTGCCGACCGGGTCCACTGCACGACGTCCGTATCCACCATGTGGACAACGGTATCCGTCCACCGCCGTGCTCCTCCGGCACCGGATTCGCCGCCGGGCCTGGTAGGAACGGTGCATGGCTTCGCTCCGCACCCCCGACCCCGACCCCGACTCCGGCTCCGGCTGGCTGTCGGACGAGGAACTCGCGACCGTCCGCCGTCGCATGCCCATCGCCTACGTCGAGGCGGTCCCGGTGCGCACCGACGGCCTCGGGGTCGTCACCGAGGTGGGGGTCCTGCTGCGGGTCTCACCGAGCGGGTCGATCGCGCGCACGCTCGTCTCCGGCCGCGTGATGTACGGCGAGTCGATCCGCACCGCACTGTTCCGCCACCTCGAGAAGGACCTCGGGCCGATGGCGTTCCCGCAGCTCCCGCCGAGCCCGAACCCGTTCACGGTCGCGGAGTACTTCCCGCTGCCTGGCGCCTCGGTGTTCACCGACGAACGGCAGCACGCGATCTCGCTCGCCTACGTCGTCCCCGTCACCGGCACGTGCGAGCCGCGGCAGGACGCCCTCGAGCTCACGTGGATGAGCCCGATGGAGGCCGCCTCGGACGCCGTCGCCGACGAGATGGAGGGCGGCCGCGGAGCCCTCCTCCGCGCTGGACTCGCATCGGTCGGCGCCTTGCACTGAGGCCACCACCGCCCACGACGAAGCCCCCGGATCCGATCGGATCCGGGGGCTTCGCAGCGCGGTACGAGACCGGCTTGGTTACTTGTCGTTCTTGAAGGAGTCGGCGACGCCGTGTGCAGCGTCCTTCACGTCGGTGACGCCCTGCTTGGCCGAGGCCTTGCCCTGGTCGGTCTGACCTTCGGCCTTCAGGCGGTCGTTGTCGGTGGCGTTGCCGAAGCCTTCCTTGGCCTTGCCGGCCGCCTTCTCAGCGGCGTTCTTGATGTCTTCGATCCCAGCCATACGTGCTCCTTCCGACGACGGACGATTCCCCGGTGGACGCTCGCGCATCCGCCGGTGACCAGTACCGTACGCCGCGGCACCGAGCCACTCGGAGGTGACGTTGAGGTTGGCGGACCGGGTCCGTCAGGACCGGGTCCGTCAGGACCGGGTCAGCGGCCGCTGCCGGCCGGACGGGAGGCACGGCGCGACCCACCACGACGGGCTGCGGGCGCAGCGTCGTCACGCGGGGCGCGACCAGCGGCGTAGCCGCCGTCCGACGACCACACCGACGCGGAACCGCCACGGGTGGTGTCGGAACCGGCACGGCGGGGCGCACCACGGCGCTGCCCGGAAGCGGCACCACCGGCGGAGGCACCGCGGCGGTCGTCGCGACCGGCGGCGTCGGACCGGCCGCCACGGCGTGCGCCCGAACCAGCCGAGTCGGTGCCCGCGGTGGAGCGCCCGACGGAGGCCGAGCCTCCCGAGCGACCACCGGTGCCACCGGCGGGGGCGCCACGACCACGCGAGCGGCCGCGGCCCTGGCCGCCGGCGTCACCGGACGACTGTCGGCGCGGCTGCTGCTGCTGGACCACCGGGGTGGTGTCCTCGCGGTAGGGGGCGATCTCGCCCACGAGCTCGGTGACGGCCGGCGAGGTCGCGGTGACCTGCTGCGGCGTGACCTTGATCGCGGCGGCGCGCATCATCTGCGCGACGTCGCGACGCTCGGCGGGCATCGTCACGGTGACGACGTCGCCCGACGAACCGGCGCGCGCGGTGCGGCCCGAACGGTGCAGGTACGCCTTGTGCTCGGTCGGCGGGTCGACGTGCACGACGAGCTCGACCGCGTCGACGTGCACACCACGGGCGGCGACGTCGGTGGCGACGAGCACCAGGGCGTCCCCGGAGGAGAAGCGGGCGAGGTTGCGCTCACGGGCGCCCTGCGACAGGTTGCCCTGCAGGTCGACGGCCGGGATGCCCTGGCTCGACAGCTGCTTGGCGAGACGCTTCGCGTGGTGCTTCGTGCGCATGAAGAGGATGCGGCGACCGGTGCCCGAGGCGAGGGTCTTGACCAGGTCCTTCTTCGCGTCGGCGTCGGCGACCTCGAACAGGTGGTGCGTCATCGCCTCGACCGGGCTGGTCTCGTCGTCGACCGAGTGCATCACCGGGTCGTGCAGGAACTTCTTGACGAGCTTGTCCACGCCGTTGTCGAGCGTGGCCGAGAACAGCAGACGCTGGCCCTTGACCGGCGTCGCCTGCATGATCTTCGTCACGCCGGGCAGGAAGCCCATGTCGGCCATGTGGTCGGCCTCGTCGAGGACGGTGACCTCGATGCCGTCGAGGTGCACGTGGCCCTGCTGCATGAGGTCGGCGAGACGACCGGGGCACGCCACGACGACGTCGACGCCGCGGTTCAGCGCCTCGACCTGCCGGCCCTGGCCGACACCGCCGAAGATCGTCGTCGTGTTGAGGCCCATCGCCTTGGCGAGGGGAGCGAGCGTCGCGTCGATCTGCGTCGCGAGCTCACGGGTCGGGGCGAGCACGAGCGCACGAGGGCGCCCGGCGCGACGGGACCGGGGGGAGGCGGCCAGGCGGGCGGCGAGCGGGATCGCGAAGGCGATCGTCTTGCCGGAGCCGGTGCGACCGCGGCCGAGCACGTCCTTGCCCTGCAGGGAGTCGGGGAGCGTGTCGACCTGGATCGGGAACGCGTTCTCCTTGCCCTGGGCGACGAGGACGTCGACCATCGGGGCGGGGACGCCGAGGTCGGCGAACCGGACCTCGGTTGAGTTCGGGACCTGCGTGGTGCTGGGGATCTGGGTGGTCATGGTGATCTCTCGGGCCGTTGCCGGCCGGAAGGCGCGCGGTCGAGGCCGGCGCGGGCGGGAGCGCATCCGTGGGCGTCCGTGTCCCGGAGGAGACGGCGCTGGTGAACGGGTGCTGTCGCCGCAGCAGAGAGCCTGGCACCGGGATCGCCTGCCCGGACGGGTTCCGGGAGGCGGGTGGTGCGCGATACACATCGATGTCGGTTCCGCGTGTGAGCCGATGGGCTCGGCGCGGGACACCGGGAGGTTTCGGGGGCGTCCGTACGACGCACGAGGCGATCGGCGCCTCGAGTGGTCCCAGCATAGCGGGCTCGGGGCCGGGAGCGGGAGGGGGTCCCCGGGATCCGACCCGACACCCTGGCATGCGAGGATGCCTCGTGCGCTCCCGTCGGTCCTCCACAGTCGTCGTCCTGGCATCCGTCGCCCTCCTCGCCGTGTCCGGCTGTTCGACGGCCCCCGCGACGATCGGCTCCGCCACCGGCGGCACCTCGCGGAGCACGGCCGTCGGCGACGCCGGCACCGGAGGCGCGACCGCCGGCACCCGGGTCGCCCACCGGGCGCTGCCGACCGGCGGCATCCCCGACTACCAGCTCGGCGGCGCGTACACCCCGCCCGCGGGCGTCACCGTCGTCGAGCGCGACAGCACCGAGCGGCCCGCCGCCCGCACGTACGGCATCTGCTACGTCAACGGCTTCCAGACGCAGCCCGACGAGCGCGCCGCGTGGTTGTCCGACCACCCTCGGGCCGTCCTGCGCACCGCGTCCGGGAAGCCGGTCAGCGACCCGGGGTGGCCGGACGAGGTGCTCCTCGACACGAGGTCCGCCTCGGCACGGGCCACGATCACCGGCGTGCTGTCCCGTTCGATCGCCCGGTGCGCCGACCGCGGGTTCGACGCCGTCGAGTTCGACAACCTCGACTCGTGGACGCGGTCCGGCGGACGCCTGACGCGGTCGGGCAACCTCGCGCTCGCGGCCTCGCTCGTGCGGGTCGCCCACCAGCACGGCCTCGCCGCCGCCCAGAAGAACACGCCGCAGCTCGGGGCGCAGGGCAAGCAGCGGACCGGGTTCGACTTCGCCGTCGCCGAGGAGTGCGTGCAGTACGACGAGTGCGCCGCCTACACGGACGTGTACGGCGCCCGCGTGCTGGACGTCGAGTACGCGGACACGCTCGAGCAGCGGTGGTCGGACGTGTGCGCGATGACCGACCGGCCGCGCATGACGATCCTCCGCGACCGGGACCTCGTGCCGGCCGGTGCGAAGGGGCACGTCTTCCGGCGCTGCTGACGCGCGGCGCGACCGCGCCACGCGGCCGCGCGGCGCGGCGCGGCACGGCGAGACGCGCGATCAGCGACACGTCGCGGGCCTCCGGCCGCGAGCCGTGTCGCCCAGCGCGAGTCTCGCGCGCGGCGGCGCGGCGGCGCGGCGGCGCGGCAGCGCCCTACGCGGGCCAGGCGTCCCGGAGTGCCGCAGCCGTCTGGTCGGCGGACAGGCCCGCCTCCCGTGCCGCGGCGACGAGCACCGACGCCGCCTGCGTCACCGACTCCGGCACCTCGGCCGGCCGGACCACCCGGGTGCCGGCGCCCCGCGCGGTGTGCACGAGCCCGGCCTCCTCGAGCAGCTGGTAGGCCTTCGCGACGGTCCCCGCGGCCAGGCCGAGCTCGGCGGCGAGTCCGCGGACGCTCGGCAGCCGCTCCCCGTCGACCAGGTACCCGGCGGCGATCTGCGCGGCGAGCTGCGAGCGGACCTGTTCGAAGGGCGGCACGCGGCCACCGGCGTCGATGGCGACGAATCCCGACATGCGGTCCAGCCTAGGAGCCGTACTGCTCGCCGACGGGGATCGCCACGGGCACGGTGTTGCCCGGGGGAGCCAGCGGGCACGCCCACGCCGGGTCGTACGCGCACGAGGGGTTGTACGCGAAGTTGAAGTCGAGCACGATGCCGTCGTCGTCCGCGCCCAGGTCGGAGCCCTTGATCGTGTCGAGGAGGTAGCGGCCGCCGCCGTAGGTCCCTCCGGCTCGGCCGGCGCTGGCGTCCTTCACGGGGACGAACAGCCCGCCCGCGTAGCCGCCGTGCGCCCACACGTCGAGGCTGCCCACACCGGGGACCTGCACCACGCCGAGGCGGTCGAAGTGCACGACGCCGTCGGTGCCGGTCTCGACGTCGAGGACCGTCGGCTCCGCCTCCTCGATCGGCAGGTGGAAGCGCCACGCCGGGTCGTACGCGGGCACCGGCAGTCCGGTGAAGCCGGCGGCGTCCTCGGGCAGGAGGGCGCTGGCGGGGTGGTCGGTGAACATCGCGTCACGGGTCTCACGCCAGAGCGCGTGTGCCGTCGCGGGGTCGGGGGTGGCCCGCACCCGCCGGTACAGGTCGAACGTCCGCCGACGCCAGTCGACGGTGGCGAGGGTCGTGCGGACGCGGTCGGCGGTCTCCGTCTGGGTCACGCCGCCGAGCGTACGCCCGGCCCGCGACACCCCGTCAGTCGGCCGGGAGGCTCGTCCTCCTCCGACGTCCGGCTCACGCCCGCCAGGTGGGCGCGAGGGCGCGCATCCGGAACGCCCGCCACTGCCAGATGACCCACATGCCCGGCCAGAGCAGGACGCCGAGGAGGGCCGGGCGCGTCCGGTAGGTCAGCCGGTCGCGGAAGAGCGTCCGTCCGTCGGGCAGCGCGGACACCGCCATCCGGTGCCGCATGTCCATCCGGGCGAACAGTCCGCTCGTGCCGCCGCCGCGGTCGACCTGGACGGGGACGCCGTCGACCTGGTGCAGGTCGATGTCGACGTGGCTCGACCCGCTCGGGACCAGCCCGAAGGCCGACGCGCTGATCGGGTGCGGGTCGTGGGGCGTCCAGTGCTCGGGAACCCCTCGGGGTCGAGCGAGCGGTAGACCAGGAACGGCTTCGTGACGGCGACCATGACGGACGGCCGGAGGAGGGCGTCCCGGACGGCGTCGACGGGGGCGTCGAGTTCGATGCGGAGTCCGACGTGCATGCCGCGGACGCTACCCGCGGGCCCTGGGCGAGCGGGCCGGCGCGGTCAGGCGTGCCGGGCCGACCGGCGGCGCGACCCTTCCGCCCGGTCGTGGCTGCGCAGACGTTCAGCGAGCGAGAGCCGGACCGTGGACCACTCGGACTGCACGACCGAGAAGACCACCGTGTCGCGGAGGCTGCCGTCGCGCCCGATCGCGTGGTTCCGGAGCACCCCGTCCTGCTTCGCGCCGAGGCCGGCGATGGCCGCACGGGACCGGGTGTTGTGCCAGTGGGTGCGGAACTCCACCGCGATGCACTGCCAGGTGTCGAAGGCGTGCGAGAGCAGGAGCAGCTTCGACTCGGTGTTGATACCGGTGCGCTGCGCGGAGGCCCCGAGGAACGTGCCCCCGACCTCGACCCGACGGTTGTCGTGGTCCAGGTTGAGGAAGGTGGTGGCGCCCACGACGCGGCCGGTGGGGCGGTCCCGCACGGCGAACGGCACCAGCCGACCCGCGGCCTGCTCGTCGAGCCGACGGGCGATCTCGGCGTCGACCTGCGCCGGGGCGGGGACGGAGGTGTACCAGGCACGCCAGAGGTCCCCGTCCGCCACGGCTGCCCGCAGGTCGTCCGCGTGCTCGGCCGACAGGGGCTCGAGCGTGACGCGGTCGCCGGTGAGGGTGGGCGCGGGGTCGGTCTCCATGGCACCGGATCGTACCGGCCGCCGAGGACACGGCACCTGCACGGACCCCGCCGCGGACGGGTCCGGCCGGGCCGTGGACGACACAGCTCCCGCGGGAGCTCGCGACTACCCTGTCGGGGTGCAGGAACGAGGGCAGCAGCGGTACCAGGTGCGGTTCGGGTGGGGAGCGTCGGGCGCGGCGCGGGTCGCCGTCGGGGCGCACCTGCTCGTGTGGGTCGACGTGCTGCCCGCGGCGCACGACGACGGCCGCGGGGTGCCGACCGTTCCGCTGGGACTGCTGCCCGACGGGCCGGAGGTCGTGCTCGGCCACCTCGGCAACGCGGGGGCGGTCGCGGGACGGGTGGCGCGCCTCCAGGCCGACCGGGGCGACCGCTGCGTCGTCGCCGTGGTCGCGGCCGGCCACGTCGCGGACCCGTCCGGCGCTGACGCCGCCGACCGGCCGGAGGGGACGCCGTCGCCGGTGCCGGAGTTCACCGTCGAGGACCTGCTCGCCGCCGGTGCGGTCGTCGACGCCCTCGTGACGAGCGGGATCGACCACACCTCGCCCGAGGCGGCGGCGGCCTGCGCGGCGTGGACGGGCCTCCGTCGGGCGGCGCGGCACCTCGTGACCGCGTCCGAGTCGGCGGCCGTGCTCGGGGCGGAGCGGGTGCACGCGGCGCTCGCCGTGGGCCCGGAGCTCGTCACGCTGCGCCCGTCCACCGAGCGGGCGTAACGTCCCCGTCGACCGCCGTCCGACCGACGGCCAGAACGAGGAGTGAGTCATGCAGGCAGTGATCGGCGACACCGTCATCGCGGAGGCCCCGGAGACGGACCTCATCCAGATCGAGGGCAACTGGTACTTCCCGCCGGCGAGCGTGAGGACCGAGCTGTTCAGCGAGAGCCCGACCCAGTACCACTGCCCGTGGAAGGGCGACACGCAGTACTGGACCGTGACCGTCGACGGCCAGGAGCACGTGGACAACGCCTGGTCCTACCCGGAGCCGATCCCGACGTCGTTCGAGCGCGTGGGCAAGGACTACAGCGGGTACGTCGCCTTCTGGAAGGACGTGCGCGTCTCGTAGGCGGGACGCGGCTCAGCCGCCGACGGTGAGCACGATGAGCGCCACGTTGAGGGCGACGATCACCGCGGCGATGAGCCAGGCGACGACACGGGTGCCGACGGCGTTGACGTCGGCACCCATCACGCTGCGGCGGGACGTGTAGGTGACGAGCGGGACGATCGCGAAGGCGATGCCGAAGCTCAGCACGACCTGGCTGATGACGAGCAGCTGCGTCGCGTCGGCCTCGAGCGCGAGCAGCACGACCGCCGGCACCAGGGTGACCAGGCGGCGCACGACGAGCGGCACGCGCACCCGCAGCAGCCCGTGCATGATCTCGGCGCCGGCCATGCAGCCGACCGAGGTCGAGGCGAGGCCGGACGCCAGCAGCCCGATCGCGAAGAGCACCCCGACGACCGGTCCGACGTTCTCGGCGATGGCGCGCTGCGCTCCCGGGATCGAGTCGGTGCCGTCGACGCCCTGCAGGGTCGCTGCCGCCAGCACGAGCATGCTGATGTTCACGCCGCCGGCCACGACGAGCGCCAGCCCGACGTCCCACCGGGTGGCGGCGAGCACCCGGCGTCGCTCCGCGCCGGCCGGGACGTCGCCGTGCCGGTCGCGGGCGAGTGCCGAGTGCAGGTAGACGGCGTGCGGCATGACCGTCGCGCCGAGCATCGACGCGGCGAGCAGCACCGACCCGGAGTCGGCGAACCGCGGCGCGATGCCGGCCACGAGCGCCCCGGGCGACACCTGCGCGAACAGCAGCCCGGCGCAGAACCCGACGGTCAGGACGGCGAGCATCGCGGTCACGACCGCCTCGAACGTGCGGGCGCCGCGCCGGTTCTGCAGCAGCAGGATGCCCATCGACACCGCGCCCGTGATGAGTCCGCCGGCGACGAGCGGGACCCCGAACAGCAGGTGCAGGGCCAGGGCACCGCCGATGACCTCGGCCACGTCGGTCGCGGCGGCCACCACCTCGGCCTGCGCCCAGAACAGCAGGCGGGGCGCCCGACGCATCCGCAGGCCGAGCAGCTCCGGCAGCGACCTGCCGGTCACGATGCCGAGCTTGGCGGAGAGGTACTGCACGACGACCGCGCTCGCGTTGGCGGCGACGAGCACCCACAGCAGCAGGTACCCGTAGCGGGCGCCCGCGGTGAGGTTGGCGGCGACGTTGCCCGGGTCCACGTAGGCGATCGCGGCGACGAAGGCGGGTCCGAGCAGCCCGAGCCCGGCGGCACGGCGACCGGTCGGGCGCTGGCCCACGGGCGGGGCGGCGGTGTCCGTCATGGAGCCAGCATGCCAGGGGTTTCGGCGCACCGAATCCAGGGATTCGCCATGTCGTCCGATCTGCGCGGACGACGGGGTGCGGAGTGCGGCGCCCGGGTCAGACCGCGGCGCGGCGGGCGCGGTGCGCCCGGACCTTGGCCCGGTTCCCGCACCGCTGCATCGAGCACCAGCGGCGCGTGCCGCCGCGCGACGAGTCGTAGAAGACGAGGCCGCAGTCCGGTGCCGAGCAGCGGCTGAGACGAGCCGACCGGCCGTCCGCCTCGACGTCGTCGAAGCCGACCTCGGTGAGCAGGGCGACGGCGTCGCGGGCGACGCTCGAGAGCGCCTGTGCCAGGCGCACGCGGTTCGCCCCGGCCCGACGGCGGCCACCCGGGAGGCTCGGGGGCACGTCCGGCAGGGCGGCGAACAGGTTCACGGTGTCGATGTCGTCCGGCAGGGGCCGGGTCCGGCCCGTCCCGGCGCGGAGACCGGCGGCGACGGCCGTCCGCTCCGCGGCGGAGTCGGCGGGTGCCGGGGCCGCGGCGACGGCGAGCCGGGCGATCGCGGCCCGGAGCGCGCGGGCGTCCTGCAGTTCGCGGGCCGTCGCCCCGACGTCGATCGGTTCGGTGTGCAGGCCGAGCCACTCGTCGAGGTCGGCCGGGGTGGCGAGCAGCTCGCCGAGGTGCCCGCGTGGCCGGCGCCGGTCCGGGTCGTCGGCGAAGCCACCGGTGTGGGTGAAGTCCAGGGCGATCCGTCCCGCGTCGAAGAACCACGAGGACCCGGCGTCCGTCCGGATGTCCTGCCCTGTTCGCATCCGCCCAGGCTAACGGGTGAGCGGCGCGCCTCCGACACGATCTGCCACTGCTGGGCTAGTCGACCCGCCCGCGGTCGTGGAGCGGCGGACCCAGGCGATGACGTTGCGCTCGTCGAAGCGGCGGGAGCACCGGGCGCACGCGAGCGGGCGCGTGGGCGTGCGGTAGCGGAAGTGCTCGTGTCCCGCGGGGCAGTGACCGACCCACGGTGCGAGTTCGCTCGCGATCGGTCCGTCGTGCAACCGCGAGCCGGTGTACCCGAGCGACCGGGCCGTGCGGCGCCAGGCGGGGCCGTGTCCGGCGCGGGGGCCGCTGAGGGCGTGCGCGATCTCGTGCAGGAGCACCTGGTCGACGTCCTCGGGCGTGAACCGTGCCGCGAGGTGTCGGCTCACCGTGATCCGGCGTCGGGCGAAGTCGCACTGCCCCGCGCGGGTCTTCGCGTTGTCGAACCCGAACGCCCACGACCCGTCGGGCAGGTGGCGGTCCAGCAACTCCGCCGCGCGCACGCGGACGTCGTCGAGGACGGTCACTGCTCCCCGCGCGGACCCTGGTCCCCGTCGGTGCGGGCACGGTCGGACCGGTCCCCGCGGGCGGACAGCCGGCTCCAGAGCGAGTCGCCCTCGGTCCGCGCGGCGTCCGGTGCGCCGAGCACGCGACGGCGGATCGGCGGGACCTGCTTCTGCGGCTCGGCCACCCGGGTCTGCGGTTCAGACTCGGTGCGCACGGCGACCTCGCGGGCGGTGCGGGGACGCTCGGCCGCGGGCTCCGCCGCTGGCTGCGTCATGGAGGCCCGGAGTGCGGCCTCGACGGCCGTCCGGAGCGCTTCGGTGCGCTCCGACGGCGCACCGGCGGCGCGGAAGGCGTCGTACGCCCGGCTGAGGACGGCGCGGGCCTCCTCGAAGCGGGAGAGCTCGTACAGCGACCAGCCCTCGAGCTCGGCGGCGGCGCCCTCGAGCTCCGGCCACTCCTCGGTCGCGGCGGTGTCCCGCGCCATCGAGGACTCGGTCGCGGCACGTTCGTAGCGCCCCAGGTCGTGCAGGATGTGCGCGCGGCGGATCCGCGCGGCGACCTTGTCCTGGCGTTCGCCCGTGAACATCGTCAGCCGGAAGACCTCCTCCGCGACGGTGAGGGCCTCGTCCAGGCGGCCGAGCAGGCGCAGGAGCTCGGCGCGCTCGGCGAGGGCGTCGGTGCTGCGGCTCTGCCCGAGGTCGCGCAGGCGGTCCTGCACGACCTGGACGTCGACGGCCGGGCGGAGGCTGATCGGCGCGAAGGTGCTGCCCGGACTGACGCCGGCGGTCACGGGGGCGGCATGACGCGCCTCCCGGGCCTGGTCGGTCCGGTCGGGGTCTCGGCGTTCGTCGGGCGGGAGGGACATCAGGGTCGAGGGTATCCGCGTGATCCCTGGAGGTCTCCGTGCCACGCGCACGGATCGTGCTCCGGTGGACACCGGCTCGGTCGGCACCCGGTCCGCTGCGGAGCTCCCCTGCCCGGGGCGACCTCCCGGGACGCGGACGGCCCGCCCCGGGAACCGGGACGGGCCGTGACGGCGTGCGGCAGGGTCACATGCCGCTGACGGAACTCGCCGCGACGGCGATGTAGGCGATCCCGGCGACGAACGCCGCCACCACGGCGAGGATGATCGCCAGGACGCCCCAGAGTCGTCCGCGCTTCGTGACGATCGCGACGATGCCCTGCACGATGGCCCAGAGGCCGAACACGGACCCCACCACCAGCAGGACCGACCCGGTGCCGAGCGCGCTCATCGCCGCCGGGTCGTCCATCAGCTGGCGCTGGAGCTCCTGCGTGTCGGTCGTGCCCGAACCACCGTTCTGCGCGAAGTCCTGCAGAAGTTGGCTGCTCGCGAGGGCGTTGCCGAGCATCACCCCGCCGACCACGCCGATGACCAGGGCGACGACGGCCGCGAGGAACGCGATCACACCGACGGTCTTCGCACGCTTCTTCGGCTCGTCGTACGACTGCCAGGCGGGGGCGCCACCGTGCTGCTGCCCGCCGTACTGCTGCGGCTGCCCGTACTGCTGCTGCCCGTACTGGTCACCGTGCTGCTGCTGCCCGTACTGGTCACCGTGCTGCTGGTGCTGCTGCCCGTACTGGTCGCCGTACGGCTGCTGGCCGTGCTGGTCGCCGTGCTGCTGTCCCCACTGCGGAGCCGCCTGCTGCCCGTACTGCTGCGTCGGCTGGTCCTCGTACCGCGGAGCCGACCCGTGCTCGGGCGTGATGCGCTCGCCGTACCGCGGCTGGTCGTGCTCGCCGCCGCGCGGCTGGTCGTGGTTGCGATCGTCGTTGGGCATCGGCGGCCTCCTCGTGGTGTGCGGTCGCGCGCTGGTGCGGCGTGACCCCATCCTGGCAGCGTCCCCTGCGCGGGGGACGCCTGGTCGGGCATCCGCAGCCGGTGCTCAGGCGCCGAAGACGGACCGGTTCGGCTCGGGCGACCCGACCGCGGTGGTGTCGGTGACGATCGGTGCGCCGGCGATGAACGACCGGAGCTCGTCGCCGTGCACGACCTTGCTCGGCAGCGGGTCGGAGGAGTACCGCCGCGGCATGTCGGCGATCGGCAGGGCACCGGGGGACCCGAGCAGCACGATGTTCCCGAACCGTCGGCCCTTCAGCATCCCGGTGTCGGCCACCGCGGCGACCGAGGGCAGTACCGACTGCAGCGTCGCCGCCTGGCCCCGGGCGAACGCGAGCCCGGCCCCGTCGGCGACGTTCACCGCGACCATGCCCTGCGGTGACAGGAGCGAGGCGACGGAGCGGTAGAACTCGACGCTCGTCACGTGGGCGGGCGTCCGCGAGCCGCTGAACACGTCGACGACGGCCAGGTCGACGGTGCCGCGGAGGCCGGCGGGCAGCTTCTCGAGCACCTCGCGGGCGTCGCCGTACCGCACGCGGATCGAGGCGCCGCGGGGGAAGGGCAGGGCGTCCCGCACGTGGTCCACCAGGTCGCGCTCGAGCTCGACGACCTGCTGGCGGGAGCCCGGTCGGGTCGCGGCGACGTAGCGGGGGAGGGTGAGCGCCCCGGCGCCGAGGTGCAGCGCCGTGAGGGGGCCGTCGGGCAGCAGGTCGATGGCGTGCCCGATGCGCCGGATGTACTCGAACGCCAGGTGCGTCGGGTCCTCGAGGTCGACGTGCGACTGCGGCGTCCCGTCGACCACGAGCGTGAACGACCCCGGCCGGTGCTTGTCCGGCTCGACGACCGCGTACCCAGCACCCACCCGGAACCCGTCGAACGCATCAGCCATGCGTCCATGGAACACCACCCGGACCCTCGCCCGGTCCCACCCGCGTCCGACGACGGACGCCGTGCCCACCGCAGGTCCATGCTCGCGCATGGACAGCCAGGAGACGCCAAGGGACGCGACGTACCGTCGACGTGTCCTCGCGACGACGTGCGCCGCGACCGCTCCCTCCCCGGGCGGTCGTGCCCGTCGTCCCGGTCCCGCCCGGACCACGTCGACCACTGCCCCGGCCACCGCCGCAGTGGTCACGCGGTGTCCGGCTCGGCGATCGACCCGGACGCCGCCCGACGACGAGCCCCGCTCCCGTCGCGGGTCTCCTCGGCGTGCTCGCGTCCGCCCCGCACCGTCGCACCACGTCCGGGCCCGCCCGCCCGAAGGAGCACCACCATGACCGCCGACACGCTGTCCGTCCCCGTCCCCGTCCGCCCGACCCGCTCGGGGTGGTCCACGACGCACCCACGGGACCGGGTGCGCGGCGGGGCGGGGGCGGGGCGCGCCTCCCGGCCGCTCGTCGAGGACCGCGAGACCGCGCCGGTCTGGATGCGCGTGGTCGGGGTGGTCGTCCTCGTCGCCGGGGCCGCCCTCACCACGGCGGTCCTGGCGTGGCCGGGGGACGCACCCGAGACGGCGCTCCTGGTGCCCGGGCTCACCGGCGTGGTGGTCGGCGTCCTGCTGCTCGTCGCCCGTGCCGGGTTCACCGTGACCGAGGACGCCGTGGTCCTGCACTTCCGGCCGCTCCCGCCGCGGCGCATCGCCCGCCGGCGCATCGCGGCCGTCCGCGTGACCGAGGCGGACGCCGGCACCTACGGCGGCGTGGGCCTGCGGATCGGACGCCGTCGGCGGGCACTCGTGCTGACGCCCGGGCCGGGCCTCGAGATCACCGACGACGCGGGGCGGACGACCTTCGTGCGGAGCGACCGACCGGTCGACGCGGTCCGCGTCCTGGAGGCGGAGCGCAGCGACCGCGGGGAATGAGACCGGTCGTCCGGGGCTTATACACGCCGAACTCGATCTCGGTCAAGCCAGGACTGGACAGCGCCCGCGCAACCGACCTATGATGACAGTTCGCGCTCCCTGGCATCCGTGTCGTCATATTGCGGTCGACCGAGTTCCTCGAAGACGCCTCTCAGCAGGTGCTTCGCAGAACACGCCCTGGTGATGCCGGTCCCGTATATGGCGGCGGGGCCCGCTCACCGATCATCCCACAGGCGGCTCCGGACCCGGAGCCTCACCGTACTCGTGTCGTGATCATCGGGTTGCGCCGAGCGATCAATCCACTCACCTACACACTGCTCGTCAGTGTCGGCCCGACGGGGCCTACCGGAGGTCAAACCCTTGGCTGCTGCGCCCAACGCATCCACCAACCCCAAGAACGGTCGCAACCACTCGCGACTCTCGTTCGCCAAGATCACGGACACCCTCACGGTTCCTGATCTGCTCGCCCTCCAGACGGAGAGCTTCGACTGGCTCGTCGGCAACGACGCATGGAAGGCCCGCCTCGCCGAGGGGCAGGAGCAGGGTCGTACCGACCTCGCGCTGCACTCCGGCCTCGAGGAGATCTTCGAGGAGATCTCCCCGATCGAGGACCTCGGCGAGACCATGCAGCTCTCGTTCACGTCCCCGGAGCTCGAGGACCCGAAGTACTCGATCGACGACTGCAAGGAGCGCGGCAAGACCTACGCCGCTCCGCTGTACGTCAACGCCGAGTTCATGAACCACATGACGGGTGAGATCAAGACGCAGACGGTCTTCATGGGCGACTTCCCGCTCATGACCGAGCGCGGCACGTTCATCATCAACGGCACCGAGCGTGTCGTCGTCTCGCAGCTCGTCCGCTCGCCGGGCGTGTACTTCGAGCGTGCGCAGGAGAAGACGTCCGACAAGGACATCTACTCCGCTCGCATCATCCCGTCCCGCGGTGCGTGGCTCGAGTTCGAGATCGACAAGCGCGACCAGGTGGGCGTGCGCATCGACCGCAAGCGCAAGCAGTCCGTGACCGTCTTCCTCAAGGCCCTCGGCCTCACGAGCGAAGAGATCATGGAGGAGTTCCAGGGCTTCGCGTCCATGGAGTCGACCCTCGAGAAGGACGCCGTCCTTACGAAGGAAGAGGCGCTCAAGGACATCTACCGCAAGCTCCGTCCGGGCGAGCAGGTCGCTGCCGAGGCCGCGCGTGCGCTCCTCGACAACTTCTACTTCAACTCCAAGCGGTACGACCTGGCCAAGGTCGGTCGCTACAAGCTCGACCGCAAGCTCGGCATCGACGCCCCGCTGTCCGACTCGGTGCTCACCGTCAAGGACATCGTCGCGACGATCAAGTACCTCGTGTCGCTGCACGCCGAGCGCACCACCATGGACGGAGTCCGTGACGGTGAGCCGGTCCAGCTCCGCCTCGACGTGGACGACATCGACCACTTCGGCAACCGTCGCATCCGCGCGGTCGGCGAGCTCATCCAGAACCAGGTCCGCACCGGTCTGTCCCGCATGGAGCGCGTCGTCCGCGAGCGCATGACCACGCAGGACATCGAGGCGATCACCCCGCAGACCCTGATCAACGTGCGCCCCGTCGTCGCCGCGATCAAGGAGTTCTTCGGCACCTCGCAGCTGTCGCAGTTCATGGACCAGAACAACCCGCTCGCGGGCCTGACGCACAAGCGGCGTCTGTCGGCCCTCGGCCCGGGTGGTCTGTCCCGTGAGCGTGCCGGCGTCGAGGTCCGTGACGTCCACCCGTCGCACTACGGCCGCATGTGCCCGATCGAGACCCCGGAAGGCCCGAACATCGGTCTGATCGGTTCGCTCGCGTCGTTCGGTCGGATCAACTCCTTCGGCTTCATCGAGACCCCGTACCGTCGCGTCGTCAACGGCGAGGTCACGAAGACGATCGACTACCTGACCGCCTCGGAAGAGGACGAGTTCGTCGTCGCGCAGGCCAACGCCCCGCTGACCGACACGTTCCACTTCGCGGACGACAAGGTGCTGGTCCGGAAGAAGGGCGGGGAGGTCGAGCTCGTCGGCAAGGACGAGGTCGACTACATGGACGTCTCGCCGCGCCAGATGGTGTCGGTCGCGACCTCGCTCATCCCGTTCCTCGAGCACGACGACGCGAACCGCGCCCTCATGGGTGCGAACATGCAGCGCCAGGCCGTGCCGCTCCTCCGCTCCGAGTCGCCGCTCGTCGGCACCGGCATGGAGGGCTACACCGCCATCGACGCCGGCGACGTCATCACCGCCGACAAGGCCGGTGTCGTCTCCGAGGTCTCCGCCGACGCCGTGACCCTGCAGCTCGACGAGGGCGGCACGCAGACCTTCTACCTGCGCAAGTTCGACCGCTCGAACCAGGGCACCAGCTACAACCACCGCGTGATCGTCAGCGCCGGTGAGCGTGTGGAGCAGGGCGAGGTCATCGCCGACGGCCCCGCGACGGAGAACGGCGAGCTCGCGCTCGGCAAGAACCTCCTCGTCGCGTTCATGCCGTGGGAGGGCTACAACTACGAGGACGCGATGATCCTGTCGCAGAACCTCGTGAAGGACGACACGCTCTCCTCGATCCACATCGAGGAGTACGAGGTCGACGCCCGCGACACCAAGCTCGGCAAGGAGGAGATCACCCGCGACCTCCCGAACGTCAGCCCGGACCTCCTGGCCGACCTCGACGAGCGCGGCATCATCCGGATCGGTGCCGAGGTCCGCCCCGGCGACATCCTCGTCGGCAAGGTCACGCCGAAGGGCGAGACCGAGCTCAGCGCCGAGGAGCGTCTGCTCCGGGCCATCTTCAACGAGAAGTCGCGCGAAGTCCGCGACACCTCGCTCAAGGTGCCCCACGGTGAAGAGGGCACGATCATCGGCGTCAAGGTGTTCGACGCGCAGGACGGCGACGACGAGCTCGGCTCCGGCGTCAACCAGCGCGTGGTCGTCTACATCGCCCAGAAGCGCAAGATCACCGCGGGTGACAAGCTCGCCGGTCGTCACGGCAACAAGGGCGTCATCTCGACGATCCTGCCCGTCGAGGACATGCCGTTCCTCGCGGACGGCACCCCGGTCGACATCGTCCTCAACCCGCTCGGCGTCCCCGGCCGCATGAACTTCGGCCAGGTGCTCGAGATCCACCTCGGGTGGCTCGCCAAGCAGGGCTGGAACGTCGAGGGCATCCAGGAGTGGGCCTCGGCCCTGCCGGAAGCCGCGCACAGCGCAGCCCCCGGCACGAAGGTCGCCACCCCGGTGTTCGACGGTGCGTACGAGCGCGAGATCGAGGGCCTCCTCGACTCCACGCTCCCGAACCGTGACGGCGAGCGCCTGATCGGTTCCTCGGGCAAGGCACAGCTCTTCGACGGCCGCTCCGGCGAGCCGTTCCCGGAGCCCGTGTCGGTCGGCTACATGTACATCCTGAAGCTGCACCACCTGGTCGACGACAAGATCCACGCCCGTTCGACCGGCCCGTACTCGATGATCACGCAGCAGCCGCTGGGTGGTAAGGCGCAGTTCGGTGGACAGCGCTTCGGTGAGATGGAGGTGTGGGCACTCGAGGCATACGGTGCCGCCTACGCCCTCCAGGAGCTCCTGACGATCAAGTCCGACGACATCCTCGGCCGCGTGAAGGTCTACGAGGCGATCGTCAAGGGCGAGAACATCCAGGAGCCCGGCATCCCGGAGTCGTTCAAGGTCCTCATGAAGGAGATGCAGTCGCTCTGCCTGAACGTCGAGGTCCTCTCGGCCGACGGCCAGGCGGTCAGCCTCCGCGACACGGACGACGAGGTCTTCCGTGCCGCTGAAGAGCTCGGCATCAACATCTCCTCGCGGTTCGAGTCGTCGTCCGTCGACGACATCTGATCCCGCCCGTCCGAACACGTTTCGAACTCAGCAAGAGAGAAGAACATTGCTCGAAGCAACTTCCTTTGACGCCATTCGGATCGGCCTCGCTACCGCCGAGGACATCCGCCAGTGGTCGTACGGCGAGGTCAAGAAGCCGGAGACGATCAACTACCGCACCCTGAAGCCCGAGAAGGACGGTCTGTTCGGCGAGCAGATCTTCGGTCCGTCCCGCGACTGGGAGTGCGCCTGCGGCAAGTACAAGCGAGTCCGGTTCAAGGGCATCGTCTGCGAGCGCTGCGGCGTCGAGGTCACCAAGTCCTCGGTCCGTCGTGAGCGCATGGGCCACATCGAGCTCGCCGCACCCGTCACGCACATCTGGTACTTCAAGGGCGTCCCGTCGCGCCTGGGCTACCTGCTGGACATGGCTCCGAAGGACCTCGAGAAGGTCATCTACTTCGCGGCCTACATGATCATCAGCATCGACGAGGAGGGCCGTCACGCCGACATGCCCGGCCTCGAGAACGAGATGCGCCTCGAGATCAAGAACCTCGAGAACCAGCGCGACTCGATCATCGCCGACCGCCTCAAGAAGCTCGAGGACGACCTCGCAGCGCTCGAGGAGGAAGGCGCCAAGGCCGACGTGAAGCGTCGGACCAAGGACACCGCCGAGAAGGAGATGTCCCAGGTCCGCAAGTCCTTCGACGAGGACATCACCCGCCTCGAGCGCGTGTGGGAGGACTTCCGCAACCTCAAGGTGGGCGACCTCAAGCCCGAGGACGCCGTCTTCCACGAGCTCCAGGACCGCTTCGGGATCTACTTCGACGCCTACATGGGCGCCGAGGCGATCAAGCTGCGCCTGGAGGCCTTCGACCTGGCCGCCGAGGCCGAGGCACTGCGTCTGCAGATCGCCGAGGGCAAGGGCCAGAAGAAGATCCGTGCGATCAAGCGTCTGCGCGTCGTCAGCTCCTTCCTCGCCACCGGCAACTCGCCGGCAGCGATGGTGCTCGACGTCGTGCCGGTCATCCCGCCGGAGCTGCGCCCGATGGTGCAGCTCGACGGTGGCCGCTTCGCCACGTCGGACCTCAACGACCTCTACCGTCGTGTGATCAACCGCAACAACCGTCTCCGCCGCCTGCTCGACCTCGGTGCCCCCGAGATCATCGTGAACAACGAGAAGCGCATGCTGCAGGAAGCGGTCGACGCGCTGTTCGACAACGGCCGTCGTGGTCGTCCGGTCACGGGTACCGGCAACCGCGCCCTCAAGTCCCTGAGCGACATGCTCAAGGGCAAGCAGGGTCGTTTCCGCCAGAACCTGCTCGGCAAGCGCGTCGACTACTCGGGGCGTTCGGTCATCATCGTCGGCCCGCAGCTCAAGCTCCACCAGTGCGGTCTGCCCAAGCAGATGGCGCTCGAGCTGTTCAAGCCGTTCGTCATCAAGCGCCTGATCGACCTGTCGCACGCGCAGAACATCAAGTCGGCCAAGCGCATGGTCGAGCGTTCGCGTGCCCAGGTCTGGGACGTGCTCGAGGAGATCATCCGCGAGCGCCCCGTGCTGCTGAACCGTGCGCCCACGCTGCACCGTCTCGGCATCCAGGCGTTCGAGCCGCAGCTCGTCGAGGGCAAGGCCATCCAGCTCCACCCGCTCGTGTGTGCTGCGTTCAACGCGGACTTCGACGGTGACCAGATGGCCGTGCACCTGCCGCTGTCGGTCGAGGCCCAGGCCGAGGCCCGCATCCTGATGCTCGCCTCGAACAACATCCTCAAGCCGTCCGACGGCCGTCCGGTGACCCTGCCCGCGCAGGACATGATCATCGGTCTGCACCACCTGACGACCGTCCGCGAGGGCGCCGTCGGTGAGGGCCGGGCGTTCTCCTCCGTGGCCGAGGCGATCCTCGCCAAGGACCAAAACTCGCTGCACCTCAACGCGATGGTGAAGATCCGCATGTCGGGTGTCCACTTCGCCGAGGGCGAGGCGCCGGAGGGCTACGAGGTCGGTCAGCCGATCCTCCTCGAGACCACCCTCGGTCGTGCGCTCTTCAACGAGACCCTCCCGGCGGACTACCCGTTCGTCCAGAAGGTCACCGACAAGGGCACGCTCTCCGCGATCGTCAACGACCTCGCCGAGCGCTACTCGAAGACCGAGACGGCCGCTGCACTCGACCGGATCAAGGACGCCGGCTTCTACTGGGGCACCCGCTCCGGTGTGACCGTCGCCCTCTCGGACGTCGTGACGCCTCCTCGCAAGAAGGAGATCATCGCGGGCTACGAGATCCAGGCCGCCAAGGTCCAGGGTGAGTTCGACAAGGGTCTGATCACCGACGCGGAACGTCGCGCCGACCTGATCAAGATCTGGACCGAGGCCACGAACGAGATCGCGCAGGAGATGCGCGACAACTTCCCCGTGGACAACACCATCAACCGCATGGTGTCGTCGGGTGCTCGTGGTAACTGGCTGCAGGTGCGCAACATCGCCGGTATGCGTGGTCTGGTGAACAACCCGAAGGGTGAGATCATCGCCCGCCCGATCATCAACTCGTACCGCGAGGGCCTGACCGTGGCGGAGTACTTCATCGCCACGCACGGTGCGCGCAAGGGCCTGGCGGACACGGCGCTCCGTACCGCCGACTCGGGGTACCTGACCCGTCGTCTCGTGGACGTGTCGCAGGACGTCATCATCCGTGAGGACGACTGCGGGACGACCCGTGGCCTCGAGCTGCCGATCGCGACGGTGGGCGCCGACGGCGGCCTCGTCCGCGACCCGCGTGTCGAGAACACCGTCTACTCGCGCACCCTCGCGACCGAGGCCGTCGACGCCTCGGGCACCGTGGTGGCCGAGGGCGGCGAGGACGTCGGTGACGTCCTCCTCGACAAGCTGCTGGCAGCCGGTGTCGAGAGCATCAAGGTGCGCTCGGTCCTGACCTGCGAGTCGGCCGTCGGTGTCTGCGCGCAGTGCTACGGCCGGTCGCTCGCCACGGGCAACCTGGTCGACATCGGTGAGGCGGTCGGCATCATCGCCGCCCAGTCCATCGGTGAGCCCGGTACCCAGCTGACGATGCGTACCTTCCACACGGGTGGTTCGGCCTCGGCCGACGACATCACGCAGGGTCTGCCCCGCGTGACCGAGCTCTTCGAGGCCCGCACCCCGAAGGGCGCGTCCCCGATCGCCGAGGCCCCCGGCCGCGCCACGATCGAGGACACGGACAAGGGCCGTCGGATCATCCTCACGCCGGACAACGGCGACGAGCCGTTCATCTACCCGGTGCTCAAGCGTGCGACCCTCCTCATCGAGGACGGGCAGCACGTCGAGCTCGGCGAGCAGTTCATCGCCGGCACCGTCGACCCGAAGGAAGTCCTCCGGGTCAAGGGCGTCCGTGAGGTCCAGAAGCACCTGGTCAACGGTGTGCAGGACGTGTACGGCTCGCAGGGTGTGCCGATCCACGACAAGCACATCGAGGTCATCGTCCGCCAGATGCTCCGCAAGGTCACCGTCGTCGACCACGCCGACACCGACCTGCTGCCGGGTGAGCTCGTCGACCGGTCGCGCTACAACGCGATCAACCGTGCGGCGCTGCAGGAGGGTCGCAAGACCGCCTCGGCTCGCCAGGAGGTCATGGGCATCACGAAGGCGTCCCTCGCGACCGAGTCGTGGCTGTCCGCCGCGTCCTTCCAGGAGACCACCCGCGTCCTGACGCAGGCGGCCATGGAGGGCAAGCAGGACCAGCTCGTCGGCCTCAAGGAGAACGTCATCATCGGTAAGCTCATCCCCGCCGGGACGGGCCTCAGCCGGTACCGCGACGTGGACGTGAACGCGACCGAGGAAGCGAAGGCGGAGCGGTACCCGAACCGCATCTTCGCGGACGACTCGTCGTTCTCGGACGCCGACCTGAGCTTCGTCGACTTCGACAGCTTCTCGTCGGACGACTTCACGCCGGGCACGTACAACTGAGCCGAGTGATCAACTGAGGAGGGCCCCGCATCCACCAGGATGCGGGGCCCTTCCCATGTCGGGGGCGGTCGTTCCGTCGTCGGAGGCGCGCTCGCGCCGGATGGGCGGACGAGTCGGACGGGAGGCGCGTGGCGGGGCCGCCACGCGCCTCCCGTCCGGTGGCTAGAACGAGCGACCGGCGTCGCTGTCGCGACCGCCGGAACCGCGGCCGCTCTCGTCGGCGAGCGAGTAGAGGCTGAGGACGTTGCCGTCCGGGTCACGGACGTCGAACCAGTCCACGGCACCGTCGACACGTTCGATCGGACCGACGTCGATCCCGAGGGCGGCGATCCGGGAGTGCTGCGCGGCGACGTCGTCCACGCCGAACCGGATCGTCACCGGGTTCTCGTCGGCGTGCGGGTCCTCGAGGAGCTGGATCCAGATGCCGCCGACCTCGTACTCCGCGACGCCCTCGTCGGGTTCGAGGTCCGGCTCGACCCGCTCGAACACCGCGCCGTACCAGAGGCACGACGCCTCGAGGTCGGTGACGGGCAACCCCACGGTCACACTCGTGATGTCCATGACTCATCATGGTCCGCCTCTGCTGGTGCGTCGAGGGGTAGGGCATGCTGGGTCCATGGCGACGCTGCGCGAACGGGTCACGGCCCCGGCCCACCTCGAGCTCCCCACCCCGGTCGGCGACCTGACCTTCCGGCCGGCGACGATGGCGGACCTCCCCGCGGTGCACGACATCGCCGTGGAGTCGGCCGCGGTCGACGAGCCGCACGCCCATCCCTCCACAGAGGACTTCGCGCACCGTCTGTCCACAGAGGGCCTCGATCCAGCCCGGGACACCGCGGTGGGCGTCGATGCTGACGAACGTGTCCACGCCTACGCCGTCGTCATCGCCGTCCCGTCCCGGGACACCGCCGCCCGTGTGCTCGTCGCGGGCTCCGTCCGGCCCGGCCACCGCGGACGCGGGATCGGCCGACGTCTGCTCGCGTGGCAGACCGCACGTGCCCGGCAGCACCTGGCCGCGGTGGACGAAGACCTGCCGGGCGCGATCGACCTCACGGCGCCGCAGGGGTCGTCTGCGCTCGCACTCGGTGCCCGCGCCGGTCTGCGCCCTGTGCGGTACTGGGTCGACATGCAGGTCGTGTTCGACGACGCCTCGGAGCGGCAGCCGCTGCCGGCGTTGCCCGACGGTCTGGTCCTGCGCGCGGCGACGGCGGACGACGTTGAGGGCATGCGCCAGGCCAAGAACGACGCCTTCCGTGACCACTGGGGATCCCAGCCGATGCTCGCGGCGGACTGGCACGGGTACCTCACGGCCGAGAAGAGCCGGCTCGACCTGTCCCGTGTGGTGGTCGACGAGCAGGGGGACGTCCTCGCCTTCACCGTGGTGGAGTCGGACCCCGGCGCGTTCTCCGCGCGTGGCCGGTCCTTCGCGTACCTGCACTGGGTGGGCGTCGTCCGGCGTGCTCGTGGTCGCGGCCTGGCGCCCCTCGTGCTCGCGGCGACCCTCGACGCCGTGCGGGACGCCGGACTGTCGGCGGCGGTGCTCGACGTCGACTCGGAGAACCCGAGCTGCGCGGTCGGACTCTACGAGCGCCTCGGGTTCGTCGCCGGCACGGTCAGCGTCACCGCGTCCACCGCGCTCTAGGGACGCCTCCCGCCGGACTCGATACCCGCGGGTACCCCTGTTCTGGGTCCAGACGAAAGCCCGCTCTCCCCTCCTTCTGGGACTGCTCGTGGGCGTCCACCCGGACGTACCGTGGTCGAGCGTCGTACCCCTGGCGACGCACACCCGAACCACGTCGCTTCGTCGCGCGCGGAAGCAAGGAGGTACAGGGCGCATGGCAACCCTGTCCGAGATCCTCATCCTCAACGGTGCCCTCCCGATCGAGTACCTCGACGCGATGACCGGCCACGAGGACGTCGACGAGCAAGCGATCCGGTCCCTCGTCGAGCAGGGCGTCGTGAGCGAGGCGCAGTACATCACCGCGCGCGCCGCGTCGCACAACTCGAAGACCGTGCCGCTGACCGACTACCCGGTCGACGGCACGGCCGTGTCGGTCCTGCCCGCTCCGCTGTGCCGTCGGCACTCGGTGCTCGGCATCGGGTTCGAGGGGGAGACCCTCGTGCTGGCGATGGTGAACCCGGCCAACGTGCTCGCGATCGACGACGCCCGTGCGGCCTCCGGTCGGCCGATCAAGCCGCTGCAGGTCGACGAGCGGGACCTGGTCGCCGCCTTCGAGCGGTACCTGCGCGCCGACGACGAGCTGAACGACCTGACGTCGTCGCTCGAGGAGGAAGCCGCGCGCACCACCGAGCAGCAGGCCGACATCGGGGACGGGGCCCTCGACGACGTGCCGATCGTGCGCTTCGTGAACCTGCTCGTCTCGCAGGCCATCCAGGACCACGCCTCCGACATCCACATCGAGCCCGGTGAGCACGAGGTCCGCGTCCGCTACCGCATCGACGGTGTGCTCCACGAGATGAGCCCGGCGCCGAAGAACATCCAGAACGGCGTCATCAGCCGTCTGAAGATCATGAGCGACATCGACATCGCCGAGCGTCGGAAGCCGCAGGACGGTCGCATGTCGGTCCGCCACGGTGGCCGTCAGATCGACCTCCGCGTCGCCACGCTGCCGACCGTGTGGGGCGAGAAGGTCGTCATGCGGATCCTCGACAACACGAACACGTCGCTGACCCTCAAGGACCTCAACCTGCTCGACCGCAACGCGGCGGCGTACCAGAAGTCCTACTCGAAGCCCTACGGCATGATCCTGGTCACCGGTCCGACCGGTTCGGGCAAGTCGACGACGCTGTACACCACGCTGAACGCCGTCGCGAAGCCCGAGATCAACGTCATCACCGTCGAGGACCCGGTCGAGTACCGGATGGCCGGCGTCAACCAGGTGCAGGTGAACCCGAAGGCCGGACTCACGTTCGCGTCAGCCCTGCGGAGCATCCTCCGGTCCGACCCCGACGTGGTGCTCCTCGGAGAGATCCGCGACCACGAGACCGCCCAGATCGCCATCGAGGCCTCGCTCACCGGGCACCTCGTGCTCTCCACCCTGCACACGAACGACGCCCCCTCGGCCATCACCCGGCTCACCGAGATGGACATCGAGCCGTTCCTGGTCGGGTCGGCGCTCGACTGCGTCGTCGCCCAGCGTCTCGCGCGCAAGCTCTGCGACCGCTGCAAGGTGCCGGCGGTCTACGAGGCCGAGCAGCTGCACGCCCTCGGGTTCCTCGCCAGCCCCGACGCCCCGGTGCCGGCGTTCTCGGCTCCGCTCGGCTGCTCGGTCTGCTCGAACACCGGCTACCGCGGCCGCATCGCGCTGCACGAGGTCATGACCGTGACCGAGGAGATCGAGCGGCTCGCCGTCGCCCGCGCCTCGAGCGCCGAGATCGGCCGCGTCGCCCAGGAGCAGGGCATGCTCACCCTCCGCATGGACGGGTGGGAGAAGGTCAAGCTCGGGCTGACGAGCGTCGACGAGATCCTGCGCGTGGTCGCGTAGGCGTGGGGGACGAGCAGATGACCGACTCCGTGTACGACCTCAGCCCGGCGGGTGACGAGCCCGTCGCCGGCTGGCACCCCGGGACGCCCGGCACCCCGGGCCTCGAGGTGGGAGGCCGCCGTGCCGCGCGCCTCGCCCAGGCCGCGCAGCAGTCGGCGTCGTCGACCCCGGCCGGCCAGGTCCCGACTGACCCGTACGCCGCTGACCCGTACGCCGCTGACCCGTACGCCGCCGGCCCGTACGCCGCCGATCCGTACGTCGCCGACCCGTCCGCGACCGGTGCCTACACCGTCGACGCGCACGGGCTCGACGGATGGGCGGTCGGGTCGTCCGCCGCCGCACCGTCGACGACCTCGATCCCCGCCCCGGCCGTGCCCGTCTATGACCTCAACGACGACCTCGCGAACTGGGCCGCTCCGGCCGACGCCCCGGTGGCCGTCCCCGTGGCCCAGCCGCACACCGTCCCCGCGACACCGCCGGCCGCGGTGCCGCCGTCGACGGCGAGCTACGGCTACGACGTGGCCCCGGCGACCGAGCACCTGCCGGTGGTGCCCGCAGCCGTGACCACGAGCCTCCAGACCATCGCCACGCACCCGCCGGCCCAGCCGGTGGTCCCGCCCGGCAGCCCGGAGATCGCGTTCACGCGCCACGCGCGTGAGGACGCCGACGCCGATCTCGTGACCGCCCTCGCCCAGGTCGTGTACCAGGGCGCCTCCGACCTGCACGTCACCGCCGACGCCCCGCCGACGGTGCGGGTCGACGGCTCACTCCGACCCGCCGTGCCGGGAGGCCCGTGGGCACGCAACAAGGTGATCGCGGCCCTCAAGACGCTGCTGTCCGTCGACCAGGCGGCGCAGTTCGACCAGGAGCAGGAACTCGACTTCGCGTACTCGCTGTCGCCGGAGTACCGCTTCCGCGTGAACTACTACCAGCAGCGCGGCAACTGGGGCGCGGCCTTCCGCATCATCCCGACGAAGATCAAGACGCTCAAGCAGCTGGGCATCCCCCGCCACGTCGGGGAGTTCGCGAAGCTCTCCCGCGGTCTCGTGCTCGTCACCGGCCCCACGGGCTCCGGCAAGTCGACCACGCTCGCCGCCCTCATCGACCTCGTCAACGAGACCCGGGCCGACCACATCGTGACGGTCGAGGACCCGATCGAGTTCATGCACGAGCACAAGAAGGCGATCATCAACCAGCGCGAGGTCGGGGCGGACACGCACTCGTTCGCCCGGGCGCTCAAGCACGTGCTGCGGCAGGACCCCGACGTCATCCTCATCGGCGAGCTCCGCGACCTCGAGACGATCTCCGTCGCGCTGACCGCCGCCGAGACCGGGCACCTCGTCTTCGCGACCCTGCACACGCAGAGCGCCCCCGGCACCATCGACCGCGTGATCGACGTGTTCCCGCCGCACCAGCAGGGACAGATCCGCACGCAGCTGGCGGCCACGCTCGAGGGGGTCGTCTGTCAGACGCTCGTGCCGAAGGCCAACGGGGCCGGCCGCATCGTCTCGACCGAGATCATGAAGACCACGCCCGCGATCGGCAACCTCATCCGCGAGGGCAAGACGTACCAGATCACCTCGGCCATGCAGGCCGGGCGTGACGCGGGCATGCACACGATGGACCAGGACCTCGCCGAGCTGGTCAACGTCGGCACCATCACCCGCAAGGCCGCGCTCGAGAAGGTCCACGACCTCGAGGGCTTCGACCGCCTCGTCCAGCGCGTCGAGTCGCCGTCCGACGCCTCGGCCGACGCCATCGCCGCGAGCGGGATCGACTTCGGCGACAAGTTCTCCGGAGGCTACTGATGTCCCTCGCATTCGACTACCGCGGGCGCGACGGTGCCGGCAAGCTCGTCAAGGGGCGCCTCGACGCCTCCTCCGAGGGGGCCGTCGTCCAGCGTCTGCGCGGCATGGGTGTCTCGCCGATCGCCATCACCGAGGCGAAGGCCGGCACCGGGCTGCAGACCGAGATCAAGATCCCGGGCTTCGAGAAGGGCGTCAGCCTGAAGGACCTCGCGATCATGTCGCGGCAGGCCTCCACCATGCTCTCGTCCGGGCTCTCGCTGCTCCGGGCGCTGACGATCCTGGCCGACCAGACCGAGAGCAAGAAGCTCAAGGAGATCCTGGGCAAGGTGCGCGACGAGGTCGAGCAGGGTGTCTCGTTCTCCGACGCGGTCGCGAAGTACCCGGTCGACTTCCCGCCGATCATGATCAACATGATCCGGGCGGGGGAGACCGGCGGGTTCCTCGACCAGGCGATGGACTCGATCGCGACGAACTTCGAGAAGGAGCACAAGCTCCGGTCGACGATCAAGTCGGCGATGACCTACCCGGTCGTCGTGCTGTTCATGTCGCTCGCCGCCGTGGTGATCATGCTCGTCTTCATCGTGCCGATCTTCCAGAAGATGTTCTCGTCGCTGGGCGGCCAGCTGCCGTTGCCGACGATGCTGCTCGTCTACGCGTCGCACGCGATGGTCTACGTCGGCCCGGCGCTGCTCGTCGTCGGCATCGTGTCGTGGCTGTGGTGGCGCGCGAACAAGAACACCGATCGGGTCCGCGCCGTCGTCGACCCGATCAAGTTGAAGCTCCCGGTGTTCGGGCAGCTCAACCAGAAGATCGTCATCGCCCGCTTCTCGCGGAATCTCTCGAACATGATCGGGGCCGGTGTCCCGATCCTGCAGGCGCTGCAGATCGCCGGGCAGGTCTCCAACAACTACGTCGTCGACAAAGCGCTCGGGCGCATTGCAGAATCGGTCCGGAAAGGCGAATCGATCGCTGCTCCGTTGGAGAAGGAAACCGTGTTCCCGGCAATGGTCTCGCAGATGATCGCCGTGGGTGAAGACGCCGGTTCGCTCGAGATCATGCTCGAGAAGATCGCCGAGTTCTACGACAACGAGGTCGAAACGACCACAGAAGCGCTGACCTCGCTCATCGAACCGCTGCTCATCGCGTTCCTCGGCGTCGTCGTCGGTGGCATGATCGTCGCCCTCTACCTGCCGATCTTCCAGATCACGACGCTCGTCAAGTAGCGGCGGCGCGGCCCCTCCTCGGGGGCAGAACACTGCGGTCCTGACCCCGGTAGTGGGGGCATTTCATTCCGATCTGCCCCCGTTCTCGGGATTATGCGGTCTTCGGGCGCCGATTAGTTTTGTCACTGCGGCGGAGCAGTCCCCGGCACATCCCCCAAATGCATTCCCACGAAACGGAAACCACAATGTACTTCGCTCTCATGGGCAAGCTCGACGCTCGCCGCAAGGGTCTCCTCGAGGACAAGGAGAAGGGCTTCACGCTCATCGAACTCCTCGTCGTCGTCATCATCATCGGCATCCTCGCCGCGATCGCCATCCCGGTGTACATCGGGGTGCAGAACAACGCGAAGGACTCGGCGGCGAAGTCGGACCTGACCAACGCGAAGACCGCGCTCATCGCCGAGTACACGTCGAAGAACATCTTCCCGACGACGCTGACTGGCCTCGCCGGGTACAACGCGAGCGAATACACGAAGGACGTCGGCGCCGCACCCGCTTTGACCGGCACACCCACTGCTGAGAAGTTCTGCATCGTCGCGACCAGCAACTCCAAGAAGGTGTTCCACATCGACCAGGACGGTGGCGCGAAGGACGGCGGTTGCCCGGCCTGATCGATCGGCTAGGGAAGCGGGCCCTGACGACGTCAGGGCCCGCTTGTTCCATCTGTAGGACACGATCCAGAGGGAGGTGGCCATGCTGCGCATCACGACCCTGCTCCGCCGTGCGCGCGAGCAGGACGAGGGCCTCTCGATCGTCGAGGTCCTGGTCGCCATGACGGTCTTCGCCATGATCGCCGCCGGTGTCGCCATGGGCATCGCCAGCTCCCTCTACCTCGCCCAGACCTCCCGCTCCCGCGAGGTCGCGATCAACCTCGCCCAGGACGCCATCGACCGCGCGCGGACGAGCACGAACCTGTTCTCGGTCGTCGACGACACGAGCACGCAGACGGTCGGCGGCCTCCGCTACACCGTGAAGCAGACCGCGCGGTGGGTCCCGCGGTCCGGCTCCCCGAACGCCTGCGGCGCAACCGGTGGCAACGGCGGCCCCCTCGCCTACAAGCGCGTCGCGCTGACGGTGTCCTGGTCGGCCGGCGGCGGCCAGTCCGTGTCGATGAACAGCATGGTGGCGCCGACCTCGTCCGTCACGGCGGCGAACCTCGGCACGATCATCGTGTCCGCCAGCCTCGTCGACGGCTCCGGGAACGCCGGGGCGTCGGTGGCCATCGGTCCGGCGGCGAGCAACCCCGGCACCGCGGCCGCCATCACCTCGACCATCCCGAGGACCGATGCGACCGGGTGCTCCTACGCACTGAACGTCAAGCCGGGCCGTTACGACGTCAAGCTCACGAAGGCCGACAACATCGACGACGGCACGTCCTCCGGATCCCTCGGCGCCCAGACCACGACGCCGTCGACGACCGTGACCGTGCAGGCCAACCAGACCTCGGCCGCGAACTTCAACTTCGACACCGCCCTCGACGTCGTGCCGCAGTGGGCCGACCCGAACGCCAGCGCACGCCCCTTCACGACGCCGACGAGCACCACGGTCTCGCTCCGACGGAAGTCCGCCGACTACGGGCCATTCCCGACCGGAGCCACGACGCAGGTGTTCCCCTACACGGACGGCTACAAGGCGGTGGCCGGCGAGCCGGCGAAGTGCCTCAGCGTGGACCCGGAGAACTGGACCACCGCGAACGGCACCGCCGTCGCCCCGCGCAACCAGCCGCAGCCGGCCTCCGGGACGAACGCCGTCAAGGCGCCGGTCCAGACGGTCACGGTGAAGCTCAACGGCAAGGCGGACAACTCCCTCCGTGCGACGTCGGTGGCACCGACCGCGGGGTCCGGTGATCCGGGGTGCGCCACCACGACGACCTACACCTTCACGAACCTGCCGACCAACGGGAACGTGACCATCGCGCTGCCCTACGGCACGTGGTCCCTGCAGTCGGGGACGGTCGTGTCGGTCCTCAACGGCCTCGTGAACATCACGTTCTCGAGCACGACGCCCTCGGTCACCTCCGGCACGGGGATCACCGTGACCGCCGGCAAGGTCCTGCTCGACCCACGGCGGACACCGTGATGCGCGTGCTCGCCCGGCTCCGTCGGGACGACCGGGGCATCTCACTGGCCGAGCTCATCGTCGCGATGAGCGTGAGCATCCTGGTGCTCGCGATGGCCGGGGCCTTCTTCGTGTCGGTCTCGCGGGCGTCCAGCACGACGACCGGCGTCGACGGCAACACCCGCGTCGCGTCGACGGCGATGCTCGAGGTGCAGCGCATGCTCCGCGTGGCGTCGAACAACCCGGTCGCGAGCGGCGTCGACACCCAGTTCGCGTTCCAGTACGCCTCGGCGACCTCGGTCCGGTTCTTCGCCTACGTCAACCTCAACTCGACCGCCGAGGTGCAGCCCGTCGAGGTGCAGTTCACCCTCGACCCGACGAGGCGGACGATCGTCGAGACGAAGTGGAACGGGACCGCGACCGATGCGGCGCGCACCTACTTCGACTTCCCGCGCGCGACGACGCCCACGCTGCCGAACGTCCCGACGTCCCGCCTGACACTCGCGTCCTCGGTCGTTCCCGGCGCACTCTTCACCTACGCCGACGCCGGCGGTGCGCCGCTGGTCCCCGGGGCAGCGGGACTCACCGCCGCCCAGCTGCAGGCCGTCCGGACCGTCACCGTGACGCTGACCGTCGGGGACCCGGACGCCTCCCGCCCCGCCGCCGACGACAACGTCACGCTCACGAGCACCGTGGGCATGCCCAACCTCCGGATCTGACATGCGCCGTCTCCTCGCCCTCCTCCGCCGCCACGACGACGACCGCGGTGTCGCGCTCGCCGCCGTGCTCGGCATCGGCATGGTCGTGATGATCCTCGCGGCGACCATGGTCGGCATCTCGACGTCCGGCGCCGTGAAGACGACCTCGGACCGGGACTACGCCAACGCCATGGCAGCGGCCTACGCCGGGCTCGCCGACTACCAGTCCCGCGTGAACGCCGACAACACCTACGCGACGAAGTACGGCGACTCCACGCAGCCGTTCAGCTCCGGTGACACCTTCGCGAACAAGACCGGGGGCAACCCCGCCTTCACGAGCTGGGTCACGGTCCCGGACTCGAACGGGGCGAGCGGGTCGACGTCCTACCGGTACGCGGTGGACAACAGCATCTACGGGCAGCAGGGCATCGTCCGCGTCCAGGTCACCGGCCGGGCCGGCGCGACCACCCGCACGCTCGTCGCCAACGTCAAGCCGGACGGGTTCTCGAACTACCTGTACTGGACCGACTACGAGTCCGGCGACCCGGACATCACCGGCGAGAACTGCAACAACGTGTACCAGAACGCGAACTTCTCGGCGCCGCCGATCGGTGGCAAGCCGGTGTGCGGACGCATCCAGTTCCAGGACGGTGACGTCCTGAACGGGCCGATCCGGTCGAACGACGTCATGCTCGTCTGTGGCGGGACGTTCATGAAGACCGTCCAGTCGGCCGTCGGGACGACCGACTCCGGCTGCTCCCCCAAGCGGACGCCGTCGTACCAGTACTACGACGGGTACCAGCCCGAGGTCGTCGGGTCGTACACCCCGCCGTCGACGATCAGCGCCGGACGCGACCGGATGTACTCGGACGACCCGACCGTGAGCGGGACGACCCCTGGCACCGGGTGCCTGTACACCGGCCCGACCCAGATCACGTTCACCGGGAACGGGACGATGAAGGTGCGCTCGCCCCTGACGCTCGCCACGAACCTCCAGAAGACGAGCCCGTACGGCTCGGCGCCCGCGAAGTGCGGAGCGATCTCCGACCTGCAGGGTGCCGGTGCGACCGTCAGCACGAGCCTGCTGGCGAACAACCTGATCTACGTGCAGGACGAGCCGGCGACGGCGGGCAGCGGCAGCTCGACGAACCCGAACTACTACTGGTCGAAGTACACCGCGAGGACCGCGCCGTCGGCCTGCATGCGGAGCTCCTCCGTCACGGACAACGGCCTCGGGTTCCCCTACACCGGCCGTGCCGCCGGGTACAGCGGGACCTACACGGAGGCCAACCCGCGGAACGCCCAGGGCGACTCCGTCCCCTTCAGCAAGGCGTACGGCTGCAGCAACGGCGACCTGTTCGTCTCGGGCAAGGTCGACGCCTCGATCACGCTCGTCGCCGAGAACTACGTCTACGTCACCGGTGACCTGCAGTACACCGCGACCCGGGCTGCGTCCACGGTGCTCGGCATCGTCGGGCAGGAAGCCGTGCTGGTCTGGAACCCGATGTTCGACCGCGTCACGTCCCTCTTCGGCTCCGCCACGGTCACGCCGTTCCTGGCCGACAACCGCACGGTTTCCGGCGCGATCCTCTCGAACCAGGGCACCTTCACCGTGCAGAACTACGCGTACGGCGGCGAGCGGGGCACCCTCACGCTCAACGGCTCCATCGCCCAGCGCTACCGCGGTGCGGTCGGCAAGGGGAGCAACGGGTACCTCAAGGGCTACGGGTACGACACGAGCCTCGGCAGCTACACGCCGCCCTTCTTCCCGCAGCCCGTGATCACGACGTACAAGGTGACGTCCCAGATCGAGGTCAAGGCCGCCTACGACGCGAAGGGCGCTCCGCGGTGACCCTCGCCGTCGTCCTCCTCGCCGCGGTCCTCGGACTCGCCGTCGGGTCCTTCCTCAACGTCGTCGTGCACCGTGTGCCGAACGGGCTCTCCGTGGTCGCCCCCGCGAGCGCCTGCCCGGGCTGCGGCCACGGCATCCGCCCGCGGGACAACGTCCCCGTGGTGTCCTGGCTGGT
Source organism: Curtobacterium sp. L6-1 (assembly GCF_018885305.1). Classification (NCBI taxonomy): domain Bacteria; kingdom Bacillati; phylum Actinomycetota; class Actinomycetes; order Micrococcales; family Microbacteriaceae; genus Curtobacterium; species Curtobacterium aetherium. The sequence goes on from NZ_CP076544.1 coordinate 3,109,865, forward strand.
CCTGCGCGGGCGGTGCCGGGACTGTGCCGCTCCCATCTCGGCGCGGTACCCGCTCGTCGAACTGGCCACCGCCGCACTGTTCGCCGTCGTCGCGGGTGTGACCGTGCCCGGGCTCGGCCCGGTGCCGGACGGCCGCGCCGCCGCCACCACCGTCGTCGCCCTCGTCGCGCTCCTGTACCTCATGGCGATCTCGATCGCGCTCGCGCTCATCGACGCCGAGGTGCACCGTCTCCCGAACGCCATCGTCCTCCCCGCGTACCCGGTCCTCGCCGTGCTGCTCGTGACCAGCAGCGCGCTGAGCGGCGACTGGGCGGCGCTCGGACGGGCCGGTACCGGTCTCGTCGTGCTCGGCGGCGCCTACCTGCTGCTCGCGCTCGCGGTCCCGGGCGGCATGGGTCTGGGCGACGTGAAGCTCGCCGGCGTCCTCGGCATGGTGCTCGCGTACCTCGGATGGGGACCCCTCACAGTGGGAGCTTTCGGCGCCTTCGTCCTGGGCGGTACGTTCGCCATCGGCCTCATGGTGTCCGGACGCGCTCGACGCGGTTCCGGCGTCCCGTTCGGCCCTTGGATGCTCGGAGGAGCGTGGCTCGGCGTGTTCGCGGGGCAGCCGCTCCTCGACGGGTACCTGCGGATCATCGGACTGGCCTGAGGAAGGACCGTGCACATGGCGAAGAGCATCGTCGGCGTCGACATCGGCGGCGAATCGATCCGAGGGGTCGAGGTCCTGCACCCGCACCGACCGGAACCCGTGATCCAGCGCGTCGCCGAGGTGCCGCTGCCCCTCGGCGCGACGAAGCGCGGCGAGGTCCTCGAGCCGAACACCATCGCCGCCACCCTGCGTGAGCTGTGGCAGGTCGGCCGGTTCCGATCGAAGAACGTCATGCTCGGCGTGGGCAACCAGCGCGTGCTCTCCCGCGACCTGACCGTGCCGAAGGCCTCCCTCGCCCAGATCCGCGAGTCGCTGCCCTTCCAGGTGCAGGACATGCTGCCCGTGCCGGTCGGCGACGCGATCCTCGACTTCTACCCGGTCTCCGAGAGCACCGGTCCGGACGGGCCGGTCGTCCACGGCCTGCTCGTCGCCGCGATCAAGGACGCGGTCCTCGCGAACGTCCGCGCGGTGCAGCTCGCCGGGCTCAAGCCGGTGGGGGTCGACCTCATCCCGTTCGCCCTCACCCGGGTGTACCTGCCGGCGGCACGGTCCGCGGGGACGCACGCGCTCGTCGAGATCGGCGGGAACACGACGACCGTCATCATCGCCTCGGACGGTGTCCCGCAGTTCGTCCGCATCATCCCGACCGGCGGCGGCGACCTCACAACCGCGCTCTCGACGTCGCTCGAGATCCCGGTCGACCAGGCCGAGGCGGTCAAGCGCTGGATCGGCATGGGCGCCAACGTCCAGACGCCCGACGACCTCCGGGCCGCCGCCTCCATCCGTGAGAGGAGCGGGGAACTGTTGACGAGCCTCCGGAACACCGTCAGCTACTTCGCGAGCACCCGGCCGGACGTCACCGTCGGCAGCATCGTGCTCGCCGGAGGCGGCGCTCAGCTGCCCGGCTTCGCCGAGGCGCTGCAGACGCAGACCCGCATCCCGGTGGTGCTCGGCGACCCCTTCGCCGACGCGGCGACGGCGCGTGCGCTGCGCCGTGAGGACGTGACCGCACGGGGGACGTCCGCCGCCGTCGCCTGGGGACTCGCGATCGGGAGCACCGCCGCATGACCAAGATCCTGGAGTCACCGAAGACGGCGCGCCGTCGCGGCGGTCCGTCGCACGAGGTCCGCATCGCAGCCGATGTCGCCCAGCGCACCAAGCGACAGGGGCGGGGTGCCGCGCAGACGATCGTCGTGGGCGGCGCACCGCGCGTCGACCTGCTCCCGACCGAGGTCCTCGTCGACCGCCGTCAGCGGGGCGTCGTCCGTCGCGTCTGGCTCGGCGTGGTCGTGCTCGTCGTCGCGACCGCGGGCGTCGTGCTGCTGGCGTCGGCGAGCGCGATGCAGGAACAGGCACACCTGGCGGACGTCCGCCGGGAGACCGACACGCTCCTGCTGCAACAGCAGCAGTACCGCGACGTGCGGACCGTCGAGACCCAGTCCGACCTGCTCCGTGCGGCCCAGGCCGTCGGCGGGTCCACGGAGATCGACTGGCAGTCCACGCTCCAGGGCGTCCAGGACTCGCTGCCCGCGGGCGTCGCGATCACCGGCGTCCAGATCGACTCGGCGACCCCGCTCGAGGCGTACACGCAGGCGACCGGCCCCCTCCAGGGCCAGCGGGTCGCGACGCTCACGGTGGACGCCGCCAGCCCGACGCTCCCGTCCGTGCCCTCGTGGCTCGACGCGGTCCGGAAGCTCCCCGGGTACGTCGACGCGAACGCGAACTCGGTCACCCTCGACACCTCGACCGGCGTCTACACGGTCGACATGACGATCCACCTCGACGAGACCGTCTTCGACGGCAAGTACGCGCTGAAGGGCAAGTCGTGAGCCGCAACCGCATGATGCTCCTCCTGGCGGCGCTCGCCGCGGTCGTCGTGCTCGCCGGGGGCTTCTTCCTCGGCGTGCGCCCGCAGCTCGACAGCGCTGCGGCCGCCCGCACCGACGCCGAGAGCATCGAGTCGACCAACACGGTGACGCGGACCGAGCTCGAGCGCCTCCGCGAGCAGGCGAAGACGCTGAACCAGCAGCGAGCGACGCTCGAGACCCTGCGCGCCTCGGTGCCGGACTCGAGCAACACGTCGGCGTTCATCAGCGCGCTGAACGCGACGGCGGACGCGGCCGGGGTGAAGGTGTCCTCGATCACGGTCGGCGACGCCCAGGCCTACACGCCGCCGGTCGTCGCCGCGACGCCGACCGACGGGGGCGACTCCACGGCCACCCCGGCTCCGTCGGCGACGCCGGCCCCCGCCGGCACCGCGTCCGTACCCGTCCCGGTCGCGCCAATGACCGACAGCAGCATCACCGCGGCGAACTTCTCCGTGATCCCGGTGACCGTCTCCGTCACCGGTGACTTCGCGCAGGCGCTGGCCTTCGTCAAGGGTGCGCAGACGAGCGACCGTCTCTTCCTGATCAACTCGATCTCGTCGTCGTTGGAGTCGCCGGGCGCCGCCGACGCAGCCGCCGCGGACGCGCCGACCTGGTCGTTCAGCGGGTCCGTCTACGTGCTGTCCGACGAGGCGGGCGCATCCGCCACGGGGGCGCCCACGGCGACCCCCACGGCGTCGGCGGCCGGCTGACCCGGGCCCGTCCAGGGCGCCGCCGCACGCCCCCGGGAACGGGCTGGCACGACCCCCGGAACGGGGCCGGTCCGCCACGCCGATCCCGCTTCCGCCGGGGCCTCCCGTCCGTCTACGATGCTGCTCGAGCCCGCGCTCGCGGCAGCTCATCTCCCTCGCGGACGCCCTTTCGAAACGGGCGTCCCTCGTCGTGCCCGGAGTCGCGCGTGTTGGTCGGAATCGTGGAGTTCCTCGGCTGGTTCGGAGCCGTAGCCGTCCTCGGTGGTTACATCTTGTTCTCCCTCGGGAAGATCCCGAACGGGCCGCTCTACCAGGTCATCAACCTGGTCGGCGGTCTGGCGGTGGCGGTCAACGTCGCGGCCCACCACGCGGTGCCGTCGACGATCGTCAACGGCATCTGGGCCGTCGTGGCAGCCGTCGTGCTCGTCCGGATGGTGTTGCGCCGACGTCGTGCCCCGGCCTCGGAGCAGGCACCCGTGCTCCTCGTCGAGCCCCCGACGACGACCGCGGTCCTGCCGGTCGTCGGGCCCGCGCTCCGCGACCACGAGGCGGACGCGACGGCCGCGCCGGAACCGTCGCCGGGCCTCCCGGCCGTGCCCGCCTCGCCGGCCGTGCCCGCCGGGGTCGCCGACGCCCCGGCCCCGATGACCGAGTCCGTCCCGGTCATCACCGCGGCCATCGCCCTCGCCCTGGTCCAGGCGGCCCGTCAGCAGCACGCGGCGCAGCAGCAGGCCGCCGACCCGACCCCCGTTCAGCCGGAACGCGCCGACGCCCCGTAGGTCGGCACCGGTCCGTCGGTGGGTGGGCGCTACGATCGGCGCATGTCCCGGTGGTTGGTGGCGACGATGGCGTCCGTCCTCTTCATCGCGCTCGTCATCGCCGTGACGGGCTTCGAGGCGCTGCTCGCCGACGTCGAGGCCATCCGGCAGCCCGACGCGACGCCCTACCTCGGCCCGGCGATGGTCGTCGGTTCCGCGGTCGTCGTGTTCCTCGCCACCGCCATGGGCGCACGCGAGGGCAACCCCGGCATCACCGGCCTGGTCGCCGCAGCGATGACGTACCTGGTGATGCTCGGCGTCGGCGGGGTCGGCTACGCGCTCGTCCACGGTGACGCGGCTGAGCTGCTCGTGTTCCCGGCCGGCTACGCCCTCAGTCCGTTCGTGGTGGGTGCCGTGGTGGTCGCGCTGGTGACGGTGGTCGGCGGCGTCTCAGCGGCCCGATGGCAGGCGCCTCGTCCACAGGGTCAGCAGTCCTCGCCCATCCGTCCACAGGACTGACCAGCCCGGGGATCCGTCCACAGGTGGACGGGCCTCCGATCCGTGCGTGGCCAGCGTGGCCAGCGCCGCCAGCGCCGCCAGCGCCGCCAGCGCCGCCAGCGCCGCCAGCGCCGCCCCAGCGGTGCGGTACGGCGGGCGGTCCTCCGCAGCGTCCCCCGGTCCCGCACGGAACGACGCGACGGTCTGGAGGCCCGCCCCGCCTCCGCCCCGCCCGGTACCATTCCGGGGACGCGCTGTCCGAACGCACCACGGGGGACCGATGACCGAGCGACCTGACCACCAGCCGGAACACGAGCCGTCGGGGGAGCGCGACGGCCTGGGCGGCGCCGACGCGCACCCGACGCGGAGCGGGCAGCACGCCCCCGCCGAGGGCGCTGCCGGTGCCCCTGCCGAGGGGGCCGGCCATGCACCCGCCGCAGTGCCCGGGTGGGACGCGGTCCCGGCGTCCGACTCGCTCCACGGTGACGGCGCGCTGCCGACGTCGATGACCGCCGGGGTCGCCGCGGGGTCGGTCGGTCCGACCGCGCCCGGCCAGCAGCCGTACCTCCCCGGGACGCCCGGTGCGCCCACGCCCCGACGCCGGATGCGGAAGGGCGTCGTGGCCGCGATCGTCGCCGGTGCCGCGGCGCTCGTCCTCCTCGTGGTCGCGGGCGGTGTCGCCTACTCGGTCGGGTCGGCCGACCACTCCGCCGACCGGCCGGTGCAGGCCTTCCTGCAGGACGTCGAGGACGGGCACCTGTCGGACGCGCTCGAGGCCGCCGGGATCGACCGCGACCGTGACGACGTGCTGCTCACCGACGCCGCCTACGCCGAGGCCGGCGACAAGATCACCGCGCACCGCATCACCTCGGTGGAGCAGCGCGACGACCGGGCCACGGTGCGCGCGCTCCTGACCCAGGCCGGCCGGAGCGTGCCGGCCACGTTCGAACTCGAGCGGACCGGGACCGACTGGGGCGTCTTCCCGGTGTGGGAGCTCCAGCCCCCGTCGCTCGGGACGGTGAGCGTCGTGGTGCAGGGGCCGGCCCGGAGCGCCGTCACCGTCGCCGGGGCGGACGTGACGACCAGCAGGCTCGGGGCCGTGTCGCTCCGTGCCCTCCCGGGGTCCTACGGGGTCCGGGTCGACGGCGGGAAGTGGTTCACCGCGGAGGACGCGACTGCCGCGGTCCGGGGGTTCGGCGCCCCGTCCGAGCCCGTCACGCTCGCGACGGAACTGACCGACGCCGGGAAGCAGGCCGCGTCGAAGGCCGTCGACGCGTGGGTGGACGGCTGCGTCGCGTCGACGTCGACCGCGCCGGACGGCTGCAGCTTCTACACGTACGGCGAGAACCCGGCGAACACCTACACGAACCAGCGGTGGACGCTCGGCTCGCGCCCCTCGGTCGACGTCGGTGCCTGGTCGGTGCAGGGGTGGCTCGTCCGGACGGAGTCGGCCGGGTCCGCGACCTTCACGGCGGACTTCACCGGTCCGGCCGGCCGGGGGCGGGCGACCGCGGGACCGATCGACATCAACGCCTCGGGGTGGATCACCGCGTTCTCGGACGACGGCGCCACCTTCGTCCCGGCGGTCGGCAACGGGCAGGGCGACTCGGGCTCCTGAGCACCGGCGGCACGTCGCGGCCGAGCGGGTCTCGCCCTCGGCGGACGGGCGAGTGGGGAGGGTACCGCGGATTGATTTCGGCGGTGCTGACGGCTAGGCTCTTCTGGGTGTGCGCCTTCGGGCGCGCCCAGATCCTGCAGGCCTCCGGCCTCCTGATCGTCCATCCCCCTCCTCCTCGCCGTCAGGCGTCGGTCCGTGTGGGATGAGGAAGCCGACGGACCGCGTCGGCCAGAGAGCACGAGCGAAGAACCAGGAGAACAGTTGCCTACCATCCAGCAGCTCGTTCGCAAGGGGCGCACGCCGAAGGTCGTCAAGACCAAGGCGCCGGCCCTCAAGGCGAACCCCCAGCAGCGTGGCGTGTGCACCCGCGTCTACACCACCACCCCGAAGAAGCCGAACTCGGCACTGCGCAAGGTCGCTCGTGTCAAGCTCTCGAACGGCACCGAGGTCACGGCCTACATCCCCGGTGAGGGCCACAACCTCCAGGAGCACTCGATGGTGCTCGTCCGCGGCGGTCGTGTGAAGGACCTCCCGGGTGTGCGCTACAAGATCATCCGCGGTGCCCTGGACACCCAGGCCGTCAAGAACCGTAAGCAGGCTCGTAGCCGCTACGGTGCGAAGAAGGGTTGAGTTAGATGCCTCGTAAGGGTCCCGCCCCGAAGCGCCCCGTCGTCGCCGATCCGGTCTACGGCGCCCCCGTCGTCAGCCAGCTCGTCAACAAGATCCTCCTGGACGGCAAGAAGGGCCTCGCCGAGCGCATCGTCTACGACGCACTCGAAGGGGTCTCGTCCAAGAACGGCCAGGACGCCGTCACGACGCTGAAGAAGGCGCTCGACAACGTCCGCCCGACCCTCGAGGTCCGCAGCCGCCGCGTCGGTGGCTCGACCTACCAGGTGCCGGTCGAGGTCAAGCCGCACCGCGCGAACACCCTCGCGCTGCGCTGGCTCACCTCGTACGCCAAGGCCCGTCGCGAGAAGACGATGACCGAGCGTCTCATGAACGAGATCCTCGACGCGTCGAACGGTCTCGGTGCCGCGGTCAAGCGCCGCGAGGACACCCACAAGATGGCCGAGTCGAACAAGGCCTTCGCGCACTACCGCTGGTAGTCATCCGGCACCGTCCGGGTGCCGTGCCCAACAGGCGCGGCACCCGGACGGACGCCACCCTCTCCTACAACTCTTCCGGAGGAACCTGTGGCACAGGACGTGCTCACCGACCTGAACAAGGTCCGCAACATCGGCATCATGGCGCACATCGATGCCGGCAAGACCACGACGACCGAGCGCATCCTGTTCTACACGGGCATCACGCACAAGATCGGTGAGGTCCACGACGGCGCTGCCACGATGGACTGGATGGCGCAGGAGCAGGAGCGCGGCATCACGATCACGTCGGCCGCGACGACCTGCTTCTGGGACAACAACCAGATCAACATCATCGACACCCCGGGTCACGTCGACTTCACGGTCGAGGTGGAGCGTTCGCTCCGCGTCCTCGACGGCGCGGTCGCGGTCTTCGACGGCAAGGAGGGCGTGGAGCCCCAGTCCGAGACCGTCTGGCGTCAGGCGGACAAGTACAACGTCCCGCGCATCTGCTTCGTCAACAAGATGGACAAGCTCGGCGCCGACTTCTACTTCACCGTCGACACGATCATCAACCGCCTCGGTGCGGAGCCGCTCGTGCTCCAGCTCCCGATCGGTGCCGAGAACGACTTCGTCGGCATCATCGACCTCATCGAGATGCACGCCAAGGTCTGGCCGGGCGATGCCAAGGGTGACGTCACCATGGGCGCCCAGTACGAGGTCCAGGAGATCCCCGCGGACCTCAAGGACCGTGCGGACGAGTACCGCGCCAAGCTCGTCGAGCGTGTCGCGGAGACCGACGACGCGCTGCTCGAGAAGTACTTCGGTGGCGAGGAGCTCACCAAGGACGAGATCAAGGCTGCGATCCGCAAGCTGACGATCAACTCCGAGGTCTACCCGATCCTCTGCGGCTCCGCGTTCAAGAACCGCGGCGTCCAGCCGATGCTCGACGCGGTCATCGACTACCTCCCGTCGCCCCTCGACGTCCCGCCGATGATCGGCCACGACGTCAAGGACGAAGAGGTCGAGATCATCCGCAAGCCGGAGTCCTCCGAGCCCTTCTCGGCCCTCGCGTTCAAGGTCGCGGTGCACCCGTTCTTCGGTCGCCTCACCTACGTCCGCGTGTACTCCGGTCAGATCGACTCCGGTGCCCAGGTCATCAACTCGACCAAGGGCAAGAAGGAGCGCATCGGCAAGATTTTCCAGATGCACTCCAACAAGGAGAACCCGGTCGACTCGGTCACCGCGGGCCACATCTACGCGGTCATCGGCCTCAAGGACACGACCACGGGTGACACCCTGTGCGACCCGTCCAACCAGGTCGTCCTCGAGTCGATGACGTTCCCGGAGCCGGTCATCGAGGTCGCGATCGAGCCGAACACCAAGGCCGACCAGGAGAAGCTCTCCACCGCGATCCAGAAGCTCGCCGAAGAGGACCCGACGTTCCGCGTCGAGCTCAACGCCGAGACCGGTCAGACGACGATCAAGGGCATGGGCGAGCTCCACCTCGACATCCTCGTCGACCGCATGAAGCGCGAGTTCAAGGTCGAGGCCAACGTCGGCAAGCCGCAGGTGGCCTACCGCGAGACCCTCACCAAGGTCGTCGAGCGCTACGACTACACCCACAAGAAGCAGACCGGTGGCTCCGGTCAGTTCGCGAAGGTGCAGATCGCGCTCGAGCCGATGCCCGTCACGGCCGAGAAGGTCTACGAGTTCGTGAACGCCGTCACCGGTGGTCGCGTTCCTCGCGAGTACATCCCCTCGGTCGACGCGGGCATCCAGGACGCGATGCAGGTGGGCGTGCTCGCCGGCTTCCCGACCGTCGGTGTCAAGGCCATCCTCAAGGACGGCGCGGCGCACGACGTCGACTCGTCCGAGATGGCGTTCAAGATCGCCGGCTCGATCGCGTACAAGGAAGCGGCCCGCAAGGCCGGTCCCGTGCTGCTCGAGCCGATCATGGCCGTCGAGGTCCGTACGCCCGAGGAGTACATGGGCGACGTCATCGGCGACCTGAACTCCCGTCGTGGTCAGATCTCCGAGATGACCGACGCGTCGGGCGTCAAGGTGGTCCGTGCGAGCGTCCCGCTCTCCGAGATGTTCGGCTACGTGGGCGACCTGCGTTCCAAGACCTCTGGTCGTGCTGTCTTCTCCATGGTGTTCGAGACCTACAACGAGGTCCCGCGCAACGTGGCGGACGAGATCATCCAGAAGAGCACCGGGGCCTGACGCTCCCGCGTCATCCCCAGGCGAGGGTGCCCGGCGACGGGCCCCTCGTCACCAAGTAAAGTAGAGACACACACACCGCGCGCCAACAGCGCAGGGCCGACCATGGTCCTGCCGGGGGCGACGCATCCGAGTCCTGAGGAGGACCCACAGTGGCCAAGGCCAAGTTCGAGCGGACCAAGCCGCACGTCAACATCGGAACCATCGGTCACGTCGACCACGGCAAGACCACGCTCACGGCGGCGATCACCAAGGTTCTGCACGACCAGTACCCGGACCTCAACGAGGCCCGCGACTTCGCGCAGATCGACAACGCTCCCGAGGAGCGCCAGCGCGGCATCACGATCAACATCTCGCACGTCGAGTACCAGACCGACAAGCGCCACTACGCGCACGTCGACGCTCCTGGTCACGCCGACTACGTGAAGAACATGATCACCGGTGCGGCCCAGATGGACGGCGCGATCCTCGTGGTCGCCGCCACCGACGGCCCGATGCCCCAGACGCGTGAGCACGTGCTGCTCGCCCGCCAGGTCGGCGTCCCGTACATCGTCGTCGCGCTGAACAAGGCCGACATGGTGGACGACGAGGAGATCCTGGAGCTCGTCGAGCTCGAGGTCCGCGAGCTCCTCGGCTCGCAGGAGTTCGACGAGGACGCCCCCGTCGTGCAGGTCTCGGCGCTCAAGGCGCTCGAGGGCGACGACAAGTGGGTCAAGTCCGTCCAGGACCTGATGGCCGCCGTCGACGAGAACGTGCCGGACCCGGTGCGCGCCACCGACCAGCCGTTCCTCATGCCGATCGAGGACGTCTTCACGATCACCGGTCGTGGCACGGTCGTCACCGGCCGCGTCGAGCGTGGCGAGCTGGACCTCAACTCCGAGGTCGAGATCGTCGGCATCAAGGCGACCCAGAAGACCACGGTCACGGGCATCGAGATGTTCCGCAAGCTGCTGGACAAGGCAGTCGCCGGTGACAACACCGGTCTGCTGATCCGTGGCCTCAAGCGCGAGGACGTCGAGCGCGGCCAGGTCGTCGTGAAGCCGGGTTCGGTCACGCCGCACACCGAGTTCACCGCGAACGCGTACATCCTGAACAAGGAAGAGGGCGGTCGTCACAACCCGTTCTACGCGAACTACCGTCCGCAGTTCTACTTCCGCACCACGGACGTCACCGGCGTCATCACGCTGCCCGAGGGCACCGAGATGGTCATGCCCGGTGACACCGTCGCCATGACCGTCGAGCTGATCCAGCCGATCGCCATGGAGGAGGGCCTCCGCTTCGCCATCCGTGAGGGTGGTCGTACGGTCGGCGCCGGCACGGTCGAGAAGATCATCAAGTAACTCCGGTCACTTGCGAGAGCGGGGTCGGGCCTTCGGGTACGGCCCCGCTTCCGTGTGTCCGGCGCGTGACGCCGGGGTACGTTCCTGCTGCCCCCGGCAGCGCCGAGGGTGTTGCATCGAGGACGTGACACGTCTCCGCCGCTCCTCGACCAAGGGTCGTGGCTACCACCGCGTCCGCAGCGGCAAGGGCTTCTCGTACCGCGACCCGCACGGCACGACGGTGACCGATCCGGAGGTGCGCCAGCGCCTCGAGAACCTCGTCATCCCGCCTGCGTGGGACGACGTCTGGATCTCGCCGTACGAGAACGGGCACATCCTCGCGACGGGGATCGACGGCGCCGGTCGACGGCAGTACATGTACCACCCCTCGTGGCGCGAGCGGATGGACAAGATCAAGTACGACCGGGCGCTCGCCCTCGCGGAGTCGCTCCCCTCCGCCCGCCGGATGGTGACGCAGGACCTCCGCCGTCCGGAGCCGGACCGCCAGCGTGCGCTCGGAGCGGCCTTCCGGATGCTCGACCAGGGCTCGCTCCGCGTCGGCTCGGAGCGCTACGCCACCGAGCACGGCAGCCACGGCCTGTCGACGCTGCTCTGCGCGCACGCGCACATCTCCGGCGACGACATCGAGCTCGAGTTCCCCGGCAAGAGCCACCAGGCGTGGTCGTCGACGATCCACGACGCCGACCTCGCGCGGGTGCTCGCCGGCATGAAGCGTCGCGGCGCAAACGCCCGCCTGCTGTCCTTTCGCGAGCGGCGCGGCGACGACTGGCAGCCGGTGACCGCCGAGGACATCAACGCCTACGTCAAGGAGCGTGCGGGGGAGGACTTCACGGCGAAGGACTTCCGCACGCTGCACGGCACCGTCGCCGCGGCGATCGACCTCGCGCAGACCGGCGTGCTGTCGAGCCAGGTGAAGCGGAAGAAGGCGGTCTCCCACGCGGTGAAGGCCGCGAGCGAGGTGCTCGGCAACACCCCCACGGTCGCACGACAGAGCTACATCGACCCACGTCTGCTCGACGCCTACGAGCACGGCGAGACCATCGACCCCGCTCGCCTGCACGCAGCCGAGTCCGAGGTCCGGGCGCTCCTGTACCGGCAGTGATGTGATCGGTCGCTGGTGGTTCCGGGATGACGTAGCGTTGGTCGTCGTGCCCGCCCACCCCACGAGGCACGGAAGGACCCATCAGTCGTGACCGACGAGTGCATCCACGGTTTCCCCATCGAACTCTGCGACATCTGCTCCCCACGGCAGCGTGATCCGGAGACCATCACCAAGACCCCGACGCCGCGGCGCACCCGCGTGACGACGTCGCTGCGATCGACGCCCGCCGTGGTCGGCGGCAAGGTCCCCGAGCAGGTGCTCCCCGCCACGCGTGACTTCGGTGCGCTGCGCGCCCACCACGTCACCCACATCGACAACCTCGCCTCGATCGTCGCGGACGGCGCGATCCTCGCCTCCGACCAGGCGGCCCCCGTCGTCGACGTCAGTTCCGCCGCCGTCCGGGAGGCCCGTGGTGCGGCCACCGCCCCCGACGGTTCCAGCGTGGCCGGCCACGTGCCCTTCACCCTGTCGCCGGACGCCCGGCGGTGGGACGAGCTCCGCTCGGGCGCCGAGGAGGACCGCTGGTCGGACGCCGCCCGGCGCACCCGCGCGACCGAGTACGTCGTCCTGGTCGTCCCGACCACCGCGTTCGGTGCGTCCGTGATCCTGGCGGACACCGACGCCGAGGACCCGGACGTGCGCTTCGCCGTCGGGCCCGAGGCCGCGACGAACCTGCTCCGCCGCACCGACATCACCGACCCGTCGATGCACGGCGTGGAGCTGCTCGCCGGCCCGCGGGTCGCGCTGTCGTCGGTCGCGCTCGTCGGCGTGCCGAACGAGCGTGTCCGCCAGCAGGTCAAGACGGTGTTCGCCGAGCTCGACGGACCGGCGCCCCGCGTCGCGGTCTTCCCGCCGTGGTTCGTCCCGCCGCTGCCGGAGGACTGAACCAGCACCGGAACCAGGACGCCCCGGCCCCACCGAAGTGGAGCCGGGGCGTTCCGTCGTCCGTGGGTCAGCGGCCGCGACGGGTGCGCGCGTAGAGCACGATGCCGGCGACGACGGAGACGTTCAGCGACTCGACGCGGCTGTCGATCGGCACGGACACGGTGTCGGTGGCTAGGCCCTGCAGCGCGTCCGATGCCCCGGTCTTCTCGGCGCCGAGCAGCAGGGCAACGTCCTCGTCGAGCGCCCCGAGGGACTCGGGGGAGAGGGAGCCGTCCATGTCGACGTCGACGACCCGCAGGCCGGCGTCGGTCAGCCACCGGGTGACGCGCTCCCGCGTCTCGAGCAGGACCGGTACCGAGAACACGTGGCCGCGGCTGGCGCGCACCAGGCGACGGTCGACGATGGTGGGCAGGTCGCTGTCGACCAGGACGACGCCGCGTGCGCCGAGCCCGACGGCGGTACGGACGATCGCCCCGATGTTGCCGACGATCTTCACGCCGTCGAGGACGAGCACGTCACCGGTGCCGTCGGCCAGCGCGGAGAAGCGTGCCGGCGCGGGGACGTTGGCGACGCCGAAGACCTTCGGGCGCTTCTCGCTCCGGAACACCTTCGTCAGGACGGCCGGCTCCACCAGTCGCACGGGGACACCGTGCTCGGCGCACAGGGCGGCGACGTCGGCGGGGAGCTCCCGGGTGGACTCGCCGTAGACCTCGACGAACCGGACGCCGGCGCGGAGGGCCTGCACGAGCGGCTCCTGGTCCTCGACGATCGCGGTGCGGACGCTGCCGCGCGAGGGCTTGGCGAGGTCGGCGAGGCGCTGGACCGCGGGGTCGGACGGGTCGGACAACAGGGCGGGTTCCGGCATGCGCGAAGGCTAGCAGCGGCCTCCTCCGCACCGGGCCGACGGCGGTCGGGGGTGCCGTCGGAGGTGGGCCGACAGGACCGGCCGTGACGGGCCTCCGGGCCGGTCCGCACACCAGGCCGTCCAGGGCCTCCAGGCCGGTCCACCGGCCTGGAGGCAGGCGGCGCGGGGCCGTCTCCTGGAGGCCCGTGGGAGCGGACCCGACACGCCGCGCGGATCGCGACACGCCCGGGTTGCACGGACGCGGGGCCTATGGGAGACTTGTCCGGTTCCGAAATTCCGCGGGCGTTCGCGCCCGCAGGGTCACTGCTCTGGCAGTGCACAACCCCTCTGTTCAGCAGGGCTGGGTTGGGCCGCAGGCAGCAGAACACGATCGACATCCTCGAGCACCCCGGCGCAGCTGTGCCAGGTGCGGGTGGCGACATGTCCGCGCGAGTGGCCCAGGTCATCGCGCGGTTGACAGGAGAACAGCGGTCATCCCCCACGGGCGGAGCCGGTGGTTCACGTAAACAGCCGGGCACGCGACAGCGGAGCCCCGGCGGCGTCAGGCGGCCTGCGGGTGCGCGGCGCAGAGAGGACAGGAAAACACATGGCGGGACAGAAGATCCGCATCCGGCTCAAGTCGTACGACCACGAGGTCATCGACACGTCGGCCCGGAAGATCGTCGACACGGTGACCCGTGCCGGTGCGACCGTGGTCGGCCCGGTGCCGCTCCCCACCGAGAAGAACGTGATCCCCGTGATCCGTTCCCCTCACAAGTACAAGGACTCGCGCGAGCACTTCGAGAAGCGCACGCACAAGCGGGTCATCGACATCGTCGACCCGACGCCGAAGGCCGTCGACTCGCTCATGCGACTCGACCTCCCGGCGGACGTCAACATCGAGATCAAGCTGTAAGGGGGCTGGAACTCATGGCGAACTCAACCAAGACCGTCAAGGGCCTCCTCGGCAAGAAGCTCGGGATGACCCAGGTGTGGGACGAGAACAACAAGTTCATCCCCGTCACCGTGATCGAGGTCGGCCCCAACGTGGTCACCCAGATCCGCAACGTCGAGCGCGACGGCTACGAGGCGATCCAGATCGCCGCGGGCCAGATCGACCCCCGCAAGGTGAACAAGCCGGCCGCCGGCCACTTCGAGGCCGCCGGGGTCACCCCGCGCCGCACGCTCACCGAGATCCGGACGAACGACTCCGCCGAGTACACGCTCGGCCAGGAGCTCACCGTCGACACGTTCGAAGCGGGCCAGAAGGTCGACGTCGTCGGCACCAGCAAGGGCAAGGGCTTCGCCGGTGTCATGAAGCGTCACAACTTCGCCGGTGTCTCCGCCTCGCACGGTTCGCACCGCAACCACCGCAAGCCCGGTTCGATCGGCGCCTCCTCGACCCCGTCGCGTGTCTTCAAGGGCATGCGCATGGCCGGTCGTTTGGGTGGCGACCGCGTGACCGTCCTCAACCTCACGGTCCACGCCGTCGACGCCGAGAAGGGTCTGCTGCTCGTCAAGGGCGCCGTCCCCGGTGCTCGTGGCCGTTCCGTCTTCGTCCGCACCGCCGTGAAGGGTAAGTGATCATGGCCACCACGACCGCAACCTCGATCGACGTCCTGAACGCCTCGGGTGAGAAGTCCGGCTCCGTCGAGCTCCCCGCAGCGATCTTCGACGTCGAGACCAACGTCCCGCTGATCCACCAGGTCGTCACCGCGCAGCTCGCCGCCGCGCGTCAGGGCACCCACAAGACCAAGAACCGTGGCGAAGTCCGCGGTGCCGGTCGCAAGCCGTTCAAGCAGAAGGGCACCGGCCGCGCCCGTCAGGGTTCGGTCCGCGCTCCGGAGCACACCGGCGGTGGCGTCGTCCACGGACCGACCCCGCGCGACTACTCGCAGCGCACCCCGAAGAAGATGATCGCCGCAGCCCTGCTCGGCTCGCTCTCGGACCGCGCCCGCGGTGGCCGCATCTCCGCTGTGGAGGCCTTCGTCGAGGCGGAACTGCCCTCGACCAAGACCGCCCGCACGCTCCTCGGGAAGGTCGCGCCCGTCAAGCACGTGCTCGTCGTGCTCGAGTCGGGCGACGAGCTGACGCTGAAGAGCGTCCGCAACCTGCCGAACGTCCACGCGCTCTCGTACGGCCAGCTGAACGCCTACGACGTCCTCCGTGCGGACGCCGTCGTCTTCAGCAAGAGCGCCCTCGACGCCTTCATCGCGTCGAAGACCGCGAAGGAGATCTCCGCATGAGCGGCTTCAACAAGGACCCGCGCGACATCATCATCGCGCCGGTCGTGTCGGAGAAGAGCTACGGCCTCATCGACCAGGGCAAGTACACGTTCCTCGTGGACCCCCGTGCGAACAAGACCGAGATCAAGCTCGCGATCGAGAAGATCTTCGACGTCAAGGTCGCCGGCATCAACACGCTGAACCGTCCGGGCAAGACCCGCCGGACCAAGTTCGGGATCGGCAAGCGCAAGGACACCAAGCGCGCCATCGTGACGCTCAAGTCCGGTTCGATCGACATCTTCACGGCTGTCGGCTGAGGACCAGAGGGATAAATCATGGCTATTCGTAACTACAAGCCCACGACTCCCGGTCGTCGCGGCTCCTCGGTCGCCGACTTCGCCGAGATCACCCGTTCGACCCCGGAGAAGTCCCTGCTCCGTCCGCTGCCGAAGACCGGTGGCCGGAACAGCTCGGGTCGCATCACGACGCGTCACATCGGTGGTGGCCACAAGCGCCAGTACCGCGTGATCGACTTCCGTCGTGCCGACAAGGACGGTGTCGACGCCAAGGTCGCGCACATCGAGTACGACCCGAACCGCACGGCGCGCATCGCGCTCCTGCACTTCGTGGACGGCACCAAGCGCTACATCATCGCGCCGAACAAGCTCAAGCAGGGCGACGTCGTCGAGACCGGTGCCGGCGCTGACATCAAGCCCGGCAACAACCTGCCGCTCCGCAACATCCCGGTGGGTACGGTCGTGCACGCGATCGAGCTCCGCCCCGGTGGCGGCGCCAAGCTCGCCCGCTCGGCCGGCGCCTCGGTGCGTCTCGTCGCCAAGGACGGCCCCTACGCGCAGCTCCGTCTGCCGTCGGGTGAGGTCCGCAACGTCGACGCCCGCTGCCGCGCCACGATCGGCGAGGTCGGCAACGCCGAGCAGTCGAACATCAACTGGGGCAAGGCCGGCCGCATGCGCTGGAAGGGCGTCCGCCCGACCGTGCGTGGTGTCGCGATGAACCCGGTCGACCACCCGCACGGTGGTGGTGAAGGCAAGACCTCCGGTGGCCGTCACCCGGTCAGCCCGTGGGGCCAGGCCGAGGGTCGTACGCGCAAGCCGAACAAGCCGAGCGACAAGCTCATCGTCCGTCGCCGTAACGCCGGCAAGAAGCGCAAGTAGGAGTTCCGAAGATGCCACGCAGTCTGAAGAAGGGCCCCTTCGTCGACGAGCACCTGCTCCGCAAGGTCGTCACGCAGAACGAGGCCAACACCAAGAACGTGATCCGTACCTGGTCGCGGCGGTCGATGATCGTCCCGAACATGCTCGGTCACACCATCGCGGTGCACGACGGCCGCAAGCACATCCCGGTGTTCGTCACCGAGTCGATGGTCGGTCACAAGCTCGGCGAGTTCGCGCCGACCCGCACCTTCCGCGGCCACGTGAAGGACGACAAGAAGGGCCGTCGCCGCTAAGGCGGCGACGAAGAGGAGGAACGAAATGGTGGAGTCGATCGCACGCGTGCGACACATCCGCGTCACGCCTCAGAAGGCCCGTCGCGTCATCCAGCTGATCCGCGGCAAGCAGGCCCACGAGGCGCTCGCCATCCTGAAGTTCGCCCCCCAGGGCGCTTCGGAGCCCGTGTACAAGCTGGTCGCCTCGGCGATCGCCAACGCACGTGTCAAGGCGGACTCGACGAACAGCTTCCTCGACGAGCGCGACCTCTACGTGAGCAGCGTCTTCGTCGACGAGGGCACGACCCTGAAGCGGTTCCAGCCGCGTGCACAGGGCCGCGCCTTCCGCATCAACAAGCGCACGAGCCACATCACGGTCGTCCTCGCGACGCCGGATGAGGCCGAGGCCGCCGCGACGAGCAAGAAGGCGAGCAAGTAATGGGCCAGAAGGTCAACCCGTACGGCTTCCGTCTCGGGATCACGACGGACCACATCTCCCACTGGTTCGCCGACAGCACGAAGAAGGGTCAGCGCTACGCCGACTTCGTGGCCGAGGACGTCAAGATCCGTCAGTTCCTGACGAAGACCCTCGACCGCGCGGGCGTCGCCCGCATCGAGCTGGAGCGCACCCGTGACCGCGTCCGCGTGGACATCCACACGGCGCGTCCGGGCATCGTCATCGGTCGCCGCGGCGCCGAGGCCGAGCGCATCCGGAGCGAGCTCGAGAAGCTCACCAAGAAGCAGATCCAGCTCAACATCCTCGAGGTCAAGAACCCCGAGACCGAGGCCCAGCTCGTCGCGCAGGGCATCGCCGAGCAGCTCTCCGCTCGTGTCGCGTTCCGTCGCGCCATGCGCAAGGGCCTGCAGGGTGCACAGCGCGCCGGCGCCAAGGGTGTCCGCATCCAGGTGTCGGGTCGTCTCGGCGGCGCCGAGATGTCGCGCTCGGAGTTCTACCGCGAGGGCCGCGTGCCCCTGCACACGCTCCGCGCGAACATCGACTACGGCTTCTACGAGGCCCGGACGACGTTCGGCCGCATCGGCGTGAAGGTCTGGATCTACAAGGGCGACATCACGAACAAGGAGCTCGCTCGCGAGCAGGCGAACCAGCGTTCGTCGCGCCCCGAGCGTCGTGGCGGCGACCGTCGTGGCGGCGGCCCCCGTGGCGACCGCAACGAGCGCGGTGGCGACCGTCGCGAGCAGCAGGCCCCGCAGGACGCGCCGGCCGGCGCAGGAGTTGAGGCGTAACCATGCTTATCCCCCGTCGAGTCAAGCACCGCAAGCAGCACCACCCGAAGCGTTCGGGTCAGGCGACCGGTGGCACCAAGGTCTCCTTCGGTGACTACGGAATCCAGGCGCTCACCCCGGCCTACGTGACCAACCGTCAGATCGAGTCCGCTCGTATCGCGATGACGCGTCACATCAAGCGTGGCGGCAAGGTGTGGATCAACATCTACCCGGACCGCCCGCTGACCAAGAAGCCGGCAGAGACCCGAATGGGTTCCGGTAAGGGTTCGCCCGAGTGGTGGGTCGCGAACGTCAAGCCGGGTCGTGTGCTCTTCGAGCTCGCCGGCGTCAGCGACGAGATCGCCCGCGAGGCACTGACCCGTGCAATCCACAAGCTGCCCCTCAAGGCACGCATCATCAAGCGCGAGGAGGGCGACGCATAATGGCGATCGGTTCCAAGGAGCTCCGTCCCACTGAGCTCGACACGTTCGAGAACGAGCGTCTCGCTGACGAGCTGAAGAAGGCCAAGGAGGAGCTGTTCAACCTCCGCTTCCAGTCGGCCACCGGCCAGCTGGAGAGCCACGGCCGTCTCCGTGCCGTCAAGCGCGACATCGCCCGCATCTACACCGTGCTCCGCGAGCGCGAGCTCGGCATCCGTGCCACGCCCGCGCCCGTCGAGACCGCCCCGAAGGCCAAGAAGTCGTCGAAGAAGGCCGAGAAGCCGGCTGAGTCGACCGAGGCCGCGACCGCCGAGGAGAACTGATGGCCACCGAAGAGAAGGACTCCACCGCCGTCACCCGCGGCTACCGCAAGACCCGTCGTGGCTACGTCACGAGCGACAAGATGGACAAGACGATCGTCGTCGAGGTCGAGGACCGCGTGAAGCACCCCCTCTACGGCAAGGTCATCCGTCGCACGTCGAAGGTCAAGGCCCACGACGAGCAGGGCACGGCCGGCATCGGCGACCTGGTCGTCATCAGCGAGACCCGTCCCCTCAGCGCCACCAAGCGCTGGCGCCTGGTCGAGATCCTCGAGAAGGCCAAGTAGGCCTCGGCCCGCTTCGGAATAGGAGACAGCAGTGATTCAGCAGGAATCCCGCCTGAAGGTCGCCGACAACACGGGTGCCAAGGAGATCTTGACCATCCGCGTGCTCGGTGGCTCGGGTCGTCGCTACGCCGGCCTCGGTGACGTCATCGTCGCCACGGTGAAGGACGCCATCCCCGGCGGCAACGTGAAGAAGGGTGACGTCGTCAAGGCGGTCATCGTTCGCACCAAGAAGGAGACCCGTCGTCCGGACGGCTCCTACATCAAGTTCGACGAGAACGCGGCAGTGATCCTCAAGGCTGACGGCGACCCGCGCGGCACGCGCATCTTCGGGCCGATCGGTCGCGAGCTCCGTGACAAGAAGTTCATGAAGATCATCTCGCTCGCGCCGGAGGTGCTGTAAGCCATGGCGAACATCAAGAAGGGTGACCTGGTCCAGGTCATCACGGGAGCCACGCAGGAGCGTGGCGGCGACCGCGGCAAGCAGGGCAAGGTCATCGAGGTCCGCGGCGACCGTCTGGTCGTCGAGGGCATCAACTTCGTGACCAAGCACGTCCGCGTCGGTCAGACCCAGCGCGGGTCGAAGACCGGTGGCATCGAGCAGCACGAAGCCCCGATCCACGTGTCGAACGTCGCGATCGTCGACCCGAAGACCAAGAAGCCGACCCGCGTCGGCTTCCGCACCGAAGAGGTGGAGAAGGACGGCGTCACCAAGACCGTCCGCGTCCGCTACGCCAAGAAGTCTGGTGAGAAGCTCTGATGACCGACACGACTGCCGCGACTGCTGAGAAAGTTCAGCCGCGCCTCAAGCAGAAGTACCGCAACGAGATCAAGGCGGCGCTGACCGAGCAGTTCGGTTACGCGAACGTCAACCAGGTCCCCGGCCTGGTCAAGGTCGTCGTCAACACCGGTGTCGGTGAGGCCGCGCGCGACTCGAAGATCATCGAGGGGGCCATCAAGGACCTCACCGCGATCACGGGTCAGAAGCCGCAGGTCACGCTGGCCCGCAAGTCCATCGCGCAGTTCAAGCTGCGCGAGGGCCAGGCCATCGGCGCGCACGTCACCCTCCGTGGTGACCGCGCGTGGGAGTTCCTGGACCGTCTGCTGTCGCTGGCGCTCCCGCGCATCCGCGACTTCCGTGGTCTCAGCGACCGCCAGTTCGACGGCAACGGCAACTACACCTTCGGTCTCTCGGAGCAGAGCGTGTTCCACGAGATCGACCAGGACCGCATCGACCGCGTGCGTGGGTTCGACATCACCGTCGTGACCACCGCGAAGACGGACGACGAAGGCCGCGCGCTGCTCCGCCAGCTCGGCTTCCCGTTCCGTTCGGGCGACCAGACGGTCTAAGCTACTCCGGGCGGTGCGGGCCGGAGGAGGTTTCTCTCCTCCGGCCCGCTCGCACGAAGTCACACCGATCCCGGGGAACCGCCCTGGGATCACCTCGATCGTCGAGGTCGGCACTCGTGGAACGGGTGTCGAAACCGGACGAAGAACGGAAACGCATCATGACGATGACCGATCCGGTCGCAGACATGCTGACCAGATTGCGGAACGCGAACTCGGCTCACCACGACGCCGTCTCGCTTCCGAGCTCCAAGCTCAAGACCACCATCGCGGACATCCTCAAGCGCGAGGGTTACATCAGCGAGTGGAAGGTCGAGGACGCCCGCGTCGGGCAGACCCTCACCATCGAACTCAAGTACGGCCCCGATCGCGAGCGTTCGATCGCCGGCATCAAGCGCGTCTCGAAGCCGGGCCTCCGGGTCTACGCGAAGTCGACGGAGATCCCCCGGGTCCTCGGTGGCCTCGGCGTGGCGATCCTGTCGACCTCCTCGGGGCTCCTGACCGACCGCGAAGCCGAGCAGAAGGGCGTGGGTGGGGAAGTCCTCGCCTACGTTTGGTGATCGATCATGTCTCGTATCGGACGTCTCCCCATCGACATCCCGGCCGGAGCGACCGTCTCGGTCGACGGCCAGAACGTCGCCGTCAAGGGCCCGAAGGGCGAGCTCACGCTCGTCATCGCTGAGCCCATCCAGGCCAAGGTCGAGGACAACCAGGTCCTCGTCAGCCGCCCGGACGACGAGCGTTCCTCCCGCGCGCTGCACGGCCTGACGCGCTCGCTCATCGCGAACCAGATCATCGGCGTCACCCAGGGCTACTCCAAGGGCCTCGAGGTCGTCGGTACCGGTTACCGCGTGGCAGCCAAGGGCAGCGACCTCGAGTTCGCGCTCGGGTACTCCCACCCGATCACGGTCAACCCGCCGGCGGGCATCAGCTTCGCCGTCGAGGGCAACAACAAGGTCACCGTGAACGGCATCGACAAGCAGCTCGTCGGTGAGGTCGCGGCCAACATCCGCAAGCTGCGCAAGCCCGAGCCCTACAAGGGCAAGGGTGTCCGCTACGCCGGCGAGATCGTGCGCCGCAAGGCCGGAAAGTCAGGTAAGTGATCATGGCCATCGGAACTCGTACTCGAGGCAAGAGCAAGGCGGCTGCCAAGGCTCGCCGCCACAACCGTCTCCGGAAGAAGATCACCGGGACCGAGACCCGTCCGCGTCTCGCCGTCACCCGTTCGTCACGTCACGTGTTCGTCCAGGTCATCGACGACGCGAAGGGTCACACCCTCGCCAGCGCATCGACGATGGAGGCCGACCTCCGCTCGTTCGACGGCGACAAGACCGCCAAGGCCCGTCGCGTCGGCGAGCTCGTCGCCGAGCGCGCGAAGTCGGCTGGCGTCGAGGCCGTGGTCTTCGACCGCGGCGGTAGCAAGTACGCCGGTCGCGTCGCCGCGATCGCCGATGGTGCCCGTGAAGGAGGGCTGAACCTGTGAGCGACATCGCGAACACCAACGACGACGCCGAGGCCACGACCCCGGCCGAGGTCGACACGACCGCCGAGGCGCCGACCGAGGCCGCTGCCGAGGAGACCACCGACGCCAAGGCCCCCGCGGCCAAGGAGCCGGACGTCCCCGTCGTGGAGCGTCCCGTCGAGACCGCTGCGGGCTCGGCTTCGAACAACCGCGACTCCGTCGACAACCGTGGCCGCCGTGGTGGCGGCAGCGGCGGCGGTCGTGACCGTCAGCAGGGCGGCCGTGGCAACGACCGCAACAGCCGCGGTGGCGACAGCCAGTTCCTCGAGCGCGTCGTGACCATCAACCGCGTCTCCAAGGTCGTCAAGGGTGGTCGTCGCTTCAGCTTCACCGCGCTCGTCGTCGTCGGTGACGGCAACGGTCTCGTGGGCGTCGGCTACGGCAAGGCCCGCGAGGTCCCGACCGCCATCTCGAAGGGCGTCGAGGAGGCGAAGAAGAACTTCTTCCGCGTCCCGCGCGTCGGCAACACCATCCCGCACCCGGTGCAGGGTGAAGCCGCCGCCGGTGTCGTCCTCCTGCGTCCGGCCGCTGCCGGTACCGGTGTCATCGCCGGTGGTCCGGTCCGCGCCGTGCTCGAGTGCGCCGGCATCCACGACGTCCTGAGCAAGTCGCTCGGCTCGTCGAACACCATCAACATCGTGCACGCGACCGTCACGGCGCTCAAGCAGCTCGAAGAGCCGCGCGCCGTCGCCAGCCGTCGTGGCCTGCCCGTCGACCACGTCGTGCCGGCTCGCCTGCTGCACGCCGAGGCGGCCGCCCGTGCCGCCGCGAACGAGAAGGCAGGTGCGTGATGGCGATGCTGAAGATCACGCAGACGAAGTCCGTCATCAGCGAGAAGCAGTACCAGCGCGACACGCTCCGCAGCCTGGGCCTCAAGCGCATCGGCCGTACGGTCCTGCGTGAGGACAACGCCCAGAACCGCGGGTACGTCGCCACGGTGGCGCACCTCGTGAAGGTCGAGGAGGTCGACGCATGAGCGACGAGAAGAACGAGCGCGTCCAGATCCTGAAGGTCCACCACCTTCGTCCGGCAGCGGGGTCCAAGAAGGACCGCACCCGCGTCGGTCGTGGTGAGGGCTCAAAGGGCAAGACCGCTGGCCGTGGCACCAAGGGCCAGAAGGCCCGGTACCAGGTCAAGGTCGGCTTCGAGGGTGGGCAGATGCCGCTGCACATGCGCACCCCGAAGCTCCGCGGGTTCAAGAACCCGTTCCGCGTCGAGTACCAGCCCGTGAACCTGGACAAGATCGCGGAGCTCTACCCGAACGGTGGCGACGTCACCGTCGCGGACCTGGTCGCCAAGGGCGCCGTCCGCAAGAACGAGAAGGTCAAGGTTCTCGGTCAGGGTGACATCAGCGTGAAGCTCACGGTCACGGTCGACAAGGTCTCGGCTTCGGCCGAGGAGAAGATCGTGGCGGCGGGCGGCACCGTCACCAAGTAGTCCCCGTCGGCGGCGGCCCGCGCATTGCGCGCGGGCCGCCGTTACGGTTTCCTTGATGGCAGGTCCGGAACACGGCGTCGTTCGACGTGCGTTCCCGGGCCACGGGGTCGGCGCATCCGGCCACGGGCGTCCACGCCCGGCTCGACCGGCAGACCGGTCACAGAAGTTCGGAGTAACTCGTGTTCAGAGCGGTCGCGCGCATCATGCGCACCCCAGATCTTCGGAAGAAGATCGGCTTCACCCTCGCGATCATCGCGCTGTTCCGCCTCGGGTCGTACATCCCCGCACCCTTCGTGGACTACGCCAGCGTCCAGGCGTGCCTGGCGTCCGCGTCCTCCTCGGGCGGCCTCTACGACCTGATCAACCTGTTCTCCGGCGGCGCGCTCCTGAAGCTCTCGGTCTTCGCGCTCGGGATCATGCCGTACATCACGTCGTCGATCATCGTGCAGCTCCTGCGTGTGGTCATCCCGCACTTCGACTCCCTCTACAAGGAGGGTCAGTCCGGTCAGGCCAAGCTGACGCAGTACACGCGCTACCTCACCATCGCGCTGGGCGTGCTGCAGTCCACCACCCTGATCACGGTCGCCCGCTCCGGTGCCCTCTTCGGCACGAGCGCCTCGGCGTCCTGCACCTCGATCATCTCGAACGACAGCTGGTACGCCATCCTGCTGATGGTCATCACGCTGACCGCCGGCACCGGCCTCATCATGTGGATGGGCGAACTCGTCACCGAGCGCGGCATCGGCAACGGCATGTCGCTGCTCATCTTCACGTCCATCGCCGCGCAGTTCCCGTCGGCGCTGTGGGCCATCGAGCAGTCGCAGTCCTTCGAACTCTTCCTGTTCGTCATCCTGGTCGGCCTCGTCATCATGATGGCCGTCGTCTTCGTCGAGCAGTCGCAGCGGCGGATCCCGGTCCAGTACGCCAAGCGCATGGTCGGACGTCGGACCTACGGCGGCAACAACACGTACATCCCGATCAAGGTGAACATGGCTGGCGTCGTGCCCGTCATCTTCGCGTCGTCGCTGCTGTACCTGCCGGCCCTGATCGCCCAGTTCAACCAGCCCTCGGACGGCAGCGCGCCGGCCCCGTGGGTGACCTGGATCCAGAGCAACCTGACCTCGGGTGACAACTGGTTCTACATGGTCCTGTACTTCCTGCTCATCGTCGGCTTCACGTACTTCTACGTCGCGATCACCTTCAACCCCGAAGAGGTCGCCGACAACATGAAGAAGTACGGCGGGTTCATCCCGGGCATCCGTGCCGGCCGTCCCACTGCCGAGTACCTCGACTACGTCCTCACCCGGGTGACGCTGCCCGGTGCGCTCTACCTCGGTCTCATCGCACTCATCCCGCTCGCAGCACTGGCGCTGTTCGGGGCGAACCAGAACTTCCCGTTCGGCGGTGCCAGCATCCTGATCATCGTGGGTGTCGGCCTCGAGACCGTGAAGCAGATCGACTCGCAGCTGCAGCAACGTCACTACGAAGGGCTTCTCCGTTGAGCGCACGTCTCGTCATCGTCGGACCTCCCGGGGCGGGCAAGGGCACGCAGGCCGGGCGCATCGCGTCGACCTTCGGG
Source organism: Curtobacterium sp. L6-1 (assembly GCF_018885305.1). Lineage (NCBI taxonomy): Bacteria > Bacillati > Actinomycetota > Actinomycetes > Micrococcales > Microbacteriaceae > Curtobacterium > Curtobacterium aetherium. The sequence goes on from NZ_CP076544.1 coordinate 3,135,267, forward strand.
GTCCCCGCCATCTCGACCGGCGACATCTTCCGGAAGAACGTCGCCGAGGGCACGCCCCTCGGGCAGCGCGCGAAGGCCCTGATGGACGCCGGTGAGTACGTTCCGGACGACCTGACGAACGAGCTCGTCCGCGACCGTCTCGCCGAAGCCGACGCAGCGGGCGGGTTCCTGCTCGACGGCTACCCCCGCACGCCGGCGCAGGTCGAGTACCTCGACGCGCTCCTGGCCGAGCAGGGCGCCGGGATCGACGCGGTGGTCCAGCTCGTCGCCGACCAGGAGGCCCTGGTCGGGCGCCTGCTCAAGCGCGCGCAGGAGCAGGGTCGCGCCGACGACACCGAGGAGACCATCCGTCGCCGCCAGCAGGTGTACCAGGAGCAGACCGCTCCGCTCGTCGCGGTCTACCAGGAGCGCGGGCTCGTCGTCGACGTCGACGCGCTCGGTGGCGTGGACGAGGTCGGCGACCGGATCGCCGACGTCCTCTCGTCGCGCGGCCTGACGGCCGCGGTCTGACCCGGGTCCGACCGGTGCGCCGCCGCAAGCCCTCGATCTACAAGACGCCCGACGAGCTCCGCGCCATGGTGCGCCCGGGGCTGCTGACGGCGCAGGCGCTCGACGCGGTCCGTGCGGCGGTCCGTCCCGGTGCCACGACGGGTGAGCTCGACGCGATCGCCGAGCGGACGATCCGCGACGGCGGCGGCGTGCCGAACTTCCAGCTGGTGCCCGGCTACCGCCACACTCTCTGCGTGTCGGTGAACGACGAGATCGTGCACGGGATCCCCGGCGATCGCGTCCTGCAGGCCGGCGACATCGTGTCGGTGGACGCCGGTGCCGAGGTCGACGGGTGGAACGGCGACAGCGCGTTCACCGTCGTCGTCCCCGGTGGCGACGCAGCGACGAGCGCGGCGCGCCAGGCGCTGTGCGACACGACCGAGCGGTCGTTGTGGTACGGCATCGCCGCACTCGCGCACGCGAAGGCCCTGCACGAGGTCGGCGCGGCGGTCGAGGACGCGATCGACGAGACCGGCGAGTGGGGCATCGTCGAGGACTTCACGGGGCACGGCATCGGCCGGTCGATGCACGAGGAGCCGCCCGTCTTCAACTACCGCGTCCGCGGCGCCGGTCCCGCCGTGCAGGCCGGCCTCGCCGTAGCGATCGAGCCGATGGTGACGGCGGGCACGATCGACAGCTCGACCGATGCCGACGGGTGGACCGTCCGCACGCTCGACGGCTCGGACGCCGCGCACTGGGAGCACAGCGTCGCGGTGCACGCGGACGGCATCTGGGTGCTCACGGCCGCCGACGGCGGCGCGGCGGGCCTGGCCCCGCTGGGTGTGACGCCGGTCCCGGTCCCGTAGGTCGCGCCTCCAGGCCGCTGGGGGCCGCTCCCGGGCGGTCGACCGACCCGGAGGCCCGTGATCGGGTCGACCGGGGACCGACCGGTCCCTGGTCGTCCGGTGCTCCGCCGCGGAGGCGCGTGGCCGGGTCGGGTGGTGACCGACCGTCCGTCCGACTGGTGGTGCTGCGCGCGACCGGCGGCGAGGATCGTGGGTGCGTCGGGCGGTGTCCGACCGGCCGGCGGACGGTGCTGCGTTGGAGCCGCACCGAGGCGGGCGGCCGCGGTGACCGGCGACCGGCGATCGTGAGCGCTCCTCGCACCCGTCGTCGCTGCGTCGCACGGCGTCGACGAGCGGCGCGGCGTGGCGGGGTCAGTTCCCGACGGAGCAGGTCTCCTCGGCGGCGCTCTGCCCGGTGATCGAGGACGGCAGCGGCGTGGCGGACGGGCTGCTGGTGGTGGTCGTCCGCGCACCGGGCGTCGCGCCGTCACCGGACGGGCTGGCGGTGTCGGACGGCGTCGCTCCGGACCCGGCCCCGGACTCGGACCCCGACCCGGACCCGGCGGACTGCGGCGGGGTCGCGGAGGGCGAGCTCGTGGCGGCGTCCGACGACCCCCGGGACGCACGACCCGTGGAGGAGTCGGCGAGCGAGGTGCGCTCGTCGGTCTGCAGGGCGACGTTGAGCGTGTGGGCGTTCGCCTCGTCGACGACCACACGGGCGGAGTCCGCCGGGTCGTCCACGACCGGGTACTGCACGAAGAGCATGCTCGAGGTGCTCATGCCCCGGAGCGTGGAAGCGAGTCCGACCAGGGTCCGGGGCCGCGCCAGCCCGTCGGACAGGGTCATGTTCGACAGGGCGGCCCCGGCGAGCTTGTAGAGCGTGACGGGCTTCGACAGCGTGCCGTCCGCGGTGACCTGGCGCAGCAGGGCGGAGAGGAACACCTGCTGCGAGCTGATCCGTGCGAGGTCGCTGCCGTCGCCGACGCCGTGCCGGGAGCGCAGGAAGGCGAGGGCGTCGGAGCCCTGGAGCGAGTGGGCGCCGGCGCTGAGGTGCAGGCCGGTGAAGGAGTCGTCGATGGGCGTCGCCACGCAGACGTCGACGCCGCCGAGCGCGTTCGACATCTCGATGACGCCGTTGAACGTGATGAGGCCAGCGTACGGCACGGTCAAGCCGGTGAGGTTCTCGACCGTGTCGACCACGCAGGAGACGCCGCCGTTGCCGAGCGCGGTGTTGAACTGGGCGGAGTCGGCAGCGGGGTAGGTGGTGCCGGTCTCCGGGTTCGTGCACGCCGGTATCGGCACCATGAGGTCGCGCGGGAAGCTGACGGCGGTGAGCTGCTCGTGGTCCTCGGAGACGTGCACGAGCATGGTGACGTCGTTCCGGGCACCCTCGACGTCCTCGTCGGAGTCGAACTGGCCGACGCGGGTGTCGCTCCCGATGAGCAGGATGTTCGCCCCGCCCTCGATCGCCGTGATGTCTGCGGTCTGCGCGGTGCTCTGGTCGTCCGTGCTGAGCGCCACGGTCCGCGGCGCGGCCGCGAGCTGGGCGACGCCGATGGCGGAGACGCAGGTCCCGCTCACGAGGACGACGGCCGCGGCGGAGGCGACGACGGACAGCGCCGTCGTCCACCCGCGACGGCGGGGGAGGCGGCCGTGGCGTGCGACGGGGCGCTCGCGGCCTGGGGCGTCGGGCACGGGGGTCTCCTTCGGTGACTGCTCTCGTCACCGTACGGCCCCGTACTCGGTCGCGACAGTGCGCTCTCCTCGGGACCGCTGTGGATCCGCGTGCCCGCGGGGATCACGCGCCCGACCGCCCCCTGCACTGGGGTGCCGCGCCGCACCGGATCGGGGCCAGCACTTGGCAATCGGCCGACTACCACATAAGATCGATCTTTGGTGTGCCATGCCCTCTGGCGTGGCGCCCGACCCGCAGACCGGCTCGGGGATCACACCAGTAATCCAACCAAGCGACAGTGAGGCTATGGCCAAGAAAGACGGCGTCATCGAGATCGAGGGCTCGGTGCTCGAAGCTCTGCCCAACGCGATGTTCCGCGTTGAGCTGACCAACGGACACAAGGTACTCGCGCACATCTCCGGGAAGATGCGCCAGCACTACATCCGCATCCTCCCCGAGGACCGCGTGATCGTGGAGCTGAGCCCGTACGACCTGACCCGCGGCCGGATCGTCTACCGCTACAAGTGATCCGCGAGCTGGAAAGGAACGGCCCGGCGAACCCGCCGAGCACGAAGCCAGCGAGCACGAGGAACGAACAATGAAGGTCAACCCCAGCGTCAAGCCCATCTGCGAGCACTGCCGAGTGATCCGCCGGAAGGGCCGCGTCATGGTGATCTGCAAGAGCAACCCGCGTCACAAGCAGCGCCAGGGCTAGTCCCTCCGGGACTCGTCCCGGCTGCGTGACCGGGGCCGCCAGTCGACAGGCTGCCAGCGGCTCGAGCACGAACCACAACTGAAGATCGACAACGCAGTGCCAGAACCCGCACACCTCGGTGTGTGGGGGACACCTCGGGGCGGAGGCCCGGGCACCGGTACTGCGCCACACCTCCATCGACAACAGGAGCAGCCAGCACAATGGCACGTCTAGCAGGCGTCGACATCCCGCGCGAGAAGCGCGTGGAGATCGCACTCACCTACATCTACGGGGTCGGCCGCACCCGCGCCGTCCAGACGCTCGCGGAGACCGGCATCTCCGGCGACATCCGCGTCAAGGACCTCACCGACGACCAGCTCGTCGCCCTCCGCGACTACATCGAGGGCACCTTCAAGGTGGAGGGTGACCTCCGCCGTGAGGTCGCCGCCGACATCCGCCGCAAGGTCGAGATCGGTAGCTACGAGGGTCTCCGCCACCGTCGTGGTCTCCCGGTGCGTGGTCAGCGCACCAAGACCAACGCTCGTACCCGCAAGGGCCCGAAGCGCACCGTGGCAGGCAAGAAGAAGGCTCGATAGGAGATCACGATGGCTACCCCCAAGACCGCCGCGCGCAAGCCGCGCCGCAAGGAGAAGAAGAACGTCGCCGTGGGCCAGGCCCACATCAAGAGCACGTTCAACAACACCATCGTCAGCATCACCGACCCGTCGGGTGCCGTCCTGAGCTGGGCGTCCTCGGGCGCCGTCGGCTTCAAGGGCTCGCGCAAGTCGACGCCGTTCGCGGCGCAGCTGGCCGCCGAGTCGGCAGCCCGTCAGGCCGCCGAGCACGGCGTCAAGAAGGTCGACGTCTTCGTCAAGGGCCCGGGCTCGGGTCGCGAGACGGCGATCCGTTCTCTCCAGGCCGCTGGCCTCGAGGTCGGCTCGATCAACGACGTCACGCCGCAGGCGCACAACGGGTGCCGCCCGCCGAAGCGCCGCCGCGTCTGACGCGAGGAGCAACCGGCCGTTCCCCGCTCGTTCCCTGACCGGGACGAGCGGGGGCGGCCATTCCTGGTCGTTCGATCGCGCACTCCAGTGCGCGTGATCACAACTGAAACAGACCCGTCGGGGCCCGGCCGGCCCCGTCGTACCGCCAAGTGTCATATAGCGGACACTTCGCCGAAAGGAATTCCACAGTGCTCATTGCACAGCGCCCCACCCTGAACGAGGAGTCCATCTCCGAATTCCGCTCGCGCTTCGTCATCGAACCGCTCGAGCCGGGCTTCGGGTACACCCTCGGCAACTCGCTGCGCCGCACGCTCCTCTCGTCCATCCCGGGTGCTGCCGTCACGAGCATCCGCATCGACGGTGTCCTCCACGAGTTCAGCACCGTTCCCGGTGTCAAGGAGGACGTCACCGAGATCATCCTGAACATCAAGAGCCTGGTCGTCTCCAGCGAGCACGACGAGCCGATCACCGCCTACCTGCGCAAGCAGGGTGCCGGTCAGGTCACCGCGGCGGACATCTCCGCCCCGGCCGGTGTCGAGATCCACAACCCGGACCTCGTCATCGCGACCCTGAACGACTCGGCGCGCTTCGAGCTGGAGCTGACGATCGAGCGTGGCCGCGGCTACGTCTCGGCGACCCAGAACCGCTCGGAGTTCAGCGAGGCCGGTCAGATCCCGATCGACTCGATCTACTCGCCCGTGCTCAAGGTCACCTACCGCGTCGAGGCGACGCGTGCCGGTGAGCGCACGGACTTCGACCGTCTGGTCGTCGACGTCGAGTCGAAGCCTGCGATCACGCCGCGCGACGCCATCGCGTCGGCCGGTCGCACGCTGGTCGAGCTGTTCGGGCTCGCCCGTGAGCTCAACACGGCGGCCGAGGGCATCGAGATCGGCCCCGCGCCGGTCGACGCCGTGCTCTCGAACGAGCTGCAGACGCCGATCGAGGACCTCGACCTGTCGGTCCGTAGCTACAACTGCCTGAAGCGCGAGGGCATCAACACGGTGTCCGAGCTCGTCGCCCTCTCGGAGACGCAGCTCATGAACATCCGCAACTTCGGTCAGAAGTCGGTGGACGAGGTCAAGGACAAGCTCACCGAGCTCGGCCTGTCCCTCAAGGACACCGTCCCCGGATTCGACGGTGCCCACTTCTACAGCGGGTACGACGAGGACGAGTCCAGCAACTGACCTCGCGCTGACGCGCACGCGCTCCTGACACGGCGCGCACCACCATCACCACTGGAGAACTGACATGCCGAAGCCCACCAAGGGCCCCCGCCTCGGTGGCGGTCCCGCCCACGAGCGCCTGCTCCTGAGCAACCTCGCCAACGCCCTCTTCACGCACGGTCGCATCACGACGACCGAGACGAAGGCCAAGCGCCTCCGTCCGGTCGCCGAGCGGCTCATCACGTTCGCGAAGCGTGGCGACCTGCACGCGCGTCGTCGCGTGATCGCCGCGCTGCGCGACAAGACCGTCGTGCACACGCTGTTCACGGAGATCGCGCCGCAGGTGGCCGACCGCCAGGGCGGCTACACCCGCATCACGAAGCTCGGCTTCCGCAAGGGTGACAACGCGCCGCTCGCCTCGATCGAGCTCGTCCTCGAGCCCGTCTCGAGCTCGCCGGCACCCGTCTCGCGTTCGGCCGCTCCGGCTGCCGCCGCGCCGGTCGCCGCCGAGGCCGACACCACGGAGGCCCCGGTCGAGGAGACCGAGACCACCGAGGAGTCGACCCCGGTCGCCGACGAGACCACGACCGACGCCGCCGCCGAGGTCGAGGCCGACGCCGCAGCCAAGTCGGACGACGCCGCGGACGAGTCCAAGTAGTCGCACCGCACCACCGGAGGGCCCCCGCAGCACCTGCTGCGGGGGCCCTCCTGCTTCCCGGCGGGCAGGCACGGGCACGGGGACGAGCACGTGGCCGCCGTGACGACCGGTCGCCGGGGGCGAGCGCCGGGCGACGTGAGCCGGGAGGCTCGACCAGCGTCCGCCACGTACGGTGGCGGACGACCCGACGGGAGACCCATGCAGTTCCAGCACATCGCCGGCGTCGGCACGCGCCTCTGGCGGTGGAGCCGGAACTCCGGCACGCAGCCCCGCCTGCTCCACGCTGCGAAGGCCGCTGCCGCGGCGGCGCTCGCCTGGCTGGTCGCGCGACATGTTCCCGGGGTCGCCGCCGAGTACCCGTACTACGCCCCGCTCGGCGCCGTCGTCGCGATGCAGACGACGGTGTTCGCCGGCCTCCGCAGCGGCCTGCAGACGCTGGTCGGGATCGCCCTGGGCATCGCGGTGGCGGCCTTCACGATGTGGGTGGGGGACGCCGGCATCCTCGCCGTCGCACTCGCGGTCGGCGTGGGCGTCCTCGTGGGTGGGTTCCGGATCCTCGGCGAGGGCAGTTCGTGGGTGTCGACCGCGGCACTGTTCGTCCTGCTCGTCGGCGGTGCCCACGCCGAGGGGTACTCGCTCGGCTACCTCGTGCAGATGGCCGTCGGCGTGGTGGTCGGCCTCCTCGTGAACTTCCTGGTGTTCCCGCCGCTGCACTTCTGGGACGCGGAGCGACGGATCGACCAGGTGAACAGCGTGCTCGCGACGCACCTGGACGGCCTGGCCGACGTGCTCGAGCAGGGCAAGCGGGACGAGCGGGCGTGGGACCAGGCACAGGACCGCCTGGACCGGGCGATCGCCGACGTCCGCGGACGGGTCTCGATCGCGCAGGAGAGCCGCCGGATCAACCCGCGTGGCGCACTCCGCGGGTCACGGGCCCGGCTGCAGCGGGACGGGTCACGCTTCCGCGCCCTCGAACGGGTCGCCTGGTACACGACCGACCTCACCGAGCTGGTCGCGCGGTCGGGGCCGGTGTCGGCGAACCTCGGACGGCCGGACGAGGCCTTCACCACGCCGCTGGTGCTGGCGATCCGGCAGGTCGCCGCGATGATCCGCGGCGAGCACCCGCCGGAGGAGGGCGACCGGGCGATCGCGGAGCTCGAGGACGCCCTCGACGCGTCCCACGAGCAGCCGTCCGACGTCGCGGTCACCTCGACGGCCCTGGTGTCCCTGCGGGGCATCGTCGAATCGGAGCGCCGGGCGACGCAGGACGCCGACACCGAGACCGGTCCGGCCGACGCTCCGCGGCGCGGTCTCCGGGCACGGTGGGAACTGCGCGGACGCAAGCGCGGGCACTGACCGTCGGACGGCCGTCCCCGAACCGGGCGGCCGAGGACGTCCGGCACCGGCACCGGCACCGAGTCAGGCACCGGAACCGGCACCGAGCCAGGGGCCGGCGCCGGCCCGTGGTCGGAACCGGGCACCTGGGCGGCTAGGCGGCCAGGGACGCCTCGACCCAGTGGACGATCGCCGACGCCGTGTCCGGGGCGATCGCACGCCACAGCACGAAGTGCTCCCACGTGCCGTCGCGCAGGACGTCGACGGAGCAGACCGTCTCGTCGCAGGTCCGCCACGCACCGTCGCCGGCCTCGAGCCCGTCGAGCTCCAGCCGTCCCGAGCGGTCGACGACGCCGTTGCCGAGTCGCTGCTCGAGGACCCACCCGCCCTCGGGGAGTTCGGAGTAGACGGCCCCGGTGTGCGGGTACCGTCCCTCGCCGTCGTACTGGAAGACACACTCCGCGCCGCCGACCCGGTCCATGGCGAAGTGGCCGAGCTCGACCGCGAGGTCCGTGGCCTGCTCCTGCACGGTGGACAGGTCGACGTCGCTCACGGCGTCGACGCGGTCGCTGTCGCACGTCGTCAGCCGGCTGCTCGCCGCCTGGTGCTCGGTGGACGCGGCGGCGCTGGCGGAAGCCGCCACGGTCTGCTGCACGCGGTCGAGCAGTGCCCGGAACGCGGGGAGCACGGCCTCGGGGGTGGCGTCGGGGGTGTCCTGGCCGCGGACGACGGCGAGGTCGACCCAGGCGTCCCCGGCGAGGACCCCGCCCTGGCACTGGACCCGCGCGGCGTCGGTCGCGTCACAGCGGACCTCGATCATCGACATGCCGGCGCTCTCCGGGTCGTTCCCGCCCGCAGCCGCGAAGTCCGGGCGCGCGTCGGGCAGCACCGAGACGCGCACGCCCTGGTACACGGCGGCGTCGCGGTCGGCCTCGGCGACGTCGTCGAGCGCCGACACCCCGGTGGTGCTCCAGCAGGACGTGCCGCCCGTCGCGCGGGGGAACGCCCACGAGCCGGTGGCGTGCACCTGCCCGGTGAGCGGGTCCTCGGCGCGGGCTCCGGGGACGAGTGCGTCGACGAGGTCCTCGGGGAGGAGCAGGGCGCACCCGGGCAGACCGGCCGAGGCAGGAGCGCGACCGAAGGAGATCGTCTCCTCGTCGGGCGAGGCGGCGGGGGTGGTCTGGGCGGCGGGCGTCGGGCTGGCACTCCCGCCACCGGCACCGCTGTCCGACGGGGCGCCGGAGCCGGAGCAGGCGGTGAGTCCGAGGACGAGGGTGGCGGCGGCAGCGGTGACGACGGCGGCGCGTCGCATCACGGTGAACACATGCTCAGGTTAGGGGCCGGAACCCTCCCGAGGAGCCCGCCCGAATCACGATCCGGTGACACTGCGCGCCTAGACTCCCCACGTGTCCGAGCCCCGAGTCGCCGTGCTCGGACCCGTCCGTGCCGAGGACGCCTCCGGTGCGCTCGTCCCGGTCGCCGGCGCACTGGCGCGGACGTTCCTCGCGGCCCTCGTCCTGGCCCGTGGCCGAGCCGTCACGACGGAGGCGCTCATCGACGACCTGTGGGGGGACGACCCGCCGCGGGGTGCCCGGGCCGCGCTGCAGACGCTCGTCTCGCGCCTCCGCCGTGCGACCGCGGAGGGCCTCGTGGTCTCCACCGCCGGCGGCTACGCACTCGGGGTCGACCCGGCCGCCTCCGACCTCGGTGCCGCCGAGGACGTCCTGGCCGGCGACCCGGACGAGTCCGCCCTGCGGACGGCACTGGACCGCTGGCGGGGCGAGCCCGGCGGGGACGTCGAGGGGGAGACGGCGGGGGCGCTCGCCGCGCGTGCGGCAGCCGTCCGACGGGACCTCCGCCGCCGACTCGGTGCCGTGCTGCAGCGCACGGGCGACGTCGACGCCGCCGCGGCCGTGTGGCGTGCGGAGGCCGCCGCCGACACCTTCGACGAGACCGCCGTCGCCGGCCTCGTCCGGGCCCTCGCCGACGGCGGGCACACGCCCGAGGCGCTCGCCGTCTTCGCCGCGCACCGCGACCGCCTCGCCGACGAGCTCGGCGCCGACCCGTCCGCCGACCTGGTACGGCTCAACGCCGAGGTGCTCCGCAGCGCCGGCCCGGTCGGTGGGACCGCCCGACGGGTCGGGCTGCGGGCCGCCCCGAACGCGCTCATCGGGCGGGAGGCCGACCTCACCACCGTCGAACGGCTGCTGTCCTCGGGTCGGCTCGTCACGATCCTCGGCGCGGGCGGCCTCGGCAAGACCCGGCTCGCGCAGGCCGCGGCCGCGACGGTGCCGTCCTCGTGCGGCGTCGTGGTCGTCGAGCTCGCCCCGCTCAGCACCGGCGACGACCTGCTGCCCGCGATCGGTGCGCTGCTCGGGATCGCCGAGGTCCGCACGGCACGCAGCCTCCGGGAGACGGTCGTCGCCGACCTCCGCACCCGGGTCACCCGCGCCCTCGCCGAGGAACCCACGCTCCTCGTACTCGACAACTGCGAGCACGTCCTCGAGCCCGTCGCCGCGCTCACCGCCGACCTGCTCGCCGCCCTGCCCGACCTCCGGGTCCTCACGACGTCCCGCGCCCCGCTCGCGGTCTCCGGCGAGACCGTCGCGCCGCTCGCGCCGCTGCCGGTCGAGGCCGACGGCGCGGCGGTGCGCCTGTTCACCGACCGGGCCCGTGCGGCACGTCCGGGCGCCGTCCTGCCCGTCGACGCCGTGCGACGGATCTGCACCCGGCTCGACGGCTCCCCGCTCGCCATCGAGCTCGCGGCCGCACGGATCCGCGGGATGAGCGTCGACGAGATCGAACGGCGGCTCGACGACCGGTTCGCGCTGCTCCGCGGTGGGGACCGGTCGGCACCCGAGCGGCACCGCACCCTGCTGGCCGTCATCGAGTGGAGCTGGCGCCTGCTCGACGACGGCGCCCGCGACCTCCTCACCCGTCTGGCACTGTTCCCCGACGGCGTCGCGGTCGGCGCCGTCGAGGCCGTCGCCGCACCGGACCGGACCGACGACGCGCTCGACGACCTGGCCGAGCTCGTCGAGCAGTCGCTCGTCCAGCTGGTCGAGCGCGAGGGCGAGCCGGTCCGCTACCGCCTGCTCGAGACCGTGCGCGAGTTCGGCGCCGCCCGCCTGGCGGAGTCGGGCGACACGGGTGCCGTGCGCGCCGCGATGACCCGCTGGGGAAGTGCCTTCGCCGCGGCGCACGACCTGTTCGCCGTCCGCGGCCCGGGACAGCTCGACCGCTTCCGGGAGGTCGAGCGCGAGGCCGACAACCTGGTCACCCTCCTGCGCTGGGCCCTCCGCGCCGAGGACCCGGCCGCGGTGGCCCGGCTCGCCTCGACGCTCAGCGGGTACTGGTCGATCCGCGGCGCCCACGGCGAGGTGGTCGCGATCGCCCCGGACGTCGTCACGGTCCTCCGGGCAGCGCCGGCCGGCTCGACCGACCGCACGGCCGCGCTGTTGGGGCTCGTCATCGCCTGTGCGACGGCGTCGTTCTCGGACCGGCGCACCGCCGTCCGCGCCCGGTCCACGCTCCGTCGGCTGTGGCGGGAGGGCCCGACCGGGGTGCCCATCGTCGACGCACAGGTCCAGATGCTCCTCACCCTCGGCCGCCCCGCTGCGGGGGAGGCGGTGCTCGCCCGGTTCCGCGAGGACCCCGACGTCGACGTGGCGTGCCTGGCCAACCTGCTCAGCGTGCCCCTGGCCGAGAACGCCGGCGAGACCACACGCGCCCTGCGGTACGCCGCCCGGGCCGAGCAGCTCGCCGAGCGGGTCGACGACGCCTGGACGACGGGGACCTCGGCGGTGTCGATGGCGCAGCTGTCGGCGCAGACCGGCCGCTACCCCGAGGCGCTCGCCGCGGCGGAGGTCGCGCGCACCCGGCTGGAGCACTTCGGTGCCGAGGACGACCTGTACGAGCTCGGGTGGACCGTCGGCCTGAGCGCCGCGGCGGTCGGCGACACCGTGCGGGCCCGCGCCGTCGCGGCCGAGCTCGCGGCCCGGCCCGTGCTGGACGGCCGCGGTCGCGGTACCCCCGGCGGAGCCCCCGGTGGTGGCGGACCCGGCGTCGGCGGTCCGGACGGGGAGCGTGCGCAGATGGGGGTGCTCGCCGCGGCGGTCCGCGCCGAGGTCGCCCGGGCCGAGGGGGACCCCGTCGCGGCAGCGGCGGAGTACCGACGCGCGTGGGACGCGATCCTGCCGCACCGGCGCGAGGCCGCCCAGTGGGTCATGGTGATCGGTGCCGCCATGGTCGCCGCGGGGGACGAGGCGGCGGCGAGCCGGTCCGACGGCGCCGAGCCAGGCCTCCCGGCCGACACCGCCGACGACGCCGACAACGCCGACACCGCCGACACCGCCGACACCGCGGGGGCCCGACGCGGTCCGGCCGACCGGGAGGCGCGTGCCGAAGTGGCGCGACGCCTCCGGGTCAGCGCGCTGGTCGCCCTCCGCCTGCCCGGCCTGTGGACGGACCTGCCTGTCGTCGGGGTGGCCCTGCTCGGCGTGACCCTGCACGCCGCCGGGACCGGCGCGGAGCCGGCCCTCGTGGCACGGGCCTGGGGCGTCGCGGTGCGACTCGGCGCCCGGCAGGACTTCGCGGTCCTGAACCGCGGACGCGTGCGGCCGCTCGTGGCGGCCGTCACCGGGGAGACGCTGCTGGCGGACGCCGAGACGGCCTCGGCCGGACTGAGCCGGACCGAGGCCGTCGCAGCGGCACGGACGGTGACGGAGGCGTTCAGGCCTTCCGCATGTACGCCCGCACCGTGAGCGGGGCGAACACCGCGACGACGACCGCGGCACCGAGGAGCGAGAGCCAGAGGTCCCCGCCCACCTGACCGTGGTTCACGAGGTCGCGCACCGCGGTGATGAGGTGCGAGATCGGGTTGACGTCGGAGAACCAGTGCAGCCAGTCCGGCAGGGTGTCCGCCGGCACGAACGCGTTCGACAGGAAGGTCAGCGGGAAGAGGACCAGGTTCGAGATGCCGGACACGCTCGACGCCGTGCGGGCGACCACGCCGAAGTAGGCGAAGACCCAGCTGATCGCCCACGCGACCACGACGACGAGCAGTCCCGCCAGGACGACGGCACCGAACCCGCCGGCGGGACGCAGCCCCATCGCGAACCCGGTGACGAACGTGATGGTCGTCGCGATGGCGTAGCGGACGGTGTCGGCGAGCAGCGCGCCGGCGAGCGGGGCGATCCGGGCGATGGGCAGCGACCGGAAGCGGTCGAACACGCCCTTGTCCATGTCCTCGCGGAGCTGGACGCCCGTGACGATCGACGAGGTGATGTTCGTCTGCACGAGGATGCCCGGGACGATGATCGGCAGGTAGCTGGCGACGTCCCCGGCGATCGCGCCGCCGAAGATGTACGTGAACATCACGGTGAAGACGATCGGCATGAGCGTCACGTCGAACAGCTGCTCGGGCGTGCGGCGGACCTTGACGAGGCCGCGGTACGCCATCGTGAGCGACTGCCGGACGGTCGCGACGAGGCCGGACGCGCCGACGCCCGCCCGCGGGGTGACCCGGGGGGAGGTGGACAGGTCGGGGGTGGTGAGCGTGGTCATGCGGTGCTCCCTTCGAGCGCGCGGTCGGTGTCGGCCGCGTCGGCGGTCGGCGTCCCGGTGATGGTGAGGAAGACCTCGTCGAGCGTCGGCTTCTGTACGCTCATCTCGGCGAGGGAGATGCCGGCGTCGCGGAAGGACACCAGCAGGTCGGTGACGCGGTCCGGATCCGCCATCGGTGCCGTCAGCCGGGAGCCCTCGGGACTCGCGACCGCGGGGGCGCCGAGGACCCGGAGGACCAGGTCCGACGCCGCGGCGGTGCGCGCCGGGGTGGCGTCCGCCAGCCGGAGCTGCAGCGACGCGGTGCCGATCGACGCCTTCAGCTCGTCGCTCGTGCCCTCGGCGACGACCCGGCCGCGGTCGATCACGGCAATCCGGTCCGCCAGCTGGTCGGCCTCGTCGAGGTACTGCGTCGTCAGCAGGACGGTCGACCCGGTCGCGACGAGCTCCCGGATCGTGTCCCACATCTGCGCCCGGGTCCGCGGGTCGAGCCCGGTCGTCGGCTCGTCGAGGAAGATGAGCGGCGGCTGCGCGATGAGGCTCGCCGCCAGGTCCAGGCGCCGGCGCATGCCGCCCGAGAACGCCCGGAGCGGCCGGCGTGCGGCCTCGGTCAACCCGAACCGCTCGAGCAGCTCGGTGGACCGGCGCTTCGCCTCGGCCCGGGACAGCCCGAGCAGCCGGGCGAAGACGACGAGGTTCTCGGTCGCGCTCAGGGTCTCGTCGACGCTGGCGTACTGCCCGGTCACGCCGATGAGCCGGCGGACGACCTGCGGCTCGCGGCGGACGTCGTGTCCGAACACCCGCGCCTCGCCGCCGTCCATCCGGAGCAGGGTCGCGAGCATGCTGATCGTGGTGGTCTTGCCCGCACCGTTCGGGCCGAGCACGCCGTAGACCGTGCCCGCCTCGACGCGCAGGTCCACCCCGTCCACCGCCCGGTTGCTGCCGAACGTCTTCACGAGGCCCGTGGCCTCCACCGCGAGTGGTGTCGTGGTCATCGTCGTGTCCTTCCGTCGACGTCGTGGTCGGGGACGACACTGCCGACCCGCACTCACGCGGCACTGACACGGCGCTGACGTCGCTACCGTGGAGGTGTGAGCGACACCGGCCGGACCGAGGACGACGGCGGCGTGCGCCTGCGGCTCGACATCGCCTACGACGGCGCCGCGTTCTCCGGGTGGGCCCGGCAACCCGGGCTCCGCACCGTGCAGGGCGCGCTCGAGACCGCCCTGGCCACCGTCTTCACCCGCTGGGGCGCGCCGCCGCAGCTCACCGTCGCCGGGCGCACCGACGCGGGTGTCCATGCGACCGGGCAGGTCGCGCACCTCGACCTCACCGCCGAGCAGTGGGCCGCCCTGGCCCGACCACGCCGCCCCACCGCCGCCGGCACCACGCGGGACCCGTTCGCCGGGCTCGTCCGCCGCCTGAACGGGCTCGCCGGTCCCGACGGGGACGTCGTCGTCCGACGGGCGTCCGTCGCGCCCGCCGGCTTCGACGCGCGGTTCTCACCGGTCTGGCGCCGGTACCGGTACCGGGTCGCCGACCTCGACGCCCCCCGCGACCCGCTCCGCCGCGGTCACACGACCTGGTACCCGGGGCGTCTCGACCAGGACGCGATGGGGCGCGGGGCGCTGCGGTTGCTGGGGCTGCACGACTTCGCGGCCTTCTGCAAGCCGCGCGAGGGCGCGACCACCATCCGTACGCTGCAGGAGTTCCGCTGGGACCGTGAGCCGGACGGCGTGCTGGTGGCGAGCCTCCAGGCCGACGCCTTCTGCCACTCGATGGTGCGCGCGATGGTGGGTGGGTGCCTCGCCGTCGGCGAGGGCCGGCTCACGCCGGACCGGCTCGACGACCTGCGGGTCGCGGCCGAGCGCACCAGCGCCTTCACGGTCGCGCCCGCCCGCGGCCTCACGCTGACCGAGGTCGGGTACCCCGCCGACGACGCCCTGGAGGCCCGTGCCGCGCAGACACGCGCCCGTCGCGACGCCGAGGGGCACCGGCCCGGCGACGTGTCGCCGGAGGACGTCGCCGCGACGCCGACCGCGACCGCGGACGGCGGTCGGTAGGCGCGGTCCCCGGTGGCGGGCGCTAGCGTCGGGGGATGGCTCCCCGCACCCCACGCTCCGTCGTCTCCGTCGCACCCGGTGTGGTCTTCGTCGAGGGGCCGGTCTCGAACTGGGTGGTCCTCGCCGAGGAGGACGGCGTCGCCCTCATCGACGCGGGCTACCCGGCGGACACCGACCTGGTGCTCGACAGCGTGCTGCTGGCCGGGCACGACCTCGAGGAGCTCCGACGCGTCTACGTGACCCACGGACACGTCGACCACGTCGGCGGCCTGCCGGGCATCCTCGACCGCTTCCCGCACGTCGAGGTCCTCGCCCACGCCGACGAGGTCGACAACGTGCGGGGGCCGGCGCGGCAGCAGGTCACCCCGGCGGAGATCGGCGGACGGCTGGCGGCCCCGCGGGTGCTCCGGTGGCTGGGGCGCGCGATCGCCTCGGACGCGCTCCGACCGACCACCGTGCCGAGCGCCCGGGCGTTCACGGCCCGCGACTTCGACGGCCGCGCGATGACGCCGCTGCCCGCGCCCGGGCACACCGACGGGTCGACCGCGTACCTGCTGCCCGCGGCCGACGCGATCGTCACCGGGGACGCCGTCGTCACGCACCACGACACCCAGCCGGCGTCGTGGGCGCCGCGGCCGCGGATGATCACGCCGTTCTTCACGGCCGACCAGGCGCTCGCCGTGGAGTCGGCCGGGGTGCTGCCCTACCCGGCGATCGTCCTGCCGGGGCACGGCCCCGCGGTGCACCGGGTGGGCTCGGAGTGGGTGCCGATCACCGCCTGAGCGCGGGGTCGCCCTGCACCCCGATCAGGGGTGGAACGGATCGTTCACCAACCGGAAACCTGAGCGGTGCCGCAGGTCGTTAGCGTGCAGCCATGCAGAGAACCGTCGGGCGCACCGTGCTGTGCGTCACCGCTGCCGCAGCGCTCCTCGCGGCACCGCTCGTCTCCGTCACCGCGGCGTCCGCCGACCGCGCTGGGACGGGCCTCGTCATCGCGGAGGCCTACCTCAAGGGCGGCAGCGCGAACCAGCCGTTCACGAACAAGTTCGTCGAGCTCGGCAACCCCACCGACCGCCCCGTCAGCGTCGACGGCTGGTCGGTCCAGTACCGCTCGGCGACCGGCACCGGCGCCCCGTCGGTCGGGAAGCTCGCCGGGTCCGTCCCCGCGCACGGCACCTACCTGGTGCAGATGGGCTCGAACGGCACGACCGGCCAGGCGCTGCCCGAGCCCGACGCCGTCACCGGCCTGAACCCCTCCGGCTCGACGGGCACGCTCGTGCTCGCCGACCAGGCGACGGCGTTGTCGCTGCCGGCCGGTCCGGTCACGGCCGGGACCCCGGGCGTCGTCGACCTGCTCGGCTACGGCACGTCGAACACCTTCGAGACCGCGGTCGCGACGACCGGCACGGCGAACACGGTGCCGGACGGCCTGACCCGTGCGGGCACGACGGACACCGACTCGAACGCGGCGGACTTCACGCGCTCGGCGACGATCACGCCCGAGAACGCGGCGGGCGGGGCCGGCCAGCCGACGGAGCCGACCGAGACGACCGAGCCGACTGAGCCCGCCACCCCGGCCGAGCGGGTCACGATCGCGCAGCTGCAGGGCACCGGCGACACCTCGCCGTACGTCGGCAGGACCGTCACCACCGACGGCGTCGTCACCGCGGTCTACGCCACCGGCGGCTTCGCCGGGTACACGGTCCAGACCGCCGGCACCGGCGGCGCGGTCGACCTCACCACGCACACCGCCTCGGACGCCGTCTTCGTGTACTCGGCGGCGACCGCGGGCAGCGTCGCGATCGGCGACGCGGTCCGGCTGACCGGCACCGTGTCGGAGTTCGCCGGCCTGACCGAGCTCACCGTGCCGTCCGCGGCCGGCCTGACCCGGCTCCCGGCAGCGGGGGTCGTGCAGCCGGTCCCGGCGACGCTCGCCTTCCCGCGTGCGGACGCCCAGCGGGAGACGCTCGAGAGCATGCTCCTCGCTCCGCAGGGCGACTACACCGTCGCCGACAACCACACGACCAACCAGTACGGCGAGATCGTGCTCGCGACGGGGACGCAGCGCCTCGTGCAGCCGACCGAGGTCGCCCGTCCCGGCAGCCCCGAGGCGGCGGCCGTCGCGGCGGACAACGCGGCACGCGCGGTCACGCTCGACGACGGTGCGAGCACGAACTTCCTGTCGGCGGCGAACCAGTCGATCCCGGTCTCGTGGCTCACGCAGGGTCCGGTCACCGTCGGCGCGGCAGCGACCTTCAGGGCGCCGGTCGTCCTCGACCGCCGCAACGACGCGTGGAAGTTCCAGCCGACGACGCCGGTCACGGGTGCCACCCCGGCGGCCGACCTGCCCGCGTCGTTCTCGGACGTGCGCACCGCGGCGCCCGAGGACGTCGGTGGCGACCTCCGCCTCGCCGGGTTCAACGTGCTCAACTACTTCCCGACCACCGGTGACCAGCTGACCGGCTGCACCTACTACACCGACCGCGACGGCGACCCCGTGACGGTCCGTGGCGGGTGCGACGCCCGCGGGGCCGCGAACGCCGACGACCTGGCCCGCCAGCAGGTGAAGATCGTCGCGGCGATCAACGGCCTCGGTGCCGACGTCGTCTCCCTCGAGGAGATCGAGAACTCGGCCCGCTTCGGGAAGGACCGTGACGCCGCGGTGGCGACCCTCGTGGCCGCCCTGAACCGGGCCACCGGGAAGGACACCTGGGCCTACGCCGGGTCCCCCGCCCAGCTGCCCGCCAGCGAGGACGTCATCCGGCTCGCGCTCATCTACAAGAAGGACCGCGTGCAGCCGGTCGGCGGCTCGACGATCCTGACCGACTCGACGGCGTTCGCGAACGCCCGACAGCCGCTCGCGCAGGCCTTCGCGCCGGTGACCACGAAGCCCGGCAAGGGGAAGGCCCCGAAGCCGTCCGCGAAGGACACGTTCCTGGTGATCGCGAACCACTTCAAGTCGAAGGGGTCCGGCACCGGGGCCGACGCCGACCAGGGCGACGGCCAGGGTGCGTCCAACGCCTCGCGCGTGCGGCAGTCGGAGGCGCTCGTCGCGTTCTCGACGGCGATGCAGCGTCGCGCCGGCACCGACGAGGTGTTCATGCTCGGCGACTTCAACGCCTACAGCCAGGAGGACCCGGTGGCGGTCCTCGACCGGGCCGGCTACACGGACCTCGGCCCGGCGCAGGACGCCTCGGAGTGGTCGTACGTGTTCGACGGCCTGAGCGGCTCGCTCGACCACGTGTTCGCCTCGCCCGCCGCGCTCCGGACGGTCACCGGCGTGGACGTCTGGAACATCAACTCGGTCGAGTCGGTCGGCCTCGAGTACAGCCGGTACGACTACAACGTCACGGACCTGTACCGCGAGGACGTCCGCCGGGCGAGCGACCACGACCCGATCCTGGTCGGCATCGACCTGCCGGGCGTGACGACCCCGGGTGACGGCGGCCCCGGCCACGGCGGTGGACACGGGCACGGGGAGGCCCCGGGACACGGCGGCGGGATCGTGACGCACGCGCTGGCCGCGCTCGCGGCCCTGGTCGCCTGGCTGCGGAGCCTCCTCGGCTGACGCGACGGCCGCACCCGGGAGGCCCGGGTCACCCGTCCCGCCCCGTTGCGTCCGCAGCGGGGCGGCGGTGACCACGGGCCTCCCGTCCGTCGTCGAGGGGGTTTGACCGCGGCGAGACCCGTCCGCTAGGCTCTCACCTTGGTCTGCGCGCTATGTTGCGCCAGACAGTCAGATGGGCCCTCCACCGGGTCGTTCGCCGGGCATCTGCCCGCGGGAACGCCCACCGGAGCGGGATTCACGGACTCCTCACCTCGACACGAAAGCAGCACTCCTGTGACTCGTACGTTCTCCCCGAAGCCGGCAGACGTCCAGCACGACTGGATCGTCATCGACGCGACCGACGTCGTGCTCGGCCGCCTCGCTTCGCACGTCGCCGCCCTCCTCCGCGGCAAGCACAAGGCCACCTTCGCCCAGCACATGGACATGGGTGACTACGTCATCATCGTGAACGCCGACAAGGTCGCCCTGACCGGGTCGAAGCTCGCCAAGAAGGTGTACTACCGCCACTCCGGTTACCCGGGCGGCCTCACGGCCACCACCTACCCGGAGATGCTCGAGAAGCACCCGACTCGCGCCGTCGAGAAGGCGATCCGCGGCATGCTGCCGAAGAACACCCTCGGTCGCGAGCAGCTCAAGAAGCTCAAGGTCTACGCAGGCGCTGAGCACCCCCACGCGGCGCAGCAGCCCAAGCCGTACACCTTCGACCAGGTCTCGCAGTAACAGCGGCCACGACGACTTCCAGGAACGAGAAAACACTCATGGCTCAGATCGCTGACTCCATCGACCAGACCCCGGAGACCTTCACCACCGAGAGCGCGCCCGTCGCGTCGGAGGCGGCTCCCCGTCAGATCCTCAACGTCTCGGGCGGTGCCGTCGGTCGCCGCAAGGAGGCCATCGCCCGCGTGCGTCTCGTCCCGGGCTCCGGCACGTTCGTCGTGAACGGCCGCTCGCTCGAGGACTACTTCCCGAACAAGCTGCACCAGCAGCTCATCAACGACCCGTTCAAGGTGCTCGAGCTGCTCGGCTCGTACGACGTCACCGCCCGCATCACGGGTGGCGGCCCCTCGGGTCAGGCCGGCGCGCTGCGTCTCGCCATCGCCCGCACCCTGAACGAGATCGACCGCGAGAACAACCGCGCGACCCTCAAGAAGGCCGGCTTCCTCACCCGTGACGCCCGCGTCATCGAGCGCAAGAAGGCCGGTCTCAAGAAGGCCCGCAAGGCGTCGCAGTTCTCGAAGCGCTGATCGCCTGACGGCGGGAGATCGCATGCCGCGTCTGTTCGGTACCGACGGCGTTCGTGGCCTCGCCAACGGCGAGTTGACGGCCGCGCTGGCCCTGGGTCTTGCCCAGGCCAGCGCGGCCGTGCTCACGCACGGACACCACGCGGACGCTCGTCGAGCGTCCGGTCGCACGCGCCCTCGGGCCGTGCTCGCGCGCGACCCGCGCGTCTCCGGCGAGTTCCTGGGCGCTGCCGTGGCAGCCGGTCTCGCCTCCGCCGGCGTCGACGTGCTCGACGCCGGGGTCATCCCCACCCCCGCTGCGGCCTACCTCGTCGCGGACATCGACGCCGACTTCGGTGTCATGATCTCCGCCTCGCACAACCCCGCCCCGGACAACGGGATCAAGTTCTTCGCAGCCGGCGGCCGGAAGCTGCCGGACGAGGTCGAGGACCGCATCGAAGCGGCCATGCACGACCAGTCCGCGCCGACCCCCACCGGTGCCGACGTCGGGCGCATCACGCGCTTCGCCGACGCCGAGGACCGCTACGTCGTGCACCTGCTCGGCACGCTGCCGCACCGGCTCGACGGCATCCACGTCGTGCTCGACTGCGCCAACGGGGCGGCCTCGGGTGTCTCGCCCGAGGTGTTCGTGAACGCCGGGGCGAAGGTCACGCTCATCGGCGCCGACCCGGACGGCACCAACATCAACGACGGTGTCGGGTCGACCCACATCGACAACCTGGCCCGGGCCGTCCTCGAGGCCGGTGCCGACGTCGGCATCGCACACGACGGCGACGCCGACCGCTGCCTGGCCGTCGACGCCGCGGGCAACGCCGTGGACGGCGACCAGATCATGGCGATCCTCGCGCTGTCGCTCAAGGAGCGCGGCCGTCTGGTCGACGACACCCTCGTCGCCACGGTGATGTCGAACCTCGGACTCAAGCGCGCCATGGCCGACGCCGGCATCACGGTCCTCGAGACCGGTGTGGGTGACCGCTACGTCCTCGAGAAGATGACCGAGGGCGGGTTCTCGCTCGGTGGCGAGCAGTCCGGCCACATCATCTTCAACGACTACGCGACGACCGGCGACGGGGTCCTGACGGGCCTCCACCTGGTGGCCGAGATGGCGCGCACGGGCAAGTCCCTCGGCGAGCTCGCCGCGTGCATGACGGTGTTCCCGCAGGTGCTCCTCAACGTCCGGGGGGTCGACCGGCACGGGCTGGACGACAGGGGCGTGCAGGACGCGATCGCCGCGGCGACCGAGGCGCTCGGCGACTCGGGGCGGGTGCTGCTGCGTCCGTCGGGCACCGAGCCCGTCGTCCGCGTGATGGTCGAGGCCGCGAGCCTCGAGGACGCGCAGCGCGTCGCCGAGGAGCTGGCCGACGTCGTCCGCGACCGGCTGACGCTCGAGGCCGCGTAGGCACCACCGCTGCGGTGGCTCCCGCCGACGCTGCTGCGGCTCCGGCCGCCACCACACGACGAGAGCCCGTCCGGACCGCGCACAAGCGTGGTCCGGACGGGCTCTCGTCGTACGACAGCGCGACAGCGCGATGGCACGACGGTACGACGGTACGACGGTACGACGGCGCGGGCGCCCGCCCGGGCCCGGTCAGATCTTGCGGAGCAGGACGCTCGTCACCTTGTGGTCCGCGGCCTTCTTCAGCACGAGGGTCGCCCGCGCCCGGGTCGGCAGCACGTTCTCGACGAGGTTCGGCTCGTTGATCGCCTTCCAGACCTCGGTCGCGGTGCGGACGGCGTCCTCGCGGGACAGGTCGGCGAAGCGGTGGAAGAACGAGTCCGGGCTGGAGAACGCCTCCTCCTGCAGGGCCAGGAACCGGTCGACGTACCAGGACTCGATGTCCTTCGTCTTCGCGTCGACGTAGATCGTGAAGTCGAACAGGTCCGACAGGGCGAGCCGTCCGTGCACCGGCGGCGCGAGCACGTTCAGCCCCTCGACGATGAGGATGTCCGGCTGCCGGACCACGACCTCGGCGTCCGGCACGATGTCGTAGACCAGGTGCGAGTAGTACGGCGCCCGGACCTCGGTCGCACCGCTCTTCACCTGGCTGACGAAGCGCAGCAGGGAGCGGCGGTCGTAGGACTCCGGGAAGCCCTTGCGGTCCATGATCCCGCGGCGCTCGAGTTCGGCGTTCGGGTGGAGGAACCCGTCCGTCGTCACGAGCTCGACCCGCGGGGTGTCCGGCCAGCGCTTCGTCAGCTCGCGCAGCAGTCGGGCGACCGTGCTCTTGCCGACGGCCACGGACCCGGCGACGCCGATCACGAACGGGGTCCGGCCGGCGCGTTCGCCGAGGAAGCGGCTCGTCTCCGCGTGCAGGTCCCGCGCACCGGCCGCGTACAGCGTCAGCAGGCGGGACAGGGGCAGGTAGACGTCCTGCACCTCGGTCAGGTCCAGCCGGTCCCCCAGGCCGCGCAGCTGCACGACCTCGGTCTCGGTGAGGGACAGGTGCTCCTTGGGTGCGAGCTGCGACCACTCGTCCCGCTGGATCTCCACGAAGGGGGTGGGGTGCGCGACGGTCGGCTCCGGGATCGGCATGGGATCGAGCGTACCCAGCCGGGAGGCGCGCACACCGTTCGCGACGTCGCCGACGTGGGGTGGGCCTCCCGTCCGGCGACGCGACGCGACGCGACGGTCAGGCCGACGCGGCGGGCAGCGCGGCCTCGATGGCGGCGACGACCTCGGGGGCGTCCGGCTTCGTCGTCGGCCGGAAGCGCGTGACCGAGCCGTCCGGGGCGACGAGGAACTTCTCGAAGTTCCAGATGACCCGTCCGGCCTTGCCCGAGGCGTCGGGCGCCTGCGTGAGCTCGCGGTACAGCGGGTGCGCGGAGCGGCCGTTCACCTTGACCTTCTCGGACATCGGGAAGCTGACGCCCCAGGTGGTGGAGCAGTACTCCTCGATCGCCTCGGACGAGCCGAGCTCCTGCAGGAACTGGTTGCTCGGGAAGCCGAGGACCGTGAAGCCCCGGGGCCCGTACGTGCGCTGCAGTTCCTCGAGCTGCTCGTACTGCGTGGCGAGGCCGCAGCGCGAGGCGACGTTCACCACGAGCACCGCCTTGTCGCCGAAGTCGCCGAAGGTGGTGGTCTCGCCGGTGATGGTGGTGATCTCGATGTCGTCGAAGCGTCCCATGTGCGTGACGGTAGCCCTCGTCGCCGCAGGTCACCCGACCGTCGCCGATGTCCCCGCGACGCCCGCACAGGGGGGCGTGCCCGCGCTCCCGTAGGATCGGACCCATGTGTGGAATCGTCGGTTACGTCGGCAGCAACAGCAGCACGGACGTCCTCCTCGGGGGGCTCCGCCGCCTCGAGTACCGCGGCTACGACTCGGCCGGCATCGCCGTCGTCGACCCCGCGGGAGACCTGACCTCGGCCAAGAAGGCCGGCAAGCTCCAGATGCTCGTGGACGAGCTGGACGCCAACCCCATCGCGGACGGCGGCACCGGCATCGGTCACACCCGCTGGGCCACCCACGGCGGACCCACGGACGAGAACGCGCACCCGCACCTGGCCGACGGCGGCAAGCTCGCCCTCATCCACAACGGCATCATCGAGAACTTCGCCCCGCTGAAGGACGAGCTCCTGGCCGAGGGCGTCACGTTCGACAGCGAGACCGACTCCGAGGTCGCCGCGCACCTCGTCGCGCGCGAGTTCCGCGACACCCACGACCTGACCGAGGCGATGCGCCGCACGGTGGCCCGACTCGAGGGCGCCTTCACGCTCCTCGTCGTGCACGCCGACCAGCCGGGCGTCGTCGTCGGTGCTCGTCGCAACTCGCCCCTCGTGGTCGGGCTCGGCGACGGCGAGAACTTCATGGGCTCGGACGTCGCCGCGTTCGTCGCCCACACGCAGCGGGCCCTGGCCATCGGGCAGGACGAGATCGCGACGATCCGCCCCGACGGCGTGGACGTCATCCACTTCGACGGCACCCCGGCCGAACCGAGCGAGTTCGAGGTCAACTGGGACGCCTCCGCCGCCGACAAGGGCGGCTGGTCCTCGTTCATGGCGAAGGAGATCAGCGAGGAGCCCGAGGCCGTCGCGAAGACGATCCTCGGCCGCGTGCACGAGGGCGCGATCACGCTGTCCGACCTCGACCCGATCGCCGAGCGCCTGCAGCAGGTCGACCGCGTCATCGTCATCGCCTGCGGCACCGCGGCCTACGCCGGCATGCTCGGCAAGTACGCGATCGAGCAGTGGGCCCGGGTCCCCGTCGAGGTCGAGCTCGCCCACGAGTTCCGCTACCGCGACCCGGTGCTCGACGACCGCACCCTGGTCGTCTCGATCAGCCAGTCGGGCGAGACCATGGACACGCTCATGGCCGTGAAGTACGCCCGCGAGCAGGGCGCCCAGGTGCTCTCGATCTGCAACACCCAGGGCGCGACGATCCCGCGCGAGTCCGACGCGGTCATCTACACGCACGCCGGCCCCGAGGTCGCCGTGGCGTCGACGAAGGCCTTCCTGGCGCAGGGCGTCGCCCTGTACCTGCTCGGGCTGCACCTCGCAACGCTCCGCGGCACGCTGACGGCCGAGCAGATCGCCGCCCAGGTCGCCGAGCTCGAGGGCCTGCCCGAGAAGCTCCAGCAGACGATCGAGGACGCCTCCGGGGTCGCCGAGCTGGCGAAGTGGATGGCGGACACCCGCAGCGTGCTGTTCCTCGGCCGCCACGTCGGGTACCCGATCGCGCTCGAGGGTGCGCTCAAGCTCAAGGAGCTCGCGTACATCCACGCCGAGGGCTTCGCCGCCGGTGAGCTCAAGCACGGTCCGATCGCGCTCATCGAGCCCGGCCAGATCGTCTTCGTCATCGTGCCGAGCCCGCGTGACGCCCGCTCGCTGCACCCGAAGGTCGTGTCGAACATCCAGGAGATCCGCGCCCGCGGTGCCCGGGTCATCGCCATCGCCGAGGAGGGCGACGCCGCGGTGCTGCCCTTCGCCGACGAGGTCCTGCGGATCCCGCTCGCGACGCCGCTGTTCGAGCCGCTGCTCGCCGTGGCGCCGCTGCACATGTTCGGGATGGAGCTCGCAGCAGCCAAGGGTCTCGACGTCGACCAGCCGCGCAACCTCGCGAAGTCGGTCACCGTCGAGTAGTCGGACGTGATCATCGGCATCGGGGTCGACGTCGTCGACCTGGGACGGTTCGAGCGGGTGCTCGAGCGGACGCCCGCGATGCGGGCGCGGCTGTTCACCGACGCCGAGCAGCTGCGGGACGGTGCACCCCGCCCGGTCGCGTCGCTCGCGGCCCGGTTCGCGGCGAAGGAGGCGCTCGTCAAGGCCTTCGGGTCGAGCGCCGGACTGCGCTGGCGGGACCTCGAGGTCGTCGCCGACGACCAGCGGAACCCGTCGCTCACCCTCCACGAGGGTGCGCGACGGGTCGCCGACGAGCGTGGCGTGACGAGCGTGCACCTGTCGCTCTCGCATGATGGTGGGATCGCGACGGCGTTCGTCGTGCTGGAAGGGACAGGGGACACGGAGTGAGTGCGTTCACGGGGGTGACCGTCGACCGGGAGGCGCTCATCGCCAACTACGCGACGGTCGCCGAGCAGGTGGCCCCGTCCGGTGTCGTCGCGGTGGTGAAGGCCGACGGGTACGGCCACGGCGCCGTCGAGGTCGCCCGGGCCCTGGCGGACGCCGGCGCGGACTGGCTGGGCGTCGCCGACCTCGACGAGGCGGTCGCGCTCCGGCAGGCCGGCATCGACGAGGGCGTCCGGATCCTCGCTTGGCTGCACAGCCCCGACGAGGACTTCCGCCGGGCCGCGCAGTACGGCATCACCCCCGCGGTCTCGAGCGTCGAGCAGCTCTCGACCGCGGCCGACGCCGACGTCCCCGCGGTGCACCTCGTCGTCGACACCGGCCTGAGCCGCAACGGCGCGGTCGAGTCGGAGTGGCCGGAGTTGTTCGCGACCGCGGCGGCGCTGACCCGTGGTGGCGACCGCACCCGGATCGAGGGCGTGATGTCGCACCTGTCGAACGCCTCGCGGTCCGACGACCTCGACCAGGACGCCGCCCTGCAGCGGGCGCTCGACGGGCTCGCCGCCGTCGGCATCCGGCCCGACGTGGTGCACCTCGCCGCGAGCGCGGGCAGCCTGGCGCTGCCGGAGACCCGCCGCGACCTCGCCCGCGTGGGCCTGGCGCTGTACGGGCTGAGCCCGTTCCCGGACCGCACCTCGGCCGACCTCGGGCTCCGTCCGGCGATGCGGGTCACGGCCGCCGTGCTCCGGACGATCGCGGTGCCGGCGGGCGACGGCGTCTCGTACGGCTACACCTGGCGTGCCGAGCAGGACACGCGGCTCGCGGTGATCGGGCTCGGGTACGCGGACGGCTTCGACCGGGCGTACGGCAACCACGTCTCGGTGCGGATCGGCGATCGACGCTTCCCGGTCGTCGGGCGCGTGGCGATGAACGCGATGCACGTCGACATCGGTGACGCGGACGTCGCGGTCGGGGACGAGGTCGTGCTCTGGGGCGACCCGGCGAACGGCGACCCGGCGGTGGAGGAGTGGGCCGACGCGATCGGCACCATCAACTACGAGGTGGTCGCCCGGGTCGGCCGCAGCGTGGAACGGAGGACGACGTGAGTGCACCGCTGCGCCGGGCGGTCGTCGATCTCGACGCCTACCGCGCCAACCTCGACCTGGTCCGCTCCTGGATGGAGCCCGTCGAGCTCATGGCGATCATGAAGGCCGACGCGTACGGGCACGGCCTCGACGCCATCGCCCTGACCGCGGTCGACGCGGGCATCCGGTGGATCGGTGTGCTGACGGTCCCCGCGGCCCTGCGGCTCCGGTCGATCGGCGTGGGCGAGGACGTGCGGCTCTTCACGTGGCAGCACGACCCCGGCCTGGACTTCCGCGACGCGATCGACTCCGCCGTCGACCTCGGGGTGTCGAACGTCGCCGAGCTGCAGCGCGTCGTGGACGCCGTCGACCACCGCCCCGCACGCGTGCACCTGGGCGTCGACAGCGGCCTGCACCGGGACGGCGCGACCGTCGGGGAGTGGCCGGCGCTCGTCGAGGCAGCCCGTGACGCCCAGCGCGCGGGCCGCATCGAGGTCGTCGCCGCCTACACACACCTCGCCGAGTCCTCCGACGCCGACGACGCCGCCGCGGTCGCGCACTTCGACGCGATGGTCGAGCAGGCCGAGGACCTCGGGCTCGACATCCGGTGGGAGCACGTCGCCGCGTCGCTCGCCGGCCTCGAGCGCAAGGAGTTCCGCAAGGACATGGTCCGGATGGGGGCGAACCTGTTCGGCATCCCGGGCGCGGACGGGGTGTCCGCCGCCGACCTCGGGCTGACCCAGGTGATGACCCTGACGGCCTCGGTCGCGAAGACGAAGCGCGTGCCGGTCGGCACGGGCGTCTCGTACGACTACACGTACCGCACGGACGCCGAGACGACCCTGGCGCTCGTGCCGGTCGGGTACGCGGACGGTGTGCCCCGGGCGGCGCAGGGCCGGGTCGAGGTGACGATCAACGGCACGCGGTACCCGATCGCGGGCCGCGTGGCGATGGACCAGTTCCTGGTCGACGTCGGCGACGACGACGTCCGGGTCGGCGACCCCGTGACGCTGTTCGGCCCCGGCGAGGACGGCGAGCAGTCGGTGCTCGAGTGGGGCCGTGCGCTCGACACGATCGGCGAGGAGATCGTCTGCCGGATCGGCGGGCGGGTCCAGCGGACGTACGAGGGACACTCCGGCGAGGGCCGCGTCGGCGCGTACCTGCGCGGGGAACGGGCATGACCGTCCTGCTCGACACCGTCGTCGGCACGACCGAGGAGATGGGCGCACTCGGCGCACGGCTGGCCCGGGTGCTCCGTGCCGGGGACCTCGTCGTGCTGACGGGGCCGCTCGGCGCGGGCAAGACCACCATGACCCGGGGCCTCGGCACCGCGCTGGGTGCGCGTGGGCAGGTGTCGAGCCCGACCTTCGTGCTCGCCCGGACGCACCCGACGACCAGCGGCCCGGACCTGGTGCACGTCGACGCCTACCGGCTGTCCGACCCGGTCGAGCTCGACGACCTGGACCTCGACTGGGACGGGTCGATCGTCGTCGTCGAGTGGGGACGGGGCATGGTCGACGGTGTGGGCGACAGCGTCCTCGACGTGGAGATCACGCGTCCGACCGGTGGTGACCCGTCGGGCGGGGACGACGACCCGGACGACGTGCCGGACGAACCGCGCCGGGTGGTCGTCACGGGCAGCGGCCCGCGCTGGGACGGCGCCACGCTCTGATCCGGCGCAGCGGTCCGCCGCGCCGGTCCGCTCCGGTCCGCTCCCGACGGGAGGCGCGGATCACCGGACCGACGCCGCCTCCGCTGGGCGGGCCTCCCGTCCGGTTCCCGCGGAGTGGGTCCCGTGGTCTCGGAACGCTTGGGTATCGGGACCCGACCCCGTAGCGTCGCCCGCGCTACACCGCGTCCCTAGCCGCGGATGCCCGTCCCCCTGTTACCGGGCTGGCCTCGTCGTGATCGTGCGTCGCACCCGACGGCGTCGTAGCGCGAGGGCGCCTGCCGCGTGACCCGAACTCGGGACAGGCGCCCTCGACCTCGGGCCGGACGCCGACGGGGCCGGGGCGGCCGGGCGGGGTCAGCGGCGGCGGCGACCCATGAGCAGCACACCGAACAGCAGCACGACGGCCACGACCACCGTGACGAGGACGACCACCGCCGTCGTGTCCAGGGGGCCGCCACCGCCGTCGTCGCAGGGGACGGCGGGCGAGACGCAGGACGCCGCCGCGAGCAGCGCCGTCACGAGGCCGCTCCGCCGAGGTGGCCGAGCGGGACGGAGGTGCGGGTCAGGGGACCGGTGGACACGGGCGACTCCTCCGTCGGTGGCTCCGACGGTAGCGCCGGGTGTCGGAGCGGGCAAGGGTCCGGACGGGGGTCAGCGCCGGACGGGGGTCAGCGCCGGGCAGAGTCAGCGCCGGACGGGGTCAGCGTCGGACGGAGGTCAGCGCCGGGCAGCCCGCGCCGGCAGCCCGCAGCTCCGGCGTTCGAGGTCGGCCAGGGCGGACACCGTCGCCGGGTCCCGGTCGCGCCACCGGTCGACCACACCCGGCCCGAGCGCGGTCGCGGTGTCCCGCCCGACCAGCGCCCGGAGCGCCAGCAGCTCCTCACCGTCCGGGGAGCGGTCGACGCGGCTCGTCGCGGTGGCGGTACGGACGAACCGACCCCGGGTCCGGAGCCAGACCAGGACGAGGAGCGCGACGACCACGACCGTCAGGCCGCCACCGACCAGCTGCGCCACGTGCACGGCCGTGTCGTGCTGCTGGGCGCCGGCGTCCGCGATCGCACCGGCGTGCTCGCTCGCCCGACGGAGCGGTGCGCTGACGGCGTCGCCGGCGAGCGGGATGCCCGCGAGCGCCCGGGCCGTGGCGGCCAGCTGCTGCTGGAACGCCGAGCCCTCGTCCTGCACGCGGGTGCCGATCGACGCGAGCCGTGCGATCGAGCCCGCGACGTCGCGGCCGACGAGCACCGCGAGGACGCAGCCGACGACGACCAGGACGTCGCCGAGCACCTGCCGTGCTCGTCGGGTCGGGCGGGTGTCGTACACGACCATCGGGGGCCTCCAGTCCGGGGTGGACCGTCGGCGTGGGGATGCGACGGCCGACCGTCATCCTGCTCAGCTTCCCTGGGCGCGGTCCCGCCGTACTAGGCTCGCTCTCCGGCCTCGGACCGCCGGCCGGCCCCTGCGCCGGACGACGACGATCGGAGGCCGCGCATGCTCGTGACCATCACCACGCGTGGCGAGGCCGCGCCGGACCTGTCCCACCTGCTGCACAAGCACCCGGGCCGTGCGCAGGCGTTCGACCTCAGCGTCGGGACCGCGCACGTGTTCTACCCCGCCGACACCGCCGACGTGTGCACCGCGGCGCTCCTGCTCGAGGTCGACCCGATCGCACTCGCCCGGAGCAAGCGGTACGGCGCCGACGCACAGGCCCTCTCCCGCTACGTCAACGACCGCCCGTACGCCGCCACCTCGATGCTCGCGCTCGCCATCGCGCAGGTGTTCCGCAGCGCGATGGGCGGGCACAGCGCCTCCCGCCCCGAGCGTGCCGCCGCACCGCTCGACCTGGAGATCGCGCTCACGAGCGTGCCGAGCGAGGTCGACGCGCACGGCACCGGGATGGCCACCCGCTTGTTCGCGCCCCTCGGCTGGGACGTCGACGAAGCGCGGGCCCCGCTCGACCCCACCCGCCCGGAGTGGGGCGACGCCGGCACCGTGGGACTCCGCCTCCGCGGACGGGTGCGGCTGTCGGACGCCCTGCGGCAGCTGACCGTCCTGCTGCCGGTCCTCGACGACGCCAAGCACTACTGGGTCGGTGACGACGAGGTGGGCACCCTCCTCCGCCGCGGCGAGGGGTGGCTCGCCGCGCACCCGCTCCGCGGACTGATCACCAGCCGGTCCCTCGCACACCAGCGCGCGCTCGTCGACGACGCCACCACGCGCCTCCTCGGGCTCGACGACGGCAGCGCCACCGGCGCCGTCCCCGCGGGCGCCGGTGTCGACGACGACGGCGCCGCCGACGAGGTGTCCACGTCGGACGACGTCCCCGTCGAGACGCCGCTCTACCGCCGGCGCGCAGAGGCGGTGCTCACGGCGCTCGCCGACGTGCGGGCCCACACCGTGGCGGACGTCGGCTGCGGCGAGGGCGCCCTGCTGCGCCACCTGTTCGCCGACCGGTCGTTCACGACGGTGATCGGCACCGACGTGGCGCCCCGGGAACTGGCCCGGGCCGAGCGGCGGTTGCGGCTCGACGACGTCAGCGACGAGCAGCGCGCCCGCGTGCGACTGCTGCAGTCCTCGGTGACGTACTCCGACGACCGGATCGCCGGGCTGGACGCGGTCGTCCTCATGGAGGTCGTCGAGCACGTCGACCCGGACCGGCTGCCGGCCCTCGAGGCGTCCGTGTTCGGGGCGGCACGGCCGGGTGCGGTCATCGTCACGACCCCGAACGCCGAGCACAACGTCCGGTTCGAGCACCTCGCCACAGGGCGGTTCCGGCACCCGGACCACCGGTTCGAGTGGACGCGCGCGGAGTTCCGGACGTGGGCCACGGCGGTGGGCGACCGGCACGGCTACACGGTCGAGTTCCGGCCGGTCGGCGACGACGACCCCGCGGTCGGACCACCCACGCAGCTCGCCCTGTTCCGCCGTACGACCGCGACCGCGACCACGACCACGACCACGACCCCGACCGCGACGACCAGCACCGGAGGCACCGCATGACCGCCCTGCCGATCCCCACGATGTCCCTCGTGCTGCTCGTCGGGACGAGCGGCTCCGGCAAGTCCACCTTCGCCGCCCGGCACTTCGGCCGCTACGAGACCCTCTCGAGCGACGTCTTCCGCGGCCTCGTGTCGAACGACGAGAACGACCAGTCCGCGACCGCCGCCGCCTTCGACGCCCTGAAGCACGTCGCCGCGCAGCGCCTCCGCGCCGGGCTGCTCACCGTCGTCGACGCCACGAACGTGCAACCCGAGGCCCGGCGGGACTTCGTGCAGCTCGCCCGCGACCACGACGTCCTCCCCGTCGCGATCGTCCTCGACCTCCCGGAGGCGGTCTGCATCGCCCGCAACGCCACCCGCACCGACCGCGTGTTCGGCGCGGACGTCATCCGCCGCCAGCAGGGGCAGCTCCGCCGTGGTCTCAAGGCCCTCGGGAAGGAGGGGTTCCGCCGCGTGCACGTCCTGCACGGCGAGGACGAGGTCGCCGCCGCGGAGATCGTCCGCGAGCCCCTGCTCAACGACCGGACCGACCAACACGGCCCCTTCGACGTCATCGGTGACGTGCACGGCTGCCGGTCCGAGCTCGAGTCCCTCCTCGGCCGCCTCGGGTGGACCCTCGTGCGCGACGACCTCGGCCGCCCGGTGGACGCCCTCCACCCAGAGGGTCGCCGCGCGGTGTTCCTCGGCGACCTCGTCGACCGCGGCCCCGACAGCCCCGGTGTCCTGCGCCTCGTGATGGGCATGGTGCGCAACGGCCACGCCCTCGCCGTCCCCGGCAACCACGAGGACAAGCTCGTCCGTGCCCTGGACGGCCGGAAGGTGCAGACCTCGCACGGCCTGGCCGAGACCCTGGCGCAGCTCGCCGCCGAACCGGACGCGTTCCGCGACGAGGTCCGCGACTTCTGCCGCGCCCTCGTCGGCCACCTCGTGCTCGACGGCGGGCAGCTCGTCGTCGCGCACGCCGGGCTCAAGGAGCAGTACCACGGCCGGGCGTCCGGACGGGTGCGGTCGTTCGCCCTGTACGGCGACACGACCGGCGAGAGCGACGAGTACGGCCTGCCGGTCCGGCTGCCGTGGGCGGACGCCTACCGCGGGACGGCCACGGTCCTGTACGGGCACACCCCGACCGTCGACACGGAGTGGATCAACGGCACGATGTGCCTCGACACCGGGTGCGTGTTCGGCGGGAAGCTCTCCGCGCTCCGGTACCCCGAGCGCGAGGTCGTCCAAGTGGCCGCCGAGCGCGCCCACTACCAGGCCGCCAAGCCGCTCGAACCGCTGCGCGGTGCGGCCGCGTCCGCGTCCGGAGCCGACGCGCCGGACGTGGGGGGAGCCTCCCGTCCGGCCGGGAGACCCGTGGCCGCGCCCGCCACGCCCCGTCGCGTCCCCGGCCTGCTCGCGATCGAGGACGTCACGGGCAAGCAGATCGTGGAGACCCGCCACCACGGCCGGATCGGCATCCGCGCCGAGAACGCGGCCGGTGCGCTCGAGGTGGTGAGCCGGTTCGCGGTCGACCCGCGCTGGCTGCCGTACCTGCCGCCGACGATGAGTCCCGTCGCGACCTCGGGGCGACCCGACCACCTGGAGCACCCGGACGAGGCGTTCGCGTACTACCGGGGCCAGGGCGTCGACCAGGTCCGCGCGGAGGAGAAGCACATGGGCTCGCGGGCCACGGTGCTGCTCACCCGCGACCCGGCACGGTTCGACGCGCCGGCCGGCTGGCGGGGCGTCGTGACCACACGGACCGGTCGGTCATTCCTCGACCAGGCCGACACGGCGACGTTCCTGTCCCGTCTCGACGGTGCCCTCGACGCTGCCGGGCTCTGGGCCGAGCTCGACTCGGACTGGGTGCTGCTCGACGGCGAGGTGCTGCCCTGGGCGGTGAAGGCCGAGGGCATGATCCGCGACTGGTACGCCGAGGTCGGCGCCGCTGCGGCCGGGGCGTTCCCGGCCGCGCTGACGGCGCTCGCCGCGGCGCGGGACGCGGGCGTGGACGTCGCCGACCTGCTGGCACGGACGGAGCGCCGGGCGGCCGACGCTGCGGCCTACACCGCCTCCTACCGCCGGTACGCGGCGCCGTCGACGGGCATCGACGACGTGCGGTTCGCGCCGTTCCAGGTGCTCGCCGCCGAGGGTCGGACGTTCGAGGACCGGCCGCACGGGTGGCACCTCGGCATCGCCGACCGGCTCGCCGACGCGGCGCCGGGCGTCGTCCGGGCCACGCGCTCGGTGGTCGTGGACGTGCGCGACGAGGCGTCCTGCGCGGCCGGGGTCGACTGGTGGCAGGAATCGACCGGCGCCGGCGGTGAGGGTGCCGTCGTGAAGCCCGAGGCGAACCTGACCCGCGGACCGAAGGGGCTCCTCCAGCCGGGCGTGAAGGTCCGCGGGCGGGAGTACCTGCGGATCATCTACGGCCCCGAGTACACGGAGGCCCCGAACCTGGCCCGTCTCAAGGACCGGGACCTCGGGCACAAGCGGTCGATGGCGCTGCGCGAGTACGCCCTCGGGCTGGAATCGCTCGCGCGCTTCGTCGAGCGGGAGCCCCTGTGGCGGGTGCACCAGGCGGTGTTCGGCGTGCTGGCGATGGAGTCGGAGGCGGTGGACCCGCGGTTGTGACGGCGCCACGTCCGCGGGACCGCCGCCTGGTCAGGGCTGGTCGTCCGCCGGGGCCACCCGGACGGCGACCGAGTCGATGACGGCACCGGTCGGGATGCTGCCCATCGGCCGCACCTGGACGGTCCGCTCGCCGAGGTAGGCGCCGTCCGTGCGGTCGACGATGACCTCCTGCCGGTCGGACCCAGTGCCCGCCGGGAGTCCGACGGCCGTTCCCACGCGTCCGTCGAGCGAGGCCTGCTCCTCGGTGACGACGATGCCCGGCAGGGTCGCCAGCGCCTCGTACATCCCCGCCCGGAGGTCGGCGGGGACGAGCCCGGTCCGCAGCAGTTCCTTGATCGTGTCGAAGACGTGCTCCGCGTCCGACGCACCCACCGACCGGGGCGCGGCCTCGATCCGTCGGACGAGTGCAGCCGGATCCCGGGGGAGCCCCGCGATGTCCGTCGGACCGATGCGGCCCTCCTGCTTCCCCCCGAGTTCGCCGACCGTGAAGTCGCCGCCCTGGCCACGCTCCCACTGGGGGTCGTCCCGGTGCGCCGCGGTCGCGTAGTCCTCGGCCGCCGCCTTCCGCACGGCCGGGCCGCCGTAGAACGTGGTCGCCGGTCCCGACCAGGTCGCACGGACCCAGGTGCCGGAGACGTCGGCGGGCACCCAGGTGGTGCTCGTCGTCGGTGCGAGGTAGCCCCCGTCGTAGTGCTCGCCGTCCGAGGTGACGTACGCGAGCGCCCGCTCCGTCTCGATGACCCGCGTGTACGCCCCGACCGGCGCCCGTTCGGCGACCGCGGCACGTGCGGCTTCGTGGAGGGTGGCGGCCGCGGCGGGCTCGGGGGACGACCAGTGGATGATCCCGACGCCGGAGGCGACGAGCGCACCAGCTGCGACGACGGCGGCACCGGCGACCAGGGCCGGTCGGAGCCGTCGCCGGGTCCGGACGGGAGGCGCCGGCCGGCCCCGACGCGCGCCTCCCGTCGTCCTGACCGCCGTCTCGAACCGGAGGCGTGCACGGTCGAGCGAGGCGTCGACCACCTCGGGTGGGAGGTCCTCGTCGCTGCGCAGCCGGCGGAGGGCGGAGAGGTCGTCGTCAGACATGGAGTGGTCCGTTCAGGGGGTCGGTGGCACCGGGGACGGCGCGGAGGGCCGTGCGGGCGCGGTTGAGTCGTGAGCGGACGGTACCGACGGGCACGCCGGTCGCCTCCGCGATCTGGTCGTAGGTCAGCTCGGCCCAGGCGTGCAGCAGGACGGTGTCCCGGACGGCGGGCCGCATCCGGTCGAGCTCGCGGACGACCACCTGGACGGCACGCTCGACGTCGAGGCGGTCGCCCGGCTCGTCCTCGAACAGGTCGGGGACGGCGGTGCGGGACATCGCCCGGACGGCCCGCCGTTCCGAGCGCCAGTGCCGACGGAGCAGGTTCGTGGCGATGCCGAACAGCCACGGCAGCGGTTCCTGCCGGGACAGGTCGAACGACGGCCAGCGGACGAGGGCCGTCACGAACGTCTCGCCGAGGATGTCCTCGGCGGTCTGCAGGTCGGTCCGGCGGGCGAGGTACAGCAGGATGCGGCGGGCGTGCAGGTCGAACTGTCGACCGAGCGCGGCGGCGGCGTCTGGTGGTGGGTGGTTGCTGGGCACGATAGGTGTTGCCCGATCCTGGTGCGGGAGTTCCATCTTCGTCCGGTCCGGGTCCCACCGCGACCGGGCGCCGCGGATCGAGGCGCTCGCCCGCACCTACGATGGACGGGTGCTGCTCGCGATCGACACCTCCGCCGGGACCTCCGTCGCCGTCGTCGACCCGACGACGCGTCAGGTCCTCGCCGTCCGCGAGACCGACGACACGCGCCGGCACGCCGAGGTCGTCGGCCCCTTCCTCGACGAGGTCCTCCGCGACGCCGGGATCACCCCCGCCGACGTCACCGGCGTGGCCGCCGGCATGGGCCCCGGTCCGTTCACCGGCCTGCGAGTCGGCATCGCCGCCGCGCGGACGTTCGCCGCCGCCCGCGGCGTCCCCGTCCTCCCCGTCGTCAGCCACGACGCGGTCGCCGCCGGACAGGACGGCCGCCTCGTCGTCCTCACCGACGCCCGCCGTCGCGAGGTCGCCTGGAGCGCCTACGACGCCGACGGCGTCCGCGTCGCCGGTCCCGGTCTGGCCAGGCCGGCGGACCTGGACGACGCGCTGCGGGCCTCCCGTGCGGACACCGTCGACTGGCGCCGCGTGACGGCCGCCACCATCCCGGCCGGGAGGCTCGGGGTGCTCGTCGCGGACCGGCTCGCCTCCGGCGCGCCCCTGGCCGCCGACACCCCCGTCTACCTGCGCGAGCCGGACGTGACCGTGCCCGGGGCGCCGAAGCGGGTGGCGCGGTGACCGCCGTGCTGCCGGACGGGCTGCGCCTGCGGCGGGCGCACCCGCAGGACCTCGACGACGTCATGTGGCTCGAGCACGTCTCGTTCCCGACGGACGCCTGGTCGGCCTCGCAGATGTCCGGCGAACTGCACTCCCCGCACGGGTACTACGTCGTGGTCGAGACGACCGACGAGGGCTCGGCGCCGACGGTCGTCGGGTACGCCGGGCTGTCGTCGCTGCCGGGCAACCCGGTGGCGGACGTGCAGACGATCGCGGTCGCCGCGAACCAGCGGGGCAAGGGCCTCGGCCGGGTGCTGTTCACCGAGCTGCTCGACGAGGCACGACGCCGCGACGTGCACGAGGTGTTCCTCGAGGTCCGTGCCGACAACCCCGTGGCGCAGACGATGTACACCGCGTTCGGCTTCGAGCACATCGCCACCCGGCCGCGGTACTACCAGCCCGACGGCGTCGACGCGTGGGTGATGCGGGCGGAACTGCCGGCGCAGCCCGACGTGGCCGGGGCCGGGACCGGGGACCGCCCGAGCGGTGTCGGACCGATCGGACAGGAGATCCTCGATGACCGCGGTTGAACCACTGGTGCTCGGCATCGAGACCTCGTGCGACGAGACCGGCGTCGGCATCGTGCGGGGGACCACCCTGCTCGCGAACGTCATCGCCTCGAGCATGGACGAGCACGCCCGCTACGGCGGCGTCGTGCCCGAGGTCGCCGCGCGCGCGCACCTCGAGGCGATGACCCCGACGCTCGAGCAGGCCCTCGAGCAGGCCGGCGTCACGCTCGACGAGCTCGACGCCGTCGCCGTGACCGCCGGTCCCGGGCTCGCGGGCGCCCTCATGGTCGGTGTCGGGGCCGCGAAGGCGCTCGCCGTCGCCACGGGCAAACCCCTGTACGGCGTGAACCACCTGGTCGGCCACGTCGGCGCGGACGTGCTGCGGTCAGACGGCTCGGAGATCGACCTGCCGACGGTGGCGTTGCTGGTGTCCGGCGGGCACACGTCGCTGCTGCTCGTGCGCGACCTGGTCGGCGACGTCGAACTCCTCGGCGAGACCATCGACGACGCCGCGGGAGAGGCGTTCGACAAGGTCGCGCGCCTGCTGGGTCTGCCGTACCCGGGCGGCCCGCAGATCGACCGGGCAGCGGCGGACGGCGATCCCACAGCGATCCGGTTCCCCCGCGGACTGACCCTGCCGAAGGACATGGCCGCACACCGGTACGACTTCTCGTTCTCCGGGCTGAAGACCGCCGTCGCGCGCTGGGTCGAGCGCTGCCGTGACGACGGTCGCGACGTCCCCGTCGCCGACGTCGCCGCGAGCTTCCGCGAGGCCGTGGTCGACGTCCTGCTGACCAAGGCCCTCGCAGCCTGCCGCGACACCGGTGTCGACCGGCTGTTGCTCGGCGGCGGGGTCGTGGCGAACGCCCGGCTCCGCCAGGTCGCCGAGGAGCGCTGCGCCGCTGCCGGGGTGGCGCTGCGGATCCCGCCGTTCGACCTGTGCACGGACAACGGCGCGATGATCGCGGCCGTGGGCGCGCGGCTCGTGGCCGAGGGGCACGCACCGAGCGACCTCGGCATCGCCGCCGACTCGACCCTGCCGGTGACGACCGTCCAGGTCTGACCACCGGTCCGTCTGTTGGCGGCACGGCCCGCTGAGCGGGGGCACGGCCCGCTGAGCGGGGGTGCTGCCTGCTGAGCGGGGGCGCTGCCCGCTGAGCGGGGGCGCTGTGCGGGGCGGGGGCGCTGCCCGCTGAGCGGGGGCGCTGTGCGGGGCGGCTGTCCGGGGACGGGCCGTCCCGCAGGGTCCCGCCACGCGGGTCATCGTCCTGGGTCCGGTGCACCCCGACTCCTGAACGAGGGTGGGACCCGTGTGGGAAGATCGGGGCCGGCGACCGACCGGCCGCCGGGAGGGGTGCACCGTGTCCGACCAGAACGACCGATCGACGCACGACGAAGCGTCGGACCAAGCATCGGACCACGCGTCGGGTCAGCCGTCGCAGGACGGGCGGTCACCCGTGGCGCGTGACCCCTTCGCGAGCTCCGGACAGGGTTCGGCGGCGCAGGGCGTCACCGACCCCGCGGGCGACCGCAGCGGGTCGGCCGCGTCGTCCTCGTACGGTGCGGCGTCGGGCTCCTCGGCGTCCGGTGCGCCGTGGGCCGGGCCCTCGTCGTCCGGCGCGGACCAGGCGCGGTACGGGCAGCCGCCGCAGTCCGGGCAGTCGGGGCAGTACCCCCAGGCCGGCCAGTACGGCGGAGCGGGCCAAAACGGCCAGGCGGGCCAGTACGGCCAGGCGGGCCAGTACCCCCAGGCCGGCCAGTACGGCGGAGCCGGCCAGTACGGGGGAGCGGGCCAGTACGGTGGAGCGGGCCAGTACGGCCAGGCGGGGCAGCACCCGCAGACGGGCCAGTACGGCAAGTCGGGCCAGTACGGCGGAGCGGGCCAGTACGCCGGCTCCGGCCAGTACGGCGGAGCGGGCCAGTACGGCGCAGCGGGCCAGTACGGCCAGTCGGCCAACCCGTACGCCGCGAGCAACCCGTACGCCGCGAGCAGCCCGTACTCCTCCGGACGGCCCCGCACGACGAGCACGCTCGCGATCCTGTCGCTCGTCTTCGCCCTCGGCGGAGTGGTGGTCTGGCCGCTGATCATCCTCACGAGCCCGGCCGGAGCCATCATGGGGCACATCGCCCTCGGCAGGATCCGGCACACCGGCGAGCAGGGTCGCGGGCTCGCGCTCGCCGGGATCATCTGCGGATGGGCGATGACGGCGCTCTACGTCATCGCCGTGATCGGGTTCATCGCCCTCGGCATCGCGTCGGTGCAGACACCGCCGGGCGGCTGGGACGGCTCCGACGGCGCGGGCGCCTTCATCGCCTGACCGGCGCCACACCGTGCGCGCCGCGCCAGGTCCTCACGGCTGTGACCCGCGACCGGCGACCCGCCGCATCGAGTCCGGAGGACGGAGCGGGACCGCTCAGCCGGCCACGTCGGTGAGCCGTTCGCACAGGACGGCGGTGTGGCGACCCTCCAGGCGGGTGAGCACGAGCGTGACGCGACCACGGCCCCGGAGACGCAGGCGCTTGCGGAACTCCGCGGGGTCGACGTCGACGCCCCGCTTCTTGATCTCGACGGTGCCGATGTCGTCCGCGGCCAGGCGGGCGGCCAGGCGCTTGACGTCGAGCGGCATGGTGTCGACGACCCGGAACCCCTGCGCGAAGGGGGTCAGGACCGCCTGGTCGCTCGTCACGTAGGCGATGCCCTCGGAGAGCATGTGCCCGTCGAGCGAGCGGGCCAGGTCGCCGATCAGCCGCGCGCGGATCACGGCGCCGTCGGGCTCGTAGAGGTAGGCGCCGAGCGGCCCGACCTCGACGTCCTCGGCGTCGGCGGCACCCGTCAGCTCGGCGATGCCGTGCGGCCCGATGACGGTCGCGGCGCGGCAGATGCCGGGGCGGGCGAGCGGCCCGAACCAGAGGGCGAGTTCGACGACCTCGCGGTCGACCGAGGTCCACTGCGCCTCCGCGGTGTCCGGGATGAGGTCGCGGTCGATGCCCGGGCCGAGCTTCACCCCGGTCGGCGTGGTCGTCGCGGCGGCGAAGACGGTGTCCAGCGAGGGCGACCAGTCGTCGGGGTCGGCGAGGCGGCGGGTGTCGGAGTGCCCGCTCGTCCGGCGGGCGGGGTCCATCCACACGCCGTCGACGGTCGACACGTCGTAGGTCGCGGCGTCCCCGAGTTCGACCCGCGCGTTCGGCCAGGGTGCGAGGTTGTGCGTCGCGACCGCGGCCGTCACCTCGTCCCGGTCGACGGCGGTCACGTCCAGGTCGAGCGCGGCCATCGCGAGGGCGTCCCCGCCGATCCCGCAGCCGAGGTCCGCCACCCGGTGCAGCCCGGCGGCAGCGAAGCGTCCGGCGTGCTGCGCGGCGACCTGGAGGCGGGTGGCCTGCTCGAGGCCGGCCTCGGTGAACAGCATCCGCGCGGCGAAGTCGCCGAACTTGCCGCGGGCCTTCTGCCGGAGCTTCGCCTGGGTGAGGACCGCCGCGACGAGCGCCGGGTCGTGCCCCTCCGCCCGCAGTCGCGACACGACCCGGACGATCTCGCCGCCGTCCGAGACCGAGGGCGTACGGTCGAGCAGGTCCATCCCCGCCGGGGTCAGCAGCTGGGTCAGTTCGGCGGCGTCCATGCCCCGATCCTCCCAGGTGTCGACTCCGACCGGATGTGCTGGCACTCGGATTGACCGAGTGCCAGTGACGTCCTAGAGTTGGCGTTGGCACTCTCCCCCGGAGTGTGCCAACCCGGTTTTCGTCAGTACCGAACACGTACCGAGAAAGAAGAGGTCACCGTGGCCGTCAGCATCAAGCCGCTCGAAGATCGCATCGTCATCCGCCAGGTCGAGGCGGAGCAGACCACCGCGTCGGGTCTGGTCATCCCGGACACCGCGAAGGAGAAGCCCCAGGAGGGCGAGGTCGTCGCCGTGGGCCCGGGTCGCATCGACGACAACGGCAACCGCGTGCCGCTCGACGTCGCCGTCGGCGACAAGGTCATCTACTCCAAGTACGGCGGCACTGAGGTCAAGTACTCCGGTGAGGACCTCCTCGTCCTCTCGGCCCGCGACGTCCTCGCGGTCATCGAGCACTGACACCTGCTCCACCGAACGCCCCGTCGGCCTGGCCGACGGGGCGTTCGTCGTCCCGCCGACGGACGATCCGCCGGCGAGCGGCGAGCGGCGAGCGGCGTGCGGCGAGCGGCGACCGGCGAGCGGCGGGTGGCGGGCGGCGCCGACGAGGGCCTCGTGTCGGCCGGGAGGCGCGGCCTCGACCTGCGCCGTCGGCCCGCCTTCCTAGGATGGTTCCGTGAGTGAACCGAGTCCCACGCGCCCCGCGCGCAGCGAGGCATCCGTCGGGGTCGTCCAGGCACTCGTGGCCTACGGGCTCTGGGGACTCATGCCGTTGCTCTTCGCGGCCATGGCCCCCGCCGGCGCGTTCGAGATCGTCTCGTGGCGCATCGTCTTCGGCCTGGTGTTCTGCGCCGTCGCGATCCTCGCCACCCGGTCGTGGCTCCGCACCCGGTCCCTGCTCGTGCAACCGCGCGTGATGGGCGTCATGGGCATCGCCGCCGGCCTCATCCTCGTGAACTGGACCGTGTACGTCCTCGCGACCACCACGGGCCACACTGTCGAGGCGGCGCTCGGCTACTTCATCAACCCGCTCGTCACGATCGCGCTCGGTGTCCTGGTGCTCCGCGAGCGGCTCCGTCCCCTGCAGTGGACCGCCGTCGGCATCAGCATCCTGGCCGTCGTCGTCATCGCGGTCGGGTACGGGCAGATGCCGTGGATCTCCCTCGCGCTGGCGTTCTCGTTCGGCGCGTACGGCCTCGTGAAGAAGCGGGTCGGCGGCACGGTCGACGCGCTGAGCGGCCTGGCGATCGAGACCGTGTGGCTGCTGCCCCTGGCGGTCGGCGCACTCGTGGTCCTCGGGGTGACCGGCGTCGGCGGCGGACTGACGATCGGGAGCGAGGGCTGGCTGCACACGCTCGTCACGGTGCTCACCGGCCCGGCGACCGCGGTGCCGCTGCTGCTCTTCGCGTCCTCGGCACGACGGGTCAGCCTGTCGACGCTCGGGCTGACGCAGTACCTCGCCCCGGTGATGCAGCTGCTCGTCGGGGTGCTCGTCCAGCACGAGCCGATGTCGCCCTCGCGGTGGGTCGGCTTCGGGATCGTCTGGCTCGCGCTCGTCCTGCTCACGGTCGACTCGTTCACCGCTGCGCGGCGGAGTGCGCGACGCGCCCCGGCGGTCGAGCCGGCCTGATCTGACGGCGGGGAGGCGCGCCTCCTGTCCGGGTGCCGCGGGTGTGGCGGGTCCGGCGGGTCCGGCGGGTCCGGCGGGTCCGGCGGGTCTGCGAGACGCCCCCGTCTGTCCCGGACGCCGCTCCGACGCCGAGACGGTGCGGTTTCCCGCGGCGTTTCGAGCACTCGGCGGCGTGACGGGCCGACACCGGTGTCTCGAGAACCTGGCGTCTCGAGCACTCGGCGGCGTGACGGGCCGACACCGGTGTCTCGCCGCGCCTCCACCGGCGGCCCGACCGGCGGGTGCAACCGGCGCGCACGGGGACGGCCCCCGGGAGCAGCTGCTCCCGGGGGCCGTCGGTGGTGCTGGTGTGGCTACTTCGAGACCGAGCCCTGGATGGCGCTCTGGTACACGGGCTTGTTGTCCGCGTCGAACTTGTAGATGCCGATGTAGGCGCTCGACGGGTCGTTCTTCTCGTCGAACGGACCGATGCCGGACGGGCCGGTGTAGTGGATGTCCTTCCCACCGTCGAGCAGCGTCTTGCACTCCTTGAAGGTGGAGCACTCGGTGCCGCCGTCCGCACCGGACACCGCGGCCATGTTGGCCTGGATGGTGCCGGAGTCGGTGCCCTTGCCCTTCACCGCGGCGAGGGCGGCGAGGGTGGTGGCGTCGTAGGACTCGGCCGCGTACGAGAAGTCGGCCAGGTCCTTGTTGGAGGACTTCTTGTAGAAGTCGACGAGACGCTTCTTCAGGTCGTCCTTCGGGCTGGCGCCGGGGATGGTGCCCTGCGCGCCGTCGAGGGTGCCCTTGTCGAAGTCCTTCGAGTAGTCCGCGG
This sequence comes from Curtobacterium sp. L6-1, assembly GCF_018885305.1. Classification (NCBI taxonomy): domain Bacteria; kingdom Bacillati; phylum Actinomycetota; class Actinomycetes; order Micrococcales; family Microbacteriaceae; genus Curtobacterium; species Curtobacterium aetherium. The sequence goes on from NZ_CP076544.1 coordinate 3,178,348, forward strand.
TGTTGCCGTCGGACATGTAGATCTTCGCCTTGTTCCCCTGCGAGACGAGCTCGGGGATGATCGACTTCGTCTCGTCGAAGGCCAGCACGACGATCGCGTCGGGCTTCGCGGCGAGGGCCGCGGTCACCTCGGACGAGAACGTGGTCTGTCCGGGCGGGAACTCCTGGCCCTTGCCCTTCGCGCCGTAGACGACCTGACCGCCGGCGGCCTCGACGGCCTCCTGCACGGAGTTACGCAGGCCGGTGCCGTACGTGTCGTTGAAGACGAGGAAGGCGACCTTGGCGTTGCCGTCACCGGTGACGAGCTGCCCGAGGGCGGATCCCTGCACGGAGTCCGGCGGAGCGGTGCGGTAGTAGTGCGACGAGTAGCCGGACAGGTCCGTCGCCGTGTTGGCCGGCGAGATCTGCACCATGCAGTTGCTCGTCAGCTGGTCGATCACGTTGAGCGTGACCGAGGAGGACTCGGCGCCGATGACGACCGGCACCTTCGCGTTGACGAGCTTCGTCGCGGCCGAGCTCGACACGGTCATGTCGTTGCTGTCACCGGAGTCGGTGGCGGGGTCGATCGTGACGTCCTCGTCCAGCACGCCACCGGCGGAGTTGATGTCCTCGACGGCGAGGCCGACACCGGACTCGGCGGGCGGGTTGAGGTACGCGAGCGAACCGGTGAGCGGCAGGATCGTGCCGATCTTCAGCGGGTCGGTGCTGGGCGACGAGGGGGCCTCGCAGCTCGCCGCCGGGTCCTTCTTCGCGCCGCCGGCCTTGGCCGACTCGGACGCGCCGTCACCGGCGTTGCTCGAGGTGGAGCAGGCGGCCAGGAGCACCGCTGCCGCCCCCGCCAGTGCCAGCGCCGTGGTGGCGCGGGTGGTTCTGATCATCCGTGGAACCCTTTCTCTGCGCGGAGGCCCTACCGCATCGGGTCGAGCGCGGCGTCTCCGCGTGGGATTGGAGAGAAAACTAGGGTCGATGTGTTTCGCCCGTGTGACGGAAGGACACACCTGGATGTTTCGTTACATACCCGTGACACTTCTGAACGGGCTCACCGGAACCCCTGATCAGGAGTCCGTCTGGACGGTAGTTACGCTCCCGAACAGCCGTCCTGGAGGCGCGGCGTACGGTCCGCAGGCATGAGCGACACATCCTCCACCACCGTCTTCCGACCCTCGCGGGCCATCGTCACCGGCGCCGAATCGGGCATCGGCCGTGCCACCGCCGTCGCCCTCGCGGCGGCCGGGATGGACGTCGGCATCACCTACCTGTCCGAACCCGACCGTGCCGAGGAGACGGCGGCCGAGATCCGCGGGCTCGGCCGGACGGCGGTCGTCGAGCAGATCGACGTCACCGACCTGGCGGGTGCCGGCGCCGTCGTGGACCGCCTGGCGGAGCAGCTCGGTGGCGTCGACGTCATCGTGGCGGACGCGGGCACCGGCGACAACGCCCCCTTCCTCGAACTCACGCTCGACCAGTGGCGGCACACGGTCGCGACCGACCTCGACGGAGCCTTCGTGACGATCCAGGCCGCCGCTCGACGCATGGTCGCCCAGGGTACCGGCGGGCGCATCATCGGCATCACGAGCGTCCACGAGCACCAGCCCCGCTACGGTTCGAGCGCCTACGACGCGGCGAAGCACGGGCTCGGCGGTCTGCTCAAGACGATCGCCATCGAACTCGCCGAACACGGCATCACCGCGAACGCCGTGGCACCGGGGGAGATCGCCACCCGGATGACCGGCGCCGAGGACGAGGACCCGCACACGATCGACCGCCCGGGCATCCCGCTCGGCCGACCGGGCAACGCGTGGGAGATCGCGGCGGCGGTGGCGTTCCTGGCGTCGCCCGCGTCGTCGTACATCACGGGCATCTCACTGCCCGTCGACGGCGGCATGCTGCAGATGGGCCCCCACGGTGGGAGCCACATCACCTCGGACGACTGGCGTTCCGCGTAGGCGCACCGGGCCGGGTCGCGGGACGCCCCCGTCACCCCGAGACGCCGCTGTCCTCTTGAGACGCCGCTGGTTCCGGCGGCGTCTCGACGGGACAGCGGCGTCGCACGGGGACGGCGGCGTCTCGCCGCCGCATGGGAACGGGGGCGTCTCGCCGCCGCACACGAGCGGACGCAGACCGGACGGCTCATCGGCGATGCGTCCATCCGCGCCCGAGCGGCAGACCGGCGTCGACGAGCACCGCGCCGAGTCGTGCCGGGTCGCCGGCCTCGGCCATGCCCCAGCGCGCGAATCCACGCACCCGACCGTGACGGCGGAGAGCGTCCTCACGCCGCTTCTCGTCCCAGAGTGCATCGCGGTCGTCGTACTTCACGCGCCCGTCGAACTCGCCGACGACGCCTGCCTCCGGCCACCAGAAGTCGACGCGGAACGTCCCTCGATCCGTGACGAACGGTTGTTGCAGGACGGGAGCGGGGGCAGCGAGCCGCCGGACGGTGACCCGGCTGATCGACTCGCCGGGCGACTCCGCAGCCGCGTCAGCGAACGCCAGCGCAGAGGACGCCTGCCGCACGCCGCGCCGCCCCGCGCTGGCGACCAGCGCCGACGTCAGCGCGTCCCGATCGAGTGCACTGCTGTGGAGGACGTGGTCGAGCACGACGACGGCGTGCTCGAACGAGGAGGTCCGGGCGACGTCGACGACGGTCCGGAGCAGGGACGTGGTCCGGACGCCGTCGAGCACCACGACGTCCCCGTCGCCGATCGAGCCGACGTGCCGGACGACGCCGCGACCAGCGTGGGTCTTCGTCGCGCGGGGGTCGAGCACGTGGAGCCGCCAGTCCGACCGACCGTGCTCCGGCAGACCCCAGAGAGCGGCAGCAGACCGGTGCGACACGATCCCGGGGGCGCGCAACGTGGCGACACGAGCGCGGACCACGAGTCGTCGGCGTTCCAGCGGGCTCAGAGCCGACCAGTCGTCGCGCTCGACCGCCACACCGTGGAACAGCCGGACAGGGTCGGTCAGCGTCGCCGGCAGCGCCGTGAGGATCGTCGATCGCGTCTGCATGCGACGACGGTGCCAGCGGGAGGCGCGCCGAGCCGGCACGCGGGGCGGACCGGTGGAGAGCCTCCCGGCCACGGCCGTCTGTGCAGGGGCAGACGGAACGCCCCCGTCAGCACGAGACGCCGCGCGAACGACGAAACGCCGCCGAATTCGGCGGCGTTTCGCGTGTTCGGCGGCGTCTCGGCGCCCGACCCGGCCCGGCCCGACCCGGGGTCAGCCGCGGTAGTTCGGGGCCTCGACGACCATCTGGATGTCGTGCGGGTGCGACTCCTTCAGCCCCGCGGGGGTGATGCGCACGAACTTGCCACGAGCCTTGAGCTCCGGGATCGTCCGACCGCCGACGTAGAACATCGACTGCCGCAGCCCGCCGACGAGCTGGTACACGACGTTGCCCACCGACCCGCGGTAGGGGACCTGCCCCTCGATGCCCTCGGGGATGAGCTTCTCGTCCGAGGGGACGTCCGCCTGGAAGTATCGGTCCTTCGAGTACGAGGTCTTCTTGCCACGGGTCTGCAGGGCGCCGAGCGACCCCATCCCGCGGTAGGCCTTGTACTGCTTGCCGCCGACGAACACCAGGTCGCCCGGGGACTCGTCGGTGCCGGCCAGCAGGGACCCGAGCATGACGGTGTCCGCACCCGCCACCAGGGCCTTGGCGATGTCGCCGGAGTACTGCAGGCCGCCGTCGGCGATGATGGGGACGCCGGCTTCACGCGCGGCGAGCGAGGCCTCGTAGACCGCGGTCACCTGCGGCACGCCGACACCGGCGACGACGCGGGTGGTGCAGATCGAGCCCGGCCCGACGCCGACCTTGACCGCGTCCACCCCGGCGTCGATGAGCGCCTGCGCACCCGCACGGGTGGCGACGTTCCCGCCGATCACGTCGACACCGGCGAACGCCGGGTCGGCCTTGATGCGGCGCACCATGTCGAGCACGCCCTCGCTCTCGCCGTTGGCGGTGTCGACGACGAGCACGTCCACACCCGCCTCGAGCAGGGCCTGCGCACGCTGCCAGGCGTCGCCGAAGAATCCGATCGCGGCACCGACGCGCAGTCGGCCCTCGTCGTCCTTGGTGGCGTCGGGGTACTTCTCGCTCTTGTCGAAGTCCTTGACGGTGATGAGCCCGCGGAGCTTGCCGTCGGCGTCGACCAGCGGCAGCTTCTCGATCTTGTGCTGGGCGAAGATCGCGACCGCTTCCTCGGGGTCGATGCCCTCGCGCGCGGTGATGAGCGGCGTCTTCGTCATGACGTCGCGGACGAGCGTGGTCGCCATCTCGAAGGGGGCGACGAAGCGCATGTCGCGGTTCGTGATGATGCCGACGAGCGTGCCGTCGCCCTCGACGACCGGCAGACCGGAGACGCGGAACTGCCCGCAGAGGGCGTCGACCTCGGCCACGGTGGCGTCCGGCGTGGTGGTCACCGGGTTCGTGATCATGCCCGACTCGGAGCGCTTGACCTTGTCGACGTACGCCGCCTGGTCCGCGATGGAGAGGTTGCGGTGCAGGATGCCGATGCCGCCCTGGCGCGCCATGGCGATGGCCATGCGCGACTCGGTGACGGTGTCCATCGCGGCGGAGAGCAGCGGCACGTTGACCGAGATCCGCTTGGTGAGCCGGGACGTCGTGGACGCCTCGCTCGGGATGACGTCGGTGTGCCCCGGCAGGAGCATGACGTCGTCGTACGTGAGTCCGATGAATCCGAACGGATCCGGCTGGTCCATGGGTCCCCTTCGTGGGCGAGGTGAAGTGGTCGAGGCACCGGGACGCTGCGGTGGGCTCCGGATAGGACATGGTAACGCGCGGCGTGCGCGCGCCATTCCGGCGGTCGCGCCGGTGGTCCGAAGGGCCTCCGCGGGCACCCGCCGACGGTCCCGGAACGGCGCTGTACCGGCCAGACGGGAGGCTCACCTCCGGAATGCAAATCGACGCGCCTGTGCAAGATCACGGTTCCAGCACGATTTGTGCAGGGAACGTGCCGGAAACACGGGGGACACAAAAAATCCCTATGGTCCTCGACTATCCGAACGAGAGGCTCATCCGTGGGTTCCATCACTCCGCCGGGGTCAGCGCTGGCGCGCCGACTCCGCCGTGGGGCACCAGGCCGCCGTCGCCTGGTCCTCGCCGCCGTGCTCTTCCTCGCCTTCCTCGCCACCTTCGCCGTCGACTGGGCCCTCTCGCCCGCGGCCGGTGCGGCGACCAGCGCCCCCTCCGCCAGCAGCGCGCCCGCGAGCACCGGGCCCTGCACCGTCAGCCCGACGAACGGCTGCATCCAGGGCACCATCCTCGACTCCGGTCGGAAGCCCGCCGAGAGTGTCGGCGTCGACGTCACGGGCCCCGGCTCGTTCACGGGGTCCTCGACGACGAACGCCGACGGCCGGTGGTCGGTCAGCATCCCGGCAGCCGGGTCGTACACGGTCAAGGTCGACCAGGACACCCTGCCGAAGGGGCAGTTCCTCACCGACGCGAAGGACGCCGAGCGCACCGTCCAGGGCAACCTGAACGCCAACGCCGGCACGATCTTCCAGCTCTCCGACCAGGAGGGCGCGACGACCGACACCGGGGCCACGAGCGTCACGGCCGCACGGTTCTGGCAGCAGTTCGCGTCGGGCATCCGCCTCGGCCTGCTCATCGCCCTCGCCTCGATCGGTCTGTCGCTCATCTACGGCACCACCGGCCTGTCGAGCTTCTCGCACGGTGAGCAGGTGACCCTCGGTGGCCTCCTCGCGTACGTGTTCGCCAACCAGCTCGGGTGGAACATCTGGCTCGCCGGCCTCGTGACGGTGCTGCTCTGCGCCGCGACCGGGTACCTGCAGGACGCAGGCATCTGGAAGCCGCTCCGCAAGCGCCGGATCAGCCTGACCCAGCTCATGATCGTGACGATCGGCCTGTCGATCGCCGCCCAGTACGCGTTCCAGTACTTCTTCGGCGCCTCGACCGTCCGCATCCAGCAGGGCAACCCCGAGACGGTGACGTTCGCGGGCATCACGCTGACCGTGCAGTCCTACGTCGCCATGGGCATCGCGCTCGTCGTGCTCGTCGGCACCGGGCTCTTCCTCGCGAAGACCCGCTTCGGCCGGGCCACCCGCGCGGTGTCCGACAACCCGGCGCTCGCCGCGGCCTCGGGCATCGACGTCGACCGGGTCATCCGGTTCGTGTGGACGCTCGCCGCCGGTCTCGCCGGACTCTCCGGTGTGATGCTCGGCCTCGTGCTGAACGGCGTGAACTGGCAGACCGGTCTGCAGCTGCTGCTCCTCATGTTCGCCTCGGTGACCCTCGGTGGTCTCGGCACGGCGTACGGCGCGCTCGTCGGCTCGATGATCATCGGCGTCGTCGTGGAGCTCACGAACCTGGTGCTCCCCGGTGACTTCAAGTACGCCACCGCCCTCGTCATCCTCATCCTCATCCTGCTGTTCCGGCCGCAGGGCATCTTCGGCCGTGCCGAGCGGATCGGCTAAGGAGCACCCGCATGGACTACATCCTCCAACTGCTCAGCTCGCTGACGCAGGAAGCACTCGCCCCGACGACCGCGGCCTTCGCGCTCGCGGCGATCGGCCTCAACGTGCACTTCGGTCTCACCGGTCTGGTGAACATGGGCCAGGCGGCGTTCCTGCTGCTCGGCGCGTACGGCTTCGCGATCTCGATCACGAACGGCCTGCCCTTCGGCCTGGCGGTCCTGGTCGCCCTGGCCATCGCGATCGTCTTCGCCGTCATCCTCGGCATCCCGACCCTGCGGTTGCGGGGGGACTACCTGGCGATCGTGACGATCTCCGGCGCCGAGATCATCCGCATGGTCGGACGCTCGAGCCTGCTCACCGACACCACGGGTGGCTCGAACGGCATCACCGGCTCGAGCTACCGCGAACCGTTCAACGCGCTGAGCTTCCTGCCCGACGGCACCACGACGATCCTCTGGTTCAGCTACTCGAACAACGGCGTCAACGGCTGGTGGATCCGCATCGTCGGCTGGGGCCTCGTCGCCCTGTTCACCCTCGTGCTGTTCCTCCTCATGCGCAGCCCCTGGGGTCGCGTCGTGAAGGCCATCCGCGAGGACGAGGACGCCGTCCGCTCCCTCGGCAAGAACGTCTACTCCTACAAGATGCAGGCGCTCGTGTTCGGTGGCGCGCTCGGCGCCCTCGCCGGGATCATCTACGTCCTGCCGAGTTCGGTGCAGCCGGACGCGATGGGCCGCTCGATGACGTTCTTCATCTGGACGGCGCTCATCCTCGGTGGTGCCGCGACGGTGTTCGGCCCGGTGCTCGGCGCGGTCCTGTTCTTCGTCGTCCGGCTCTTCATCCGCACCCTCGCGGGTGACTTCATCCCGAACTCGATCATGAGCGCCCAGCAGGCCGAGCAGTTCTCGTACGTGCTCGTCGGCGTCGCGCTCATGCTCCTCATCGTCTTCCGCCCACAGGGACTCCTGGGGAACAAGAAGGAGCTGACGTTCAGTGTCTGACGCAACCCCCACGACCGACACCGGCCGCACCGCCACCGACGCGACGGGCATCGCCAGGACGCCCGGCGCCGCGAAGCCCGACGCGATCCTCACGGTCGACAACATCACCCGCAAGTTCGGCGGCATGACCGCGGTCGACGTCGACCACCTCGAGGTCCAGCGCGGCGCCATCACGGCGCTCATCGGCCCGAACGGCGCTGGCAAGACCACCTTCTTCAACCTGCTCACCGGCTTCGACAAGCCGTCGAGCGGCAAGGAGGCCCGCTGGCAGTTCAACGGGAAGACGCTCGGCAACACCGGGGCCGCGAAGGTCGCCCGGGCCGGTATGGTCCGCACCTTCCAGTTGACGAAGGCGCTGTCCCGCCTGACCGTCATGCAGAACATGCTGCTCGGCGCGAAGGACCAGCCCGGCGAGAACTTCTTCGCCGCCCTGGTGTCCCCGGTGTGGAAGAAGCGCGAGCAGGAGATCACGGCGAAGGCCGAGGACCTCCTCGCCCGCTTCAAGCTCCTCGAGAAGAAGGACGACTACGCCGGTTCGCTCTCGGGCGGCCAGCGGAAGCTCCTCGAGATGGCCCGCGCGCTGATGTCCGACCCGACGATGATCATGCTCGACGAGCCGATGGCCGGCGTGAACCCCGCGCTGACCCAGTCGCTCCTCGGGCACATCCAGTCCCTGCGCGACGACGGCATGACCGTGCTCTTCGTCGAGCACGACATGCACATGGTCCGGCACATCTCGGACTGGGTCGTCGTCATGGCCGAGGGCAAGGTCGTCGCCGAGGGCCCGGCCGCCACCGTCATGGACGACCAGGCCGTCATCGACGCCTACCTCGGCGCCCACCACGACACCGACCTGGGCGACGACTCGCTCCTCACCGAGGAGACCTACGAGGAACTCGCCGACGAGGTCGCAGAAGAGGACGCGGCGGACGCCGCCGACGAAGGGAAGGCGACCCGATGACGGACGCGACGAACGGCACCGGCGCGGGCCGGGCCTCCAGTCCGGAGCCGGCGGCCGTGGCCGTCACACCGGGCGGCACGACCCCGGGCGGTGCGCCGGTCGGCGGGACCGCCGTGCAGGACCGCGAGCCCGTGATGCGCGCGAGCAACCTGGTCGCCGGGTACCTGCCGGGCGTCAACATCCTCAACGGCTGCGACCTGGAGTGCTACCCGGGCGAGCTCATCGGCATCATCGGCCCGAACGGTGCCGGGAAGTCGACGCTCCTCAAGGCGCTGTTCGGCCTGGTGAACATCCGCGAGGGCTCGGTGACGCTGCAGGGCGAGGACATCACGAACCTCAAGGCGAACAAGCTCGTGCAGGCCGGCGTCGGCTTCGTGCCGCAGACGAACAACGTCTTCCCGTCGCTCTCCATCGAGGAGAACCTGCAGATGGGGCTGTACCTGCGGCCGAAGAAGTTCAGCGAGCGGCTCGAGGTCATCTACGACCTGTTCCCCGTCCTCGGGCAGCGCAAGGGCCAGCGTGCCGGATCGCTCTCCGGTGGTGAGCGGCAGTCGGTCGCGATGGCGCGGGCGCTCATGATGGACCCGAAGGTGCTGCTGCTCGACGAGCCGAGTGCCGGGCTGTCGCCGGTCCGACAGGACGAGACGTTCATCCGCACGCGTCGGATCAACAAGGCCGGCGTCTCGGTGATCATGGTCGAGCAGAACGCCCGTCGCTGCCTGCAGATCTGTGACCGCGGCTACGTCCTCGACCAGGGGCGGAACGCCTACTCGGGCACCGGGAAGGAGCTCGCCGACGACCCGAAGGTCATCGAGCTCTACCTCGGGACGCTCGCCAAGGACGTCGACGGCGCTCGCTGAGCCCGTCGACCCGCGGGTGTCGCTGTGGGGGCGGCATCCGCGACCGGTGGGGCCGTGCAGGCTGCGCGATGCGCGCCGCACGGCCCCGCTCTCGTGTCCGGGGCGGACGCCGGCGTCTCGCCGGGACGCCGGTGTCTCGCCGGGACGCCGGTGTCTCACTGGGACGCCGGTGTCTTGCCCGAGACACCGGTGGCTTGCAGGGACGCCGGTGTCTTGCCGAGACGCCGGTGTCTCACCCGAGACGCCGCCGAAGCGGCGAGACGCCGCCGGTTCCGGCGGCGTCTCAAGCATTGTGCGGCGTCCCGCGTACCGGGCGGCGTCTCGCGTACCGGGCGGTGTCCCGCGTACCGGGCGGCGTCCCGCGTACCGGGCGGCGTCCCGTGCCTCCCGCGCCTCCGTCCGGCCGGGAGGCCCGTCCCACCACCACCGGTCGGGTACCGTTCGAGCGTGGAACGCTTCTCCGACCGGGCGATGGACGCCCTCGTGTGGGTGGTGTTCGTCGTCCTGTTCGTCGGTGCGGCCCTGGTCGTGAAGGTCGCGGCCGCACTCCTCGTCGTGCTGATCGTGCTGGCCCTGCTGCTCGGGCTGACGCTCCGGGTGCTCCGCCGCACCCGCTCCACGCGGCGCCGCGGGCCGCACTGAACCACGGACCGCACGCACCGGCAGCAGGCAACGACCGTCCGGCCGTGCCAGCGCGGGACCCCGCCCGGTAGGGTTGCCGGGTGAGCGAAGTCGAGATCGGTGCAGGCAAGCGCGGACGTCGGGCGTACGCGTTCGACGACATCGCGGTGGTCCCCTCGCGACGGACGCGTGACCCGCGCGACGTCAGCGTCGAGTGGTCGATCGACGCCTTCAGGTTCGACTCGCCGATCCTCTCCGCGCCGATGGACTCCGTCGCCTCGCCCGCGACCATCATCGAGATGGGGCGCCTCGGCGTCCTCGGGGTCCTCGACCTCGAAGGCCTCTGGACCCGCTACGAGGACCCGGAGCCCTACCTCGCTGAGATCCGTTCGCTGACCGACGGCAACGTCACGAAGCGCATGCAGGAGATCTACGCCGAGCCGGTCAAGGCCGAGCTGATCACCCGCCGCCTGGCCGAGATCCGTGCGGCCGGGGTGCCCGTCGCCGGGTCGCTCAGCCCGCAGCGCACGCAGGAGTTCTCGCAGACCGTCGTCGACGCCGGGGTCGACCTGTTCGTCATCCGCGGCACCACGGTCAGCGCCGAGCACGTCTCCCAGAACCAGGAGCCGCTCAACCTCAAGAAGTTCATCTACGAGCTCGACGTCCCCGTGATCGTCGGCGGTGCCTCCACCTACACGGCGGCGCTGCACCTCATGCGCACCGGTGCCGCGGGCGTGCTCGTCGGCTTCGGCGGTGGCGCGGCCTCGACGACCCGTGCCGCCCTGGGCATCCACGCGCCGATGGCGACCGCGGTCGCCGACGTCGCCGGTGCCCGCCGCGACTACATGGACGAGTCCGGCGGCCGGTACGTGCACGTCATCGCGGACGGCGGCCTCGACACCGCCGGCGACGTCGTGAAGGCGATCGCGATGGGCGCCGACGCGGTCATGCTCGGCACCGCGTTCGCCCGTGCGCAGGAGGCGCCCGGCGGCGGGTTCCACTGGGGTGCCGAAGCGCACCACCCCGAACTGCCCCGCGGCCGTCGCGTCGAGGTGGGCACGATCGGGACGCTCGAGAGCATCCTGAACGGCCCGACCCCGTCGTGGGACGGTCGCGCCAACCTGGTCGGCGCACTGCGTCGGTCGATGGCGACGACCGGGTACTCCGACGTCAAGGAGTTCCAGCGAGTAGAAGTGGTCGTGGCGCCGTACCACCGCTGACGGCGGTGCGCTCGGGGACGCTCCCCGGGTGACGCCCGGCGCCGCACGGCGACGGAGGCGAGCATGGCAACGACGGTCACGGACGGTGCGTCCACCACGGCGGGGTTCGACCCCACGACGAAGCTCGGCCCCGACGAACGCGCCGCGGCGATCGAGACGCTGAAGAACACCGAGCTCGACGTGCTCGTCGTCGGCGGCGGCATCGTCGGTGGCGGTGCCGCGCTCGACGCCGTGACGCGCGGCCTGTCGGTCGGCATCGTCGAGGCGCGAGACTGGGGATCGGGCACGTCCAGCCGGTCGTCGAAGCTCGTGCACGGCGGCATCCGCTACCTCGAGCAGCTCAACTTCACGCTCGTGCGCGAGGCCCTCATCGAACGCGGCCTGCTGCTGCAGCGGATCGCCCCGCACCTGGTGAAGCCGGTCCGCTTCCTGTACCCGCTCAACCACCGCGTCTGGGAGCGCTTCTACATCGGCATCGGCATGGCGATGTACGACGTCTTCAGCTGGTCCGGCGGGCGCCCGCCCGGCGTGCCCCACCACCGGCACCTCACCCGCACGCAGGTGCTCCGCTCGATGCCGTCGCTCAAGAAGGACGCCTTCGTCGGCGGGATGACCTACTACGACGCGCAGGTCGACGACGCCCGGTACGTCGCGGCGCTCGTGCGCACGGCCGCCTCGTACGGTGCCCACGCGGCGTCCCGGGTGCGGATCGAGGGCTTCATCAAGGTCGGCGAACGGGTCGTCGGGGCGCACGCGCACGACATCCAGACGGGCGAGCACTTCGACATCCGGGCGAAGCAGGTCGTCAACGCGACCGGTGTCTGGACCGACGACACGCAGGCGATGGTCGGCACCCGCGGCCAGTTCAAGGTCCGGGCGTCGAAGGGCGTGCACCTCGTCGTCCCGCGCGACCGGTTCCAGTCGAACTCGGGCATGATCCTGCGCACCGAGAAGAGCGTGCTGTTCGTCATCCCGTGGGGCCGGCACTGGCTCATCGGCACGACCGACACCGACTGGTACCTCGACAAGGCCCACCCGGCTGCCACCGCGGCGGACATCGACTACATCCTCGAGCACGTCAACAAGGTGCTCGCGGTGCCGCTCACCCGCGAGGACGTCGAGGGCGTCTACGCAGGACTCCGACCGCTCCTGGCCGGTGAGTCCGAGGCGACGTCGAAGCTCAGCCGCGAGCACGTCGTCGCGCACACCGCCCCGGGCCTGGTCGTCGTCGCCGGCGGCAAGTGGACCACCTACCGCGTGATGGGCAAGGACGCCATCGACGAGGCCGTCGCCGCGATGGACGGCAAGGTCCCCGAGTCGACGACGCAGGACATCCCGCTGCTCGGCGCCGAGGGGTACCCGGCCGCCTGGAACAAGCGCGGCCGCACGGCGAGGTCCGCCGGCGTGCACAAGGTCCGCATCGAGCACCTGCTCAACCGGTACGGCACCCTCGCGTCCGAGGTGCTGCAGCTCGTGCAGGACGACCCGTCGCTGGCCGACGCGCTGCCCGGCGCGGACGACTACATCGGCGCCGAGGTCGTGTACGCCGCCTCGCACGAGGGAGCCCTGCACCTCGAGGACGTCCTGGCCCGCCGCACCCGCATCTCCATCGAGGCCTGGGACCGCGGCGAGTCCGCAGCCCCCGTCGCCGCGAAGCTCATGGCGGACGTGCTCGGGTGGGACCAGGAGACCACCGAGAACGAGGTGTCGAACTACCTGAAGCGGGTCGCCGCCGAGCGGGAGTCGCAGCTGCAGCCCGACGACGAATCGGCGGACCGCGTGCGGCTCGAGGCGCCGGACATCGCGTTCGGGTTCGAGGAGGACGACGTCGTCGTGGGCGGCGGCCGGTCGAGCGGTGCCGAGGGCGCCACGGCAGACGACGAGCAGGTCGTCGGCGAGAAGACGACCGAACCCCGCTGAACCTCACCGGTCGCCAGGCTCAGGCGGGCCGGCGGTGGCGTCGCTGGCGGACGAGGTCGCCGAGCAGGGTGACCGCGGCGACCACCGGGATCGCGACCAGGGCCAGGAGACTCGTCCCGTACAGGACCCCGGTGGACGGCCCGTGTCGACCACCGGGGATCCCGTGGGCGTCCGCGACGTCCATTGCGAGGAAGAAGCCGGACTGGAACACCGCGCCCGCTCCGCAGGCGAGCACCGCGAGGTGGCAGACGACGGCGACCGGGAGCCGCATCCACCCGCGGACGGCGGCGCCCGCGAAGAAGACGGCGAGGGCGACACCGGTGCCGGCGAGGACGAGCACCCCGGCGACGTCGAGGCGGCTGTCCGCACCGACCGCGTCGACCTTGGCGTACACCTGCGCGAGCGTCCTGCCCGGCACGGCGGCGAGCGGGTCGAGCACGAGGGCGTCGAGGGCGAGCAGTGCGGCGTAGGCCGTCACGACGAGGGTGCCGGCGATCGCGACGACGGACCGGGAGGCCCGTGACGGCGCCGCCACGGGCCTCCCGTCCGTCACGTCGTCGGCCCCGGGTCCGACGTCGTCACCGGGCCGACGACGCGGCGGGGCCGCCGTCTCGGCTCGGCCGACGTCACCCGTGGACAAGGGCCTCGGCCCGGGCGTGACGGAGCGTGCGCACCATGTCGGTGAAGAGCACTATGGGGATCGCGACGAGGGCGACGAGACTCGTCCCGGCCAGCACGGCGACCCAGGGGGAGTGCGTGCCGCCCGCGGTCCCGAACGCATCGGCGACCTCGAGGCCGAGGAAGAACGTGGTCAGGAACGTCGCGAAGGCGCCGAGCACGACGAGTCCGAGGTGGAGGACCGCGATCGTCGGAGCGGGCAGGCCGTCCCACAGGGCGAGGACGGCGACGAGCACCGCGAGTGCGACGCCGACGGCGGCGACGACCAGGACGGCGGCGACGGCCTGCACCACGGAGCCGCCCGCGGCCTCGACCCCGGCGTGGACCTCGGCGAGCGACCGTCCCGGCACGGCGGCGAGGGGGTCGAGCACGAGCGCGTCGAGCGCCATGAGCGCGGCGTACACGGTGACGACGACGACGCCGGTGACGGCGACCACGGTGCGGGAGGTCATGCCGCCATCCTCGACGGGCAGGGTGGACCGCCGCGTCCACCGGTGGGATGACCCGTGCCGGACGGAATGGCCGGGCCCTGCCGGTGGTTAGCATGGGAGTCCTGGGAAAGGGAGCCATCATGGTCGACGTCCATCGCGTCAAACTCCCCGGCGTCGGCGTGCTGCACAGCTTCTACACCGACGACGGTGGCAAGTGCGGTGTCATCACGCACCGGTCGGGTCACTCCGACCTCATCTCCTTCGCGGACGTCGCCGACGGCGCGGACAAGTCCGAGAAGGTCTCGCTCCGCCTCAGTGAGGACGAGGCGCACACCCTCGCCGAACTCCTCGGCGGCACCCGGATCACCGAGGGCCTCGACAAGCTCGACGAGATCCCCGGCCTCTCCATCGACTGGTTCAGCGTCGACTACGACGACGCGATCGCGGGCAAGCCCCTCGGCGACCTGCACGACTCCGGCTTCATCGGCCTGACCGTCGTCGCAGTGGTCCGAGGCGACAGCGCCAACCCGGCGCCCTCGTCCGACTTCGTGGTGTTCCCCGGGGACACCATCGTCGTCGCGGGTGCGCCCGAGAAGGTGGCGAAGGCGTTCTCCTTCTACCGCAGCGGTCAGGTGGCAGCAGCTGCTGCCGAGGCACCGCCCGGGAGCTAGCCGATGCACCTGGGTGGTGAGCTGCTGACCATCGGCGGCCTGTTCCTCATCGCCTACGTCCTCGGACGGCTCGGCAAGACGATCGGTCTGCCGGCGATCCCCGTCTACATGGTGGTCGGGCTCATCGCGAGTCCGCACACCCCCTGGTTCGGGCTGAGCGTCGAGTCGCACACCATCGAGCTGATCGCGACCTTCGGGCTCATCCTGCTGCTGTTCAACCTCGGCCTGGAGTTCGACCAGGAGGAGTTCTACGGCAACGCCGGCAAGCTCCTGGTCTCCGGCGGGACCTACGTCGCCATCAACATGGGCGTCGGGTTCGCGTTCGGGTTCTCGCTCGGTTGGGGGACCCGGGAAGCCCTGATCATCGCGGGCATGACGGCGACGTCGTCGAGTGCGATCGTCACGAAGCTGCTCATCGAGCTCC
Organism: Curtobacterium sp. L6-1; assembly: GCF_018885305.1. Taxonomy (NCBI): domain Bacteria; kingdom Bacillati; phylum Actinomycetota; class Actinomycetes; order Micrococcales; family Microbacteriaceae; genus Curtobacterium; species Curtobacterium aetherium. Next base: position 3,193,584 of record NZ_CP076544.1, read on the forward strand.
GGCGGCTCGCGAACGACGAGACGCCCATGATCCTGGGCGTCACGGTCATCGAGGACGTCTTCATCGCCGTCTACCTGGCGATCGTCTCGGTCGTGCTGTCCGGCGACACGAACCCCTGGGCGGTGATCGGGAAGCTCGCGCTCGCGTTCGGGTTCCTCATCGTCATGTTCAGCCTGGCGCGGTGGGGCGGCAAGCAAGTCTCGAAGCTCTTCGCCACGCGCGACGACGAGCTCTTCACGGTGCTGTTCTTCGGCCTCGCGGTGATGTTCGGCGGCATCGGCGACCTGCTCGGCGTGACCGACGCCATCGGTGCGTTCGTCATCGGGCTGCTCTGCGGTGCCACGCGCTACCGCGACCGCATCGAGCAGCTCGCCCTCCCGATGCGTGACGTGTTCGCGGCCTTCTTCTTCGTGAACTTCGGGCTCGGCCTCGACGTCTCGACGTTCGGCGAGGTGCTCTGGCCCGTCGCCGCCGCGATCGGCATGACCGTCGTGCTCAACGCCGTCGCCGGTCAGCTCGTCGCCCGGATGAACGGCTTCAGCGTCCAGCAGGGGATCAACACCGCCGTCATCCTGGTCAACCGTGGGGAGTTCGCGCTGATCCTGGCGACGCTGTCCGCCGCGGCCGGGCTCGAGGAGCGCATCACGGCGTTCGCGGGCCTGTACGTGCTGGTGATGGCCGTGCTCGGTCCGCTGCTGGCCGTGAACTCGGACCGCATCGGGAGGCTCGTGCTCCGACCCGGTCGGGTGCGGAAGCTCCGCGGCCGCGAGCTCGCGGCAGCGCAGGCCGCCGCGGAGCGCAAGGCCGAGCGGGACCGACGCTTCGCCGAGGAGATCGCCCTCGTGGAGGCCGCGGGCAGGGAAGAGCGCGACAATGGGGACCCCGAGACAACGTCCAGCCGTGAACAGCCGGTCCTGCCGGAACCCGTGAGCGCGAGCACGTCGTCGATCGAGATCCCCGCCGAGCGTCCCGAGCGCCCGGTCCGACCACGCGATCCGGAGTACTGACACGCATGTGGGCCGTTGCACGACGTCCGAGGTGGATCGCACTGCTGCTGTTGGCGCTGGTCCTGGCCGGCGTGTTCGCGGCCCTCGGCAAGTGGCAGCTCGAACGCAGCATCGAGAACGGCAAGCCCCTGCCCGCCGGCACCGAGACCCGTCGCACGCTCGACGAGGTCACCACGCCGGAGAAGCCCGTCGGCTCGACGCTCGCCGGGCAGAAGGTCACGGTCTCCGGTCGCTTCGTCGCCGGCGACACGACCGTCCTCACCGGCCGCAGCGGGGGTGGGACGTACCAGGCCGTCGGACACCTGGTCGACGACGCGACGGGGGCGAGCCTCCCGGTCGTCATCGGGTGGGCCGACCAGCGGTCGGACGCCGTCGCCGGTGGCGACCGTCTGGCGGACGGCGCGACCGTGACGGTCCAGGGTCGGTACTACCCGGCGGAGTCGCCCGACCAGGACTCCTTCGAGCAGGGCGAGTACTCGGCGGTCGCGCCGGCCCGGTTCGTGAACACCTGGAAGGCGTTCGACGACCGGATGTACGGCGGGTACGTCGTCGCCGGTGGGGCGACCGCGGACGCCGCCGACCTCGGCACCATCGCCGACCGGGCCCCCACGCGCGAGGTCCAGTTCGACTGGTTGAACCTCTTCTACGCCGTCGAGTGGGTCGTCTTCGCCGGGTTCGCCGTCTTCCTCTGGTACCGCTTCGTGAAGGACGCGTGGGAGCGGGAGCAGGACGAGGAGCGCGAGGCCGCCGAGGCCGCGGGCGGGGCTCCGGTCGATGCCGCCGCCGGGCCCGTGGACGCTCCGGCGCTCGACGACGGCACCGCGGACGGGGCGCCTGTGGACGACGCCCGGGCCGAGCCCGGTCGCCGGTAGGATCGTCGGCATGGCTCTGACCGTCCGGACCCGCGACATCCCGAAGATCCCCGGGGCCGTGCGGTTCTACCGCATCTCCGCGTACATCACGGGTGTGCTGCTGCTGGCCCTGATCGTCGAGGTCGTGATCAAGTACACGCCCATCCAGCGCGAGATGCAGCTCGGCGGCGGAGCGTTCTTCGTCCCGAACGGCACCGCCGGTGAAGCACCCGGCACGTTCAACCTGTCGGTCGCGATCCTCATCGCCCACGGCTGGCTGTACGTCGTCTACCTCTTCGCGGACTTCCGCCTGTGGAGCATCATGCGGTGGCGCCCGACGCGCTTCCTGCTCATCGCCCTCGGCGGGATCATCCCGTTCATGTCCTTCGTGGTCGAGCACCGCATGCAGAAGGCCGCCATGACCACCTACCACGAGCTGACCGCGCAGCAGTCGCGGGAGAAGGAGAGCGCTCGGTGAGCGAGACCGAACAGCGTCCCGTCCTCGTCGTCGACTTCGGCGCGCAGTACGCGCAGTTGATCGCCCGACGGGTGCGCGAGGCCAACGTCTACAGCGAGATCGTCCCGCACTCCGTCACGGCGGACGAGATCCGCGCGAAGGACCCGGCAGCGATCGTCCTGTCCGGAGGCCCGTCCTCGGTCTACGAGGACGGCGCACCGTCCCTCGACAGCGAGATCCTCGACCTCGGCGTCCCCGTGCTCGGCATCTGCTACGGCTTCCAGGCCATGGCGAAGTCGCTCGGTGGCGAGGTCGCGAACACCGGCCTCCGCGAGTACGGGGCCACGGCCGTCACGGTGAGCGGGACCGACAGTGTCCTGCTCGGCGGACAGCCGGCCGACCAGACCACCTGGATGTCGCACGGTGACGCCGTGTCGAAGGCCCCGGAGGGCTTCGACGTCCTCGCGTCGAGCGAGTCGACCCCGGTCGCGGCCTTCGCCTCCGACGAGCGCAAGCTCTACGGCGTGCAGTGGCACCCCGAGGTCAAGCACTCCGCGTTCGGCCAGGCCGTGCTCGAGAACTTCCTGCACCGTGCCGCCGGTCTGCCGGGTGACTGGAACTCCGCCAACGTCATCGAGGAGCAGGTCGAGCGCATCCGCGCCCAGGTCGGCTCCTCGCGGGTCATCGCCGGGCTCTCCGGCGGGGTGGACTCCGCCGTCGCCGCAGCGCTCGTGCACAAGGCCGTCGGCGACCAGCTGACGTGCGTCTTCGTCGACCACGGGCTCCTCCGTGCCGACGAGCGCAAGCAGGTGGAAGAGGACTACGTCGCCTCCACCGGCGTCCGGCTCGTCACGGTCGACGCCCGCGAGCAGTTCCTCGACGCCCTCGCCGGCGTGAGCGACCCCGAGCAGAAGCGCAAGATCATCGGGCGTGAGTTCATCCGCACGTTCGAAGCCGCGGCCGAGGCGCTCGTGCTCGAGGCCCGTGCCTCCGACGGCGACGCCGAGGTCAAGTTCCTCGTGCAGGGCACCCTGTACCCGGACGTCGTCGAGTCCGGCGGCGGATCGGGCACCGCGAACATCAAGTCGCACCACAACGTCGGCGGGCTGCCCGACGACATGACGTTCCAGCTCGTCGAGCCGCTGCGCACCCTGTTCAAGGACGAGGTCCGGGCGGTCGGCCGCGAGCTCGGGCTGCCCGAGGTCATCGTCGGACGCCAGCCGTTCCCCGGCCCGGGCCTCGGCATCCGCATCGTCGGCGAGGTCACGGCCGAGCGGCTCGAGATCCTCCGCGCCGCCGACGCCATCGCCCGTGCCGAGCTCACCGCGGCCGGCCTGGACGACGAGATCTGGCAGTGCCCGGTCGTGCTGCTCGCCGACGTCCGCTCGGTCGGCGTGCAGGGAGACGGCCGCACGTACGGACACCCGATCGTGCTCCGTCCGGTCTCCTCCGAGGACGCCATGACCGCGGACTGGACGCGTCTGCCGTACGACGTGCTCGCGAAGATCTCGAACCGCATCACGAACGAGGTGCGCGACGTGAACCGGGTCGTGCTCGACGTCACGTCGAAGCCGCCGGGGACGATCGAGTGGGAGTGACGCTCCCCTGACGCCCGAGGGCCCGGTACGCACTGCGTGCCGGGCCCTCGGCGTCTCCGCGCGTCCCCGCCGCGAAGGCCCTGCCGCGAAGGCCCCGCCGAGGTCGCACGACCCGCCGCCAAGGCCCTGCCGAGGTCGCACGTCCGGCCGCCGGGCGGCAGGCGGGGCGGCACTTCGTGCGACCTGGCCGGTCTGCACGCGGCACTTCGTGCAACCTCGGCGCCTCCGCCACGTCGTCCCGGCGTGAGCGCCGAGGTCGCTCGACTCGCCGCGGACCTATCGCCGAGGTCGCGCGTTCGGTCGCCGAGCACCCGGCGGGGCGGCAGTCCGTGCGACTTCGGCGGGGTGCGGGCGGCGGGTCGTGCGACTTCGGCGGGTGCGGGCGCGGGCGCGCGGGGCGCGCGGGCGCGGCCGCAGGGGCGCGGGCGGCGCCGGGACGCCGCGCGCCCTGGGCACGAAGAAGGGCCCCGGCGGAAGCCGGGGCCCTTCGGGGTCGATCGGGTGCTAGTTGCGCGAGCTGCTGGCGATGATCGCCAGGATGCGCAGGATCTCCAGGTACAGCCAGACCAGCGTCACGATGAGCCCGAACGCCGCCGTCCACGCGTAGATGCGGGGAGCGCCCCGCTGGACACCGGTCTTGATCTGGTCGAAGTCGAGGATCAGCGAGTACGCCGCCATGAGCACCACGAAGATGCCGATCAGGACACCGAGCGGGATGCCGAACACCGTCACGCCGAGGAGCCCGAACGCGCTCTGCGTGACACCGGTGAACATGAGCACCACGTTCACGAGCGAGAACGCCATGTAGCCGACGATCGCGACGAGGAAGAACTTCGTGGCCTTCGGGGTCGCACGGACCTTGCCCGACGAGAACAGCAGGAGCGTGACCGCGAAGACACCGAGCGTGCCGAACACGGCCTGCGTGACGATGCCGTCCCACATGGTGTTGTACATGCCCGAGATGCCACCGACGAAGAGCCCCTCGAAGAACGCGTAGGCGAGCACGAGACCCGGCGACGGCTTCTTCTTGAAGGTGTTCACCAGCGCGAGGACGAACCCGACGAGCGCGCCGACGATCCAGACGACCGGCGGCAGGTTCCACCCGGCGACCGCGCCGACGATGAGCACGCCGAACGCCAGGAGCGTCTTGACGATGGTGTCCTCGTACGACATGCGGTCCGTGTCGACCTTGTTCGCCGACGGGCGGTCGTACATGTCACGGAGCTGGTCCGGCGACATGCCGGGCTGCTGCGGTGCCTGTCCCCAGCCGGTCTGGCCGTACGGCGCCTGCGGGTAGCCGCCCTGCTGGGGGTACGCCTGCTGCGGGTAGCCGCCCTGCTGTGCGTTCGCGCCGGCGCCCCATGCGTTCCGGCCCGCGTCGTTGAAGGCGGGGGACTGGTCGAAACCGGGCTTGAAGGCCATGGTGTCCTCTGATTCCTCTGGTGTGGAGTCGTGGAGCCGGTACCCGGATGGCATCGGCTCGTGGGCTCGGGAAGGAGTTCGGCAGAGCCGTTCCTTCGTGTCCTCACAGCGTACGGGCCCTGGTGGCTCGATGGCTGTGGATTCGCGGGAAGCGGAACGGTTCCGGGTCCTCCTGCGCGTGAGCCTATTGAGGCTCGCTGTCGGTCCACCGAGCGGTCCCCGCGTGCGCGCTGAACGTCGGCGCCGTTCACCCGCGCTCCGTATCGTCGCCTGCATGCAGCCGCTCGTCATCGCCCACCGCGGGGCCTCCGGGTACCGCCCCGAGCACTCCCGCAGCGCCTACGAACTCGCCGTCGAGCTCGGTGCCGACGCGATCGAGCCGGACCTCGTCCCCACCAAGGACGGCGTCCTGGTGCTCCGGCACGAGAACGAGGTCTCCGGCACGACCGACGTCGCCGACCGTCCGGAGTTCCGGGACCGACGGACGACGAAGACGATCGAGGGGAAGCGCCTCACCGGCTGGTTCACCGAGGACTTCACCTGGGCCGAGTTGCGGACCCTGCGGACCCGTGAGCGCCTGCCGGAGCTGCGCCGTGCCTCCCGGCAGCACGACGGCGAGGACACGGTCCTGCGCCTGGAGGACCTGCTCGCGATCCTGGACGCCGCCCCGCGGCGGGTCGGCCTCGTGGCCGAGGTCAAGCACGCCACCGCCTTCGCCGACGCCGGCTTCCCGATGGCGTCCCTGCTGGACGGCGTCCTCGGCGACGCCGGGTGGCGCGGCGACGACCGTCTGACGGTTGAGTCGTTCGAGAAGGGCGTCCTCCGCGAGGTCGCCGCGCTCGGCACGGGTGGGCGGCTCGTGTACCTCCAGGAGGCCCGTGGTGCGGCCGCGGACGAGGTCGCCGCCGGCGGTCCCGCCGCCCCGACCTACGCCGCCGAGCGGACGGACGCGGCGCTCGCGGCGCTCGCCACCGAGTTCGACGGCATCAGCGTCGACCTGCCGACGCTGATGGCCGGCGTCGACACGAGGGCCGTCGACGATCCCGGACCGGTGCGCAGCGACGTCGTCGACCGGGCACACGCGGCCGGTCTCGCCATGTACACGTGGACGCTCCGGCCGGAGAACCGGTTCCTGCCGGCCGTGCTCCGGCGCGGCGGCGACCTGGCTGCGCACGGCGACTGGGAGCGGTGGTTCACCTCGGTCCTGCGGACGGGGGTCGACGGGGCGTTCGCCGACCACGCGGACCTCGCCGTCCGGGCCCGATCGCTCGTCGCGGAACGAGCCGGACGGGCCTGATGCGTGTCGTGGGTCGCGCCTAGACTGTCCCGGACATGACGATCGTGCTCGACCCCTCCGACTCGACGCCCGGCCGCAGCGACGGCTCCGGCGCGCGTGACCGTGCCTACGAGGACCCGTTCACCACGGGGCTGAACCCCCAGCAGAAGGAAGCCGTCGAGTACCGCGGCGAGTCCCTGCTCATCGTGGCCGGTGCGGGGTCGGGCAAGACGAGCGTGCTGACCCGCCGCATCGCGCTGCTGTTGGCCAACCGTGAAGCCTGGCCGTCGCAGATCCTCGCGATCACGTTCACCAACAAGGCCGCGGCCGAGATGCGCGAGCGGGTGCAGGCCCTGGTCGGGCAGGCGGCCGAGGGCATGTGGATCTCGACCTTCCACTCGGCGTGCGTGCGGATCCTGCGCCGCGAAGCCGAGCGGTTCGGGTTCCCGCAGTCGTTCACCATCTACGACTCCGCCGACTCGCGCGCGCTGCTCAAGCGGATCATCAAGGACCTCGAAGCGGACTCGCTCGGCCTGACGGTCGGGGCGGCGGCATCGAAGATCTCGAAGCTCAAGAACGAGCTGCAGGACATCGACACCTACGCCCGGAACATCAACACCGACGACCCGCAAGAGGTCATGTTCACCGAGGTGTTCCGGCGCTACACGAACGAGCTGCGCCGGGCGAACGCGTTCGACTTCGACGACCTCATCGGGCAGACGGTGTTCCTGTTCCGCGCGTTCCCCGAGGTCGCCGCGTTGTACCAGCGTCGGTTCCGCTACGTCCTGGTCGACGAGTACCAGGACACGAACCACGCGCAGTACGCCCTGATCCGCGAGCTGACCCGTCCCGTGCCGGTCGACCAGGTCGACAAGCTCGAGGACGCCGGGCAGCACGTCGAGCGGATGCGCGAGACCGACGGGTCGATCGCCCCGGCGTCCCTGACGGTCGTGGGTGACTCCGACCAGTCCATCTACGCCTTCCGCGGCGCCGACATCCGCAACATCGTCGAGTTCGAGCGGGACTTCCCGAACTCGAAGGTGATCCTGCTCGAGCAGAACTACCGCTCGACGCAGAACATCCTCGACGCGGCGAACGCCGTCATCGCGAACAACTTCGACCGTCAGGCGAAGAACCTGTTCACCGACGTCGGCGCCGGCGACAAGATCGTCGGGTTCACCGGGTACACCGGCCACGACGAGGCCCAGTTCGTCGCCGACGAGATCCAGCGGCTGCACGAGGACGGCACCGACTACCGCGACATGGCGGTGTTCTACCGGACGAACTCGCAGACGCGTGCGCTCGAGGAGATCTTCATCCGTGCGGCGATCCCGTACCGGGTGCTCGGCGGCACGAAGTTCTACGAGCGCGCCGAGATCAAGGACGCGATGGCGTACCTGATCACCGTCGCGAACCCAGCCGACCCGCTGTCTCTCCGGCGCGTGCTCAACGTGCCGAAGCGCGGCATCGGCGCCGTGACCGAGACCACGCTGCAGCGGTACGCCGACGAGCACGAGGTGTCGCTGCGGGAGGCCCTGCGGCACGCCGACGAGCTCGGCTTCGGGCCGAAGGTGCGCACGGCGATCACCTCGTTCGCCGGGCTCCTCGACGAGGTCGCCGCCAAGGCCGCGGACCAGCCCGTCGTCGACACCCTGACGCAGCTCCTCGACGGCTCCGGGTTGCTCGAGCAGCTCCGGAAGTCGCCGGACGCGCAGGACGCCGCCCGTGCTGACAACATCGACGAACTCGTCGCCGTGACGCGGGAGTTCCAGAAGAACAACCCCGAGGGCACGCTCGCCGACTTCCTGACCGAGGTGTCCCTCGTGGCCGCGGCCGACGAGCTCGACGACTCCTCGGGCACGGTCTCGCTCATGACGCTGCACACCGCGAAGGGCCTGGAGTACGACGCCGTGTTCCTGACCGGCGTCGAGGAGGACCTGCTGCCGCACCGGATGTCCGCGAACGAGCCCGGTGGGCCGTCGGAGGAGCGGCGGTTGTTCTACGTCGGCATCACCCGCGCCAAGAAGTCCCTGTTCCTGTCGCTCGCGATGACCCGCGCGCAGTTCGGTGACGTGAACGTGGCGATGCCGTCGCGCTTCCTGCAGGAGATCCCCGAGGGGCTCATCGAGTGGAAGCAGTCCCCGGGCATGGCGAACAGTCGCGGTGGCACGCAGCCGCGCGCGCTGAACGCCAAGCGCGACGGGGGCTTCGGCGGCAGCGGCGGGGGCGGCGGCTACCGCGGAGGCGGCGGCTGGGGCGGCGGGTCCTACGACCGCGCGGCCGCGGCGGCGAAGACGAAGCCGAAGACCGAGTGGGCCAACCGGGTGTCCGGGCAGGTCCGCGACAACGGCGACATGGAGCTGGCGGCGGGCGACCGCATCACGCACGTCGACTTCGGCGAGGGCACGGTGTCGGCGGTCTCCGGGCAGGGTGCCAAGCGCATCGCCGAGATCGCGTTCGACAGCGCCGGTCGCAAGAAGCTCCTCATCAAGATCGCCCCGATCGAGAAGCTCTAGCGCTCCGGCTCAGCGCACCATCCGGGCGGCGAGCAGCTCCTCGTCACCCAGCCGCTGGGTCTTCGTGACCCCGTCGCGCCGGAACCCGTTGCGTCGGTAGAACGCCTGCGCACGCGGGTTGTCGTCGGCGACCCACAGGAACGCGGGGGCGTCCCCGACCGCGGCGTCGAGGAGCGCCTGACCGGTCCCGGTGCCGTGCTCCGACGCGAGGACGTAGATGCCCTCGAGTTCACGGTCGCGCACCGGTTCCGCATCGCGCCCCGGGCCCGCGGTCGCCCAGCCCACGACCACGCCCTCGTGCTCGGCGACGCAGACCGTGACCGACGGGTCGGCGATGATCCGGCTCCAGCGCATGCTGCGGGCGACGGGGTCGAGCGAGGCGAGGAAGGCTGCCGGCAGCAGGTGCGCGTACGCCTCGCGCCAGGCCTGCACGTGCACGGCGGCGATGCCCGGGGCATCGGTCCCGACCGCGGTCCGGACGCTGATCGGTGTCGCTCGCGCCATGCTCCGACCGTACCGCTGCCGCCACGCCCTGCTCGTGAAACGTCTGCTGTCGAGTACCGCTCGCGTCCGCCACGCCCGGTGCCCCGAACGGGTGACAGGCAGGAGAGGTGAGGTTAGCCTCACCTAACATGAACACGCTCCACTTGATCAGGCCCGAGACCGCCGAGCACTACCGGGAGGCCGTCGGCACCACGGTCGACCGGCTCGCCGACCGGATCGCGGCCGCCGACCTGCCGACGACGAGCACCCCGGCCGCCGAGCTGCACCAGCGCGTGGCCGCGGTGGACCTCGACGCCCCGGCGATCGGTACGGACCGGGCCCTCGCCGAACTCGACGACCTCTTCGTCCGCGAGGCCGTCTGGTTCCACACGCCGGGCTACCTGGCACACCTGAACTGCCCGGTGGCGTTGCCCGCGGTCGCCGCCGAGGCCGTCCTCGCCGCCGTGAACCCCTCGGTCGACACCTGGGACCAGTCCCGCATCGGTACGGACATCGAGCGCCACGTCGTCGACTGGCTCGCCCGACGGATCGGGTTCGCCGCGGGTGACGGGGTGTTCACCTCGGGTGGGTCGCAGTCGAACCTGCAGGCGCTCCTGCTGGCCCGCGAAGCCGCGACGGCAGCCCCCGCGACCGCCCCCGCGACCGCCCCCGCGACCGCGACCCGGGCCGGGACCGAGACCGGGACCGCGACCGCGACCGCGACCGGGGCCGGAACCGGGGCCGGAACCGAAACCGGGACCACAGCCTCCGACCGGAGCGACCGCGCCGACCGCCCGTTCCGCGCCGACCGCACCTCGGACCTGGCCGACCTCGCGCTCTTCGCCACGGCCGAGACGCACTTCAGCGTCCGCAAGTCCGCCCGTCTGCTCGGCCTGCCGGACAGCGCCGTCGTCGACGTGGCCACCGACGCCGCCGGCCGGATGCTGCCCGCGGCGCTGGCCCTCGCGATCGCGGACGCCCGCGCCGACGGCCGCAGCCCGATGGCCGTGGTCGCGACCGCCGGCACGACTGACCGCGGCGTGATCGACCCGGTCGCCCCGATCGCCGACGTGTGCGACTTCGAGGACGTCTGGCTCCACGTCGACGCCGCCTACGGGTGCGGGCTGCTCGTCTCGCCGACCCGACGGCACCTGCTCGCCGGCATCGAGCGCGCCCGGAGCGTCACGACCGACCTGCACAAGTCGTTCTTCCAGCCGGTGTCCTCGAGCGTGCTCGTGGTGCGCGACCCGGCGGACCTGCACCGCGCCTCCTGGCACGCCGACTACCTGAACCCGGAGGACGCCGCCGAGCCGAACCAGGTCGACAAGTCGCTGCAGACCACCCGCCGGTTCGACGCGCTCAAGCTGTGGGCGACGCTCCGCGCCTCCGGGGCCGACGCGATCGGACGTGCCTTCGACGCCGTGGTCGACCTGGCGGCGGCGACCCACGCCGTGGTGCAGGCGCACCCGGACCTGGTGCTCGTCGCGCCGACGCAGCTGAGCACCGTGCTGTTCCGCTGGCAGCCCGCGGGCGTCACGGACGACGAGGCGGACGCGATGGTCGCGCCGCTGCGGGCCGCACTGCTGGCGGAGGGGCGGGTGCTCGTCGCCAAGACGGTGATCGCCGGTCGGCCGTGCAACAAGCTGACCCTCCTCGACCCGGCGACGACGGTGGAGCAGATGCGCGCCTCCCTCGACCACGTCGTGGCCACCGCCGAACGGCTGCGTGCCGCGACGTGGGAGCCGCAGCTCACCCCGAGCGCCGGCCCGGCCGCGGCAGGCGCCGCGACGCCGACGGCCTCCACGACGCGGACGGCCTCCACGACGCGGACGGCCTCCACGACGCGGACGGCCGCCGCGACGCGGACGGACGGAGCAGCACGATGACCAGCACCAGCACCAGCACCAGCACCAGCACCAGCACCAGCGCCAGCGCCAGCGCCACCCGCGTGCACGACGTCATCGGGATCGGCATCGGCCCGTTCAACCTCGGTCTCGCGTGCCTGACCGACCCGCTCGACGACCTCGACGCCGTGTTCCTCGACGCCGCCGACGGCTTCGCCTGGCACCACGGCATGATGCTCGACGACGCCACGATCCAGGTGCCGTTCCTCGCCGACCTCGTGACGATGGCCGACCCGACGTCGCCGTTCTCGTTCCTGGCCTGGCTCAAGGAGACCGGCCGGCTCTACCCGTTCTTCATCCGCGAGGACTTCCACCCCCTCCGCAGCGAGTACGACGCCTACTGCCGGTGGGCGGCCGACCGGCTCGACACCCTCCGCTGGGGCCGCCGGGTCGTCGCCGTCGAGCACGACACCGCGCAGGACGTGTTCACCGTGCACGCCGACACGGCCGCGGGGCCCGAGACGTACCGGGCACGCCACGTCGTCGTCGGCGTCGGGACCGAGCCGTCGGTGCCCGCGGCGCTGCGCGACCTGGCCGGCCCGGTCGTGCACTCGGCCGACTACCTGCCGCACCGCGACGCCCTCCGGAGCGCGGGGTCCGTCGCCGTCGTCGGCAGCGGGCAGTCCGCCGCCGAGGTGTACCGCGACCTGCTCGAGGGCATCCGCGACGGCGGGTACCGGCTCGACTGGATCACCCGGTCGCCGCGGTTCTTCCCGATGGAGGACACCAAGCTCACGCTCGAGATGACGAGCCCGGAGTACACCGACCACTTCCACGCGCTGCCCGAGGCCGTCCGCGACCGGCTCGGCCGCGAGCAGCGCAGCCTGTACAAGGGCATCAGCGCCGACCTGGTCAGCGCGATCCACGACGCCCTGTACCGGATCAGCGCGCGCGGCCCCGTCCCCACGACGCTCCGGACCGAGACGAGCGTGACCGCCGCCACGTGGGACGCCGACCGCGGGGCCTACCGGCTGACGCTCCGGCACGAGCAGCTCGGCGAGACGTACGAGCACGAGGTGGAGCGGTTGGTCCTGGCCACCGGCTACACACCGCGCCCCCCGCGGTTCCTCGACCCGGTCGAGCACCTGGTGGCCCGGGACTCCCGCGGACGGTTCGCCGTCGCCCGCGACCACCACGTCGACACGCTCGGCGGCCGGATCTGGGTGCAGAACGCCGAGGAGCACACGCACGGGCTGACCGCGCCCGACCTGGGCATGGGGGCGTGGCGGAACGCGTCGATCATCCGGTCCGTCACGGGTCGGGAGGCCTACGGCCTGGAGGCACGGGTCGCCTTCCAGGAGTTCGGCCTGCCCGCCTCGGTGCGGGCCGAGCGCGCGGGGGTCCCCGCATGAGCGCGGCCAGCCGGACCACGTCGGACGGGACCACCCGACCGACCGCCACGGCCGTCGGGACCGCCGCCGGCCCGGCGGACGCCGCCACGGCCGTCGGGACCACCACCGCCCCGACGGGCCGCCGGACCGACACCGCCGCGACGGCCCGCCGGACCGACACCGACGCGACGGACGCGGGGCCGGGCCTCCTGACCGTGGTGCCGGTGGACCCGGCACGGGACGCGCCCCTGGTGCGGTCCTGGCTGGCGGCACCGGCGTCCTCGTGGTGGGGCATGCAGCACCTCGACGAGGACGCGGCGCGACGGTACCTCGACGCGGTGCGAGCCGACCCGGCGCAGGACGGGTGGCTCGTCCTGCGGAACGGCGGACCGTGCGCGTACGTCGAGACGTACGACCCAGCCGTCGTGCTGCTCGTCGACGTCTGGCCCGCCGAGCCCGGGGACGTCGGCATGCACCTCCTCGTCGCGCCGCCGCCGGCCACGGGGCGCGTGCACGGCCTGACGAGCGCCGTGATGCGCGCCGTCGTCGGACACTGCCGCGACGCCCTCGGTGCCCGACGGATCGTTGTCGAACCGGACGTCCGGAACACCGCTGTGCAGGCCAAGAACGCCGAGGTCGGGTTCCGGGTGCTGCGCGAGGTCGACGTCGACGGCAAGCGGGCGCTGCTGTCGGTCCTGGACACCGCCCGGACTCCCGCAGCAGACGGCGGGCCGGACGGTGACCACGCGCCCGAGGAGGACGGACCGGGCGCCCACCTGCGGCCGGAGCACCTCGACGTGGCGCAGCGGCACCTCGTGGCGAAGGCGATCGCGGAGTTCACGCACGAGCGACTCGTCGCACCCCGCCCGGACGGCGACGGCTGGCTGCTCGACACCGGTGCCGCGCGGTACCGGTTCCACGCCCGCCGGCACGCGCTCGAGCACTGGTCGATCGACGAGGGCAGCCTCGCGCGGACCGCGGTCGACGGCCGTCCGCTCCCGCTCGACGCGCAGGACCTCGTCCTCGAGCTGCGCGAGGTGCTCGGCATCCCGGACACCCTGCTCGGCACGTACCTGGAGGAGGTCGCCTCCACCCTCGCGAGCGCCGCGGCGAAGCACCGACGCGGCGGCCCCTCGGCAGGACAGCTCGCGCGCGGACGGCGGGACGGGGACCTCGTCGCGGGGTTCCAGGACGTCGAGGCCGCGATGACCGAGGGCCACCCGGCGTTCGTCGCGGCGAACGGCCGGATCGGGTTCGGACTCGACGAGTACCGCGCCTACGCCCCGGAGTCCGGCGGCCGCTTCCGGTACCGGTGGCTCGCGGCCCGTCGGGAGCACACGCACCTGGCGCTCGCCGCGGACCGCACCGAGGACGGGCACTGGGCGGGCGAGCTCGACCCCGACACCGTCGCCCGGTTCCGACGGACCCTGCGCCGACGCGGCCTCGACCCGGACGACTTCGTCTGGTTGCCGGTGCACCCCTGGCAGTGGCAGCACCGGATCGCCGTCACCTTCGCACCGGACCTGGGCCGCCAGGACCTCGTCGACCTCGGCGAGGGGCCGGACCTGCACCAGCCGCAGCAGTCCATCCGCACGGCGTTGAACCGGTCCCGTCCCGACCGGTCCTACGTCAAGACCGCGCTCGCCGTGCAGAACATGGGCTTCCTCCGAGGCATGTCCCCGGCGTACATGCGCACGACACCCGCCGTGAACGACTGGGTGGCCACGATCGTCGCGGGGGACCCGGCCCTGCGGGACGCGGGCTTCCGGGTGCTCCGCGAGCACGCGGCCATCGGGTACACCGGCGACGCGTACCACCGGGTGGACGTCGCCTCGCCCCAGCGGAAGATGCTCGCCGCGCTCTGGCGGGAGAGCCCCGTCCCGCGGACGGCACCGGGGGAGCGGCTCCTGACGATGGCGGCGCTCCTGCACCGCGACGCCGACGGGCACGCGGTGGTGTCGGAGCTCGTGCGCGCCTCCGGCCTGGCCGCGGCGGACTGGGTGCGCGGGTACCTCGACGCCTACCTGCGGCCCGTCGTGCACTGCCTCACCGAGCACGACCTGGCGTTCATGCCGCACGGCGAGAACCTCGTGCTCGTCGTGCGCGACGGAGCCGTGACCGGTGCGTTCGTGAAGGACATCGGCGAGGAGGTGGTCGTCCTCGGTGCCCACGACGACCGCCCCGTCCCGGACGGGATCGCGCGGATCCTGCACCCGGTCGACGACGACGAGGCCGCGCTCGCCGTGTTCACCGACGTGTTCGACGGGGTGCTGCGGTTCCTGGCCGCGGTGCTCGACGACGACGGGGTCCTGCCGGGGGCCGCGTTCTGGGAGCTCGTCGGCGAGTGCGTCGACCGGCACGCCGCGGAGCACCCGGACCGCCGACGTCCGCTCGACCTGCGCGTACCGACGTTCGAGCACTCCTGCCTGAACCGGCTGCAGCTGCGGAACACGCTGACGATGGTGGACCTGGCCGACCAGTCGTCGTCGCTCATCCGGGCGGGGGCGATGCCGAACCCGATCGGCCGGGGCACCGGTCGGGTCGCGACCACGCCCGGTGCGGCCGGGTCGACCGCGGTGGACTAGGGCTGGAGGCGCGTGGCCGTCCACGACCCGTCGGCGTGCACGTACTGCAGCCGTCGGTGCATCCGGTCGCGGCTGCCGTGCCAGAACTCCACCACGTCGGGCTCGAGCCGCCACGCGTCCCACCCGGCCGGGCGCGGGACGTCGTCGTCGGACTGCTCGAGCAGGTCGTTCGCGTCGTCGATCAGGTCCTGCAGCGTCCGCGGTTCGAGCACGGCGGACTGGTCGGCGACGGCGGTGGCGGCGCGGGACTTCGGCGAGCGGTCGGCGAACAGCGCGTCCGACTCCGCGTCCGGGAGCCGCACGACGCGCCCCTCGAACCGGAGCTGCTGCATCGTCTCGCGCCAGTAGACCTGCAGGGCCGCGTGCGGGTTGTCCGCCAGCTGCCGTCCCTTCGGGCTGAGGGCGGAGGTGCCGAACACGAGGCCGCGGTCCTCGATCCGCTTGACGTCGACCGTGCGGGCGCTGACCCGGCCGTCGGTGCCCGCGGTCGCGAGGGTCATCGAGAGCGGCTCGGACACCTCGTGCTCGCCGGCCTGGTCGAGCCAGACCCGTGCGAGGTCGAGCGGGGACGCGGGCGGTGCGTCGAACTCGGGCAGGTGCAGGGAGTCGTCACCGGACAGCGAAGCAGACATGGGTCCACTCAACCGTGCTCAGCCGACCCACGTCCAGGCTGCCGGGGGACGGCCGCCCCGACCGGCGCGGGTGGCGGCCGCGGCGGTCGGGTCGACCCGGGTCAGCGCCGGGTTCGTGCGGAGGGCACGGTTCAGGTTGCCCGGGTCGGGGCTCGTACCGGTCAGCGCGACGACGAGGCGGGCGGCGTCCGGCGTCGTGAAGCGCTCACCGAGCAGCGCCCGCGTGAGCGGCACGTCCGACCAGAGCCGGGTCCGCGCGTGGTCGAGTGCCGCCGCGATGATCCGGTCGTGGTCGAACGGCAGCCCCAGGGGCAGGCCGACCACGTCGTGCCAGGTGGTCCCGTCGCCGGCGGTGTCGGACCCGGCCACGGCGAGGAACGCGACGCTGATGGCCGTGCTCCGCGGGTCGCGGTCCGGCCCGTCGAACGCACCGACCTGCGCGAGGTGGCGGACCGCCGCCGCGTCCACCGCGGTCTTGGTCCGCAGCGCGCGCCGCGCACCGTCGGCGAGGAGCTCCGCACCGTCCAGGAGGACGCCGGGCAGGGCCTCCCGTCCGGCGAACGGTTCGTACCGACGCCGGGCGGTCGCGACCCGCAGTCCCGTCGGTGCGTCGTCGCGGCCGGCGACCGCTGCGCCGGCGGCGGACACCAGGACGACGTCCACCGCGATGAGCGGCTGGTCGCGGACCGCCGCCGGGCCGGCCGCGGTCACGCCGTCGCCGCCCGGCGGGCAGCCCGGTCGGCGCGCTCCCGGCGGAGCGTCTCGCGGACGTCGGCGAAGGACTGGAGGACCGTGAAGCGTCCGTCGACCCACACCGGCTGGAGCAGGCTGGTCGCCTCGTCCTCCGGCGTCGCCTGGTCGGTCTGCCGGATCTCGCCGGTCTCGTCGCGGTGCAGGGCGATGCGACCCTTCGCGCTCTTCTTGCCGCTGCCGGTCTTCGGGTCCTTCTGGATGTCCACGGGCCGGCCGTCGACCAGGGCCCACGTGGCCTTGACCGCGCTGCCGAGGTTGTCGCGGGTCATGTACTGGTAGGTGTACGACCCGATGCCGAGCACGATGTTGTCGCTCGCGTAGCCCTTCGCCGCGAGGCGCTCGTAGATCCGGCGGGCGCGGTCGAGGGTGATGCTGTCGCCGTAGATCACGCCGACGTGCCGGTCGAGGACCTTGTACCCGCGCTCGTTCACGGTGTGGCCGAACAGCTCGTCGAGCAGTTCGACGACGCCCTTCTCCTCGTGGCTGCGGGCCGGGTCGGTGAGCGCCGCCTGGTCGACGCCGTGCACGGTGCCGGTGACGATGTCGACCGGGTCGCCGGAGTCGGGGCGGATGACGAGCTTGCCGTCGCGGCCGGTGATGCGGTCGTGCAGCTGCGGGAGCACCTCGGTGACGACCTTGAACAGGTCGAAGCCGTCGCTCACCGCCGAGACGATGCCCGTCGGGTACACGTCGAGGATCTGCTGGAAGGTCTCGAGCTCGCCGTCGGCACCGCGGACGCACATGACGCTGTGCTCGGTCGCGGGGACGCTCGCCGCGACCCAGCCGTTGTCGCCGGGGTAGTAGCGGGCGATGTGGTCGAGCGTCGGCATCGAGTCGGTGCCGAGGAACGAGAGCAGGTGTCCGGCGCCGGACGAGGCCGCGGACTCGATGCTCGTCTGCCCGCGGAACGAGAAGTCGTGCGCGGCGAAGTCGATGCTCGCCGGGTCCGCCCCGGTGCGCTCGGCCCAGTCCTCCATGAGGTCGCGGTACTCGAGGGCCTTCGTCGCGACGGTGGACGGGTGCCAGATCGACGCCGACAGCGCCGTCTCGATGTAGTTCGGCAGCCACGAGAACGCGTCGACGGTGTTCTCGACGGTCAGGGTCGCGACGCCGATCGGGGCGAGGGTGCCCTCGGGGAGCGCGCGGATCTCGAGCGGCAGGTACCCGAGGCGGTGCAGGGCGCGGACGTGGTCGACGCCGATGTGGTTCGGGCCGAAGTAGCCCTCGAGCGCCTGCTGGAAGAGGTCGCAGACCAGGTCCTCGTCGGCGGCGAAGAAGGGCGCCCAGGCCTCGACGAGGTACCGCTGGACGAAGGCCTGCAGTCCGAACACGACCGCGTGCGTCGAGTCCGGCATGTGCCCGTTCGATCGGTTCGTCCAGTTGATGAGGATGCGGGTCGTGCCCTCGGGGTAGAGCTGCCGGTGCGAGTGCTTGTACCCGTCGACGGCGAGGAGCGCGGCGATCGGGCTCGCGGTGGTGGTGCGGGGCTCGAGGCCGGTCGTGCCGGTGGTGTCGGTGGCGGTCATCGGATCTCCTCGGTGAGGTACGGGGTCAGGGGGACGGTGCGCAGACCCTCGACGGGGTTCTGCGCGGGGTAGGAGTCGCTCGTGACGATCTCCCCGAAGTGCTCGGCGAGCTGGGGCGCCCGGCCGGAGAAGACGCCGTGTGACACCCAGAGGCCGAGGCGCTCCTTCGGGAGGCCGGTGCTGCCGGCGAGGCCCATGAACGTGCCGCCGCCGTCGCAGATGTCGTCGACGACGAGGAACCGGCCGGTCTCGGGCAGCGGCTCGCAGCTGAAGCCGTCGAGCTTGCCGGTGTCGGGGTTGCGGTGCTTCTCGGCGCGGAACACCGGGAGGCCGCAGGCGTCGGCCGCGGCGGTGGCCCGGGCGACGGCACCCGCGTCCGGGGCGATGATGCCCTGGTACCGCTGCTCGGTGCCGGGAGCGCCGACGACCTCGTCACGGACGATGCGGTCGCTCGCGACGACGGTGAGGTTGTCGACCAGGCCGACGATGACCGGCGAGTGCGGGTCGAAGGCGACGACCTGGTCGATGTGGAACCCGTTGAGCACGTCGGCGTACACCTTCGCGCCGAACGGGATGCCGCGGTCCTGACGCGCGCCGGGCAGGTAGGGGACGAGGGCGACGGAGCGGGACCCGCGCTGCCGGACGGCGTCGGCCCACATGCCGAGCACGAGGAGGTCGTCGCCGCTCGTGCCGCGCAGGGTCGCGATCTCGACGAGCTCGCCCGGGTCGGCGTCGTGCTGCTCGCTGGACGGAGCCGCGACCTTGACGTGGGCTTCACCGGCGGGGAACCGCATGGTGGAGAACGTCGTGGGTGCCGCGTGGCCGGAGCGGGTCCGGGTGCTGAGTTCGACTGCCATGACCCGACCGTAACACGGTTCTTGTCAGGTTGACAATAACTTGTGTCGAGAACGACCCGGTCGCGCCGGAACGGTCAGCGCCGGGAGCGGTGCCGCTCGGCGGTCCTCCGCATCGCCCGGAGCAGCAGCGGGCTCGGCAGCCGCAGGAGGGGCGCTGGCAGCACCGCACGGACCGTCCGCAGGGCGGCCACGGCGCGACGGAACCGTCGCTGCTCCCGAGGACCCCAGGCGAAGCCGTACTGCGCCCGCAGGGGAGCGGGGAGCAGTCCGACGGTCACGATCCGCACGAGCGGCATCGCCGAGCGCACCCAGAGCGGGGCGAGCCGCGGGTGCAGCAGGTCGCGGACCACGCCGCGGGCGTCGTCGGTGACGCGCAGGCCGGCGAGGGCGGTCGCCCAGTACGTCTCGAAGGCCGCGACCGAGGTGGGCCAGCGCTCCTCCGGCACCCGGAGGGCGGTGGCGAGCGGCGCGTACGCACGGAGCACGGCCTCGGCACGGTCGTCGTCGATCGTCGTCCCGAGGAGCCGGTGCGTGCGGATCGCCGAGTCGTAGAGGGTCGCCGCGACCCAGAGCTGCCGGTCGACCTCGTCGGCGCCGGCGACCGGTCGGTGCGCGCGGTCCACGAACGAGGCGGCGAGGGCGGCGTCCTCGGGGGTGCCGACCACCACCGCGTACACGTACATCAGGGTGTGCACCAGGCGTTGCTGGGGTCGCCGGGCGAAGTCGGAGTGCCGCCGGACACCGGTGGCGACCACCGGGTCGGCGATCTGCAGCAGGATCGCCCGGCCGCCCGACACGACCGGCGTGCTGTCGGTGAGGAACCGGTGCAGGGCACGGTCCCGGCGCGCGTCGCGACCACGCGACGGACGGGAGGCGGTCCGCGCGTCGTGCGCGGCGCCTCCCGTCCGTCGGTCGGTCACGTCGTTCAGAGCGGCTTCGTGCCGAGGTCGCCGCCCAGGTCGGGGCGGTCCTCGTCGCCGTCGTGCTCCCAGAGGTCGGGCGACCCCTCGCGGGGCGCACCGCCGGTGGGGCCGTCGTCGGTGCCGTCACCGAGCTGCGGCTCGACGGTCTCGCCGGCGACGGCGTCGTTCGTCACGGTCTCGAGCGCCTCCTCGGCGTCGTCCGTCTCGTACGGGCCGACGTGCTCGCGGTCGACGTCGTCGTCGCGGCGCTCGGCGCCGAGGTCGCCGGACTGGTCGGCGGGTGTGGTTCCGGGGTCGGACATGTCGTGCTCCTTCTGTCGCGGGTGGTCGGGGTCGGTCAGGCGCCGGCGGAGTCGCCGTCGAGGCCGAGCTGGGCGGCGAGGCCCTTCTCGTCGGTCGCGCCCCAGCGCTCGGCGATCTTGCCGTCGCGGAACTTCGAGACCTGGATGCCGCGGACCTCGAAGGTCCGGCCGGTCGGCTCGTGACCCTGGAACGGGCCGCTGTGGGTCCCGCGGATCGTGAAGACGGCGGTGATGTGCTCGTGCGCGACGACGAGCGGGTCCGGCTGGAGCGACAGATCGGGGAACGCGGTCGTGAACTCCGTCCAGAAGTCGACGATGCCCGCGAGGCCGGGTGCCTGGCCCGGTGCCGGGTCGTGGTCGACGACGTCCTCGGCCCAGACCTCGCCGAAGCGGTCGAAGGCCCGCTGCTCGAGGAGTTCGCCGAGTCGTTCCTGTGCCTGCTGGTTCTGTGCTGCGCTCACGTGGCGCCCCTTTCGGATCAGGTCGTGCGCGGTCCTGCCTACGCCCGTCCGGTGGGAGAGCCCGTGGTGCCCGGGGGACGGGCGGTCGCGGACCGTCCGGTTCGCGAACCGTTCACCCCGAGGTCACCTGCGCGCCATCGGGGCGGTGTCTACTGCCTGTGCTCGGGGGAGTGGAGCGCGGTCGCCGACGGGTGGTCGAGCGACCGCGCCTTCCCCCGACCTGGTGGCCGGACCGCCGGAGCGGCCGGACCCGCCGGGTGCTCGGAGCCGCCGGGTGCTCGGAGCCGCCGGGTGCTCAGACCCGTTCGAGCAGGTGTCGTTCCGTGACGTCGGCCAGGCCGAGCGTGCGGTAGCCGGCGGACTCGAAGAACACCGTCACGCGGTCGTCCTCCGTGCTCATGACCGTGCCGCGACCCCACTCGGCGTGCTCGACGGGGGCGTCCGGCGGCCACTCGGCGTCGTGCGACCCGTCGGCGCCGTGCGCGTCGGCCCCGGTCGCGGTGCCGGCCGTGCACGTGTCGCAGTTGCCGCAGGGCTCGGGCAGCTCGTCCCCGAAGTAGCCGAGCAGGAACTGGCGGCGGCACCCGGACGTCTCGGCGAAGCGCCGCATCATCTCGATGCGGGACTCCTCGACGCGCTCCCGCTCCTTCGCGTGGTCCTTCGCGAGCGCGGCCGCCGCCTCGGCGTCCCTCGGCCCGTCCGCCGTGCGGCGCAGGCCGTCCCGGTCGTCGACGAGCGCACCGGCGTCGACCAGGGCGTTCACGACGCGGCCGGTGGTGCGTGCGGCGAGGCCGGACCGTCCGGCGACCTCGGAGCGGGCGATGCTGCCGTCGGCGGGCACCGCGTCGAACACGGCCCGGAGCGACGCCGGTCGGGGTGACCCCGAGGCGAAGAAGCGGCGGAGTCCGAGGTCCTCGGAGCGGTAGTGCAGCGTCGCGAGGCCCACGTCCCCGTCCCGCCCGGCACGACCGACCTCCTGGTAGTACGCGTCGACGGACTCGGGCACGTCGGCGTGCACGACGAAGCGGACGTCCGGCTTGTCGATGCCCATGCCGAACGCGCTCGTGGCGACGACGACGTCGAGGTCGCCGTCGAGGAACTCGTGGTGCACGTGCTCGCGGTCCCGCACCCGGAGCCCCGCGTGGTAGGCCTTCGCCCGTCGGCCCCTCTCGACGAGTTCGTCGGCGTACACGAGGGTCTCGGCGCGGGTGGCGACGTAGACGATGCCGGCACCCTCGAGCCCCGCGACCTGGGCGATGACGGCTTCACGCTTCTCGTCCTCGTCCGTGTGCCGCTGCACCTCGAAGCGCAGGTTCGGACGGTCGAAGCCCGTGGCGACCACGAGCGGGTCGCGCATGCCGAGCCGCTCGACGATCTCGGCGCGCACCGGCGTCGAACCGGTCGCGGTCATGGCGAGCACCGGCGGGCAGCCCAGGCGCTCGACGACCTCGCCGAGCACGAGGTAGTCCGGGCGGAAGTCGTGGCCCCAGCTCGACACGCAGTGTGCTTCGTCGACGGTGACGAGCGCGACGCCGGCGTCCCGGAGCCTGTCGACGACCTCGTCCTTGGCGAGCTGCTCCGGCGCGAGGAAGACGTAGCGGGCCTCCCCGGAGGCGACGGCGTCCCACGCGTCCTCGAGCTCGCGGTGCGCCCGGGTCGCGTTGATCGTCACCGCGCGGGGTGCGTCCGGGTGGTCCTCGATCCCCACGACCTGGTCCTCCTGCAGGGCCACGAGGGGCGAGACCACGACGACGGGGCCGTCCAGTGCGAGGGCGGCGACCTGGTAGATCGCGGACTTGCCCGAGCCGGTCGGCATGAGGGCGAGGGCGTCGCGGCCCTCGAGGACGGCGTCGACCACGGTCTCCTGCGCGTCGCGGAGTTCCCAACCGAAGACCTCGGCGGTACGGGTACGGAGTTCGTTCTGCACCCGATCGACGGTGCACGATCCGGCCTGGTCGGTCGCCCGGAGACGGCGTACCCCGGACGACAGGGGTCGGCGGCGGCGCGGGGCAGCGCGTTCTCCACCGGGGCACCGCGCGTCCACCTGCCAGCGCTAGGCTCGGTCGCGGCCGTTGTCTCGACATCGAGCGACCCTCGATGTGGAGGCGCGACCGGACACCGATGCCGATCGCACGAACCGTGCGGGAAGAAGAACAGCGTGGATCTTTTCGAGTACCAGGCCAGGGACCTCTTCGAGTCCTACGGCGTCCCCGTCCTCCAGGGGATCATCGCCGACACCCCCGAACAGGCGAAGGCGGCGGCCGAGCAGATCGGCGGCGTCGTGGTCGTCAAGGCGCAGGTCAAGGTCGGCGGCCGTGGCAAGGCCGGCGGCGTCAAGGTCGCGAAGACCCCGGACGAGGCCTTCGCGCACGCGCAGGCGATCCTCGGCCTCGACATCAAGGGCCACACCGTGCAGCGCGTCATGGTCGCCCAGGGTGCGGACATCGCCGAGGAGTTCTACTTCTCGGTGCTCCTCGACCGGGCCAACCGCTCGTACCTGTCGCTCGTCAGCGTCGAGGGCGGCATGGAGATCGAGCAGCTCGCGGTCGAGAAGCCCGAGGCGCTCGCGCGCGTCGAGGTGAACCCGCTGACCGGCATCAACCAGGAAGCCGGCGAGGCCATCGCGCGCCAGGCCGGGTTCCCCGGCGAGCTCGTCGAGCAGGTCGCCGGTGTGTTCGTCAAGCTCTACGACGTCTTCGCCGGTGAGGACGCCACCCTGGTCGAGGTGAACCCCCTCGTCCGCACGGGCGACGGGCAGATCCTGGCCCTCGACGGCAAGGTCACGCTCGACGAGAACGCCGACTTCCGCCACGAGGGGCACGCGCAGCTCGAGGACACCGCCAGCGAGGACCCGCTCGAGGCGAAGGCGAAGGCCCACGGTCTCAACTACGTCAAGCTCGACGGCCAGGTCGGCGTCATCGGCAACGGCGCCGGGCTCGTCATGTCGACCCTCGACGTCGTCGCCTACGCCGGGGAGCGCCACGGCGGCGTCAAGCCCGCGAACTTCCTCGACATCGGCGGTGGCGCCTCGGCCGAGGTCATGGCGAACGGCCTCGACGTCATCCTGGGTGACCCGCAGGTCAAGAGCGTCTTCGTGAACGTGTTCGGCGGCATCACCGCCTGCGACGCGGTCGCGAACGGCATCGTCGCCGCGCTCGGCATCCTCGGCGACGCGGCCACCAAGCCGCTCGTCGTGCGCCTCGACGGCAACAACGTGGACGAGGGTCGCCGGATCCTGGCGGAGGCGGCACACCCGCTCGTCACCGTCGCCGCGACCATGGACGACGCGGCCGAGAAGGCCGCCGAACTCGCCGCAGCAGCGGCCTGAAGGGACTGACCATGTCGATCTTCCTCACCAAGGACTCCAAGGTCATCGTCCAGGGCATCACCGGCGGCGAGGGCACCAAGCACACCGCGCTCATGCTGAAGGCCGGCACCCAGGTCGTCGGCGGCGTGAACGCCCGCAAGGCCGGGACGACCGTCACGCACGGCGACGTCGAGCTCCCCGTGTTCGGCTCGGTGCGCGAGGCCATCGACACCACGGGTGCCGACGTCTCGATCGTCTTCGTCCCGCCGGCGTTCGCGAAGGACGCCGTCATGGAGGCCATCGACGCCGAGATCCCGCTCGTCGTCGTCATCACCGAGGGCATCCCCGTGCAGGACTCCGCCGCCTTCTGGGCGCACGCGAAGGCCCTCGGCGGGAAGACCCGGATCATCGGGCCGAACTGCCCGGGCATCATCACGCCCGGAGAGTCGCTCGTCGGCATCACCCCGGCGACGATCACCGGCAAGGGCCCGATCGGCCTGGTGTCGAAGTCCGGCACCCTGACCTACCAGATGATGTACGAGCTCCGTGACCTGGGCTTCTCGACCGCCATCGGCATCGGCGGCGACCCGGTCATCGGGACGACGCACATCGACGCGCTCGCCGCGTTCGAGGCCGACCCCGAGACCGAGGCCATCGTCATGATCGGCGAGATCGGTGGTGACGCCGAGGAGCGTGCCGCGGAATACATCAAGGCGCACGTCACGAAGCCGGTCGTCGGCTACGTCGCCGGCTTCACCGCGCCCGAGGGCAAGACGATGGGCCACGCCGGCGCGATCGTCTCCGGCTCCGCCGGGACGGCCGAGGCGAAGAAGCAGGCGCTCGAGGCCGCGGGAGTCAAGGTCGGCAAGACGCCGTCCGAGACGGCCGCGCTGCTGCGCGAGGTCGTCGCCGCGAAGTAGCGGTGCGCTCGGACGGGAGGCCCGGTGCCGGCTGGCACCGGGCCTCCCGTCCGTCCGTGGCCGGTCGTGCACGCGACGGGACCGGTGCGTGGCACCGGTCCCGTGGGACGCACCGCCTCCGGACGGGGTGCTCCCGACGAGCACCGGTCTTCCGCCGGAGCCGCGCGGCACCGGCGAGCGAGCAGGCCGCGGCCGTATCCTCGCTGCGATGAACCGCCTGGGAACCGCTCTGCTCGCCGTGATCGAAGCGATCGTGACGGTGGGCGTCGGCGTGGGCATCGCGCTCGTCCCGCTCACCCTGCTGTGGGCGTTCGAGTACGGGCTCCAGGTCGACTGGGACGTCTTCTGGACCGCCGCCGGCAACGTCTGGCTGATCGGGCACGGGGTCGACGTCACGTTCTCGCTCGGTGCCGCTGCAGCGGAGGCCACGGGGCTCTCCGGCGCGTCCGCACCGATCGTCGTCACCCTCGCCGCCCTCGGGTTCGCCGTCGTCACCGCGTGGCTCGGCGGCCGTGCCGGGCGTCGGCTGGCCGAGACAGAGCACCGCGTCACGGGCGTCCTGGTGGGCACGGCGTCCGTCGCCGCCCTCGGACTGCTGGTGGCGCTCACCTCGACGACGACCGCCACCCACCCCGCCGTCTGGCAGGCGGTCGTCCTGCCCGCGCTGTGGTTCGGTGTGCCCGCGGTCGTCACGGCCGAGGTCTGCCGACGTCGCCGCGGGATGGCCGCCGACCCGGTGACCGCCCGCGTGGTGGACCTGGTCGGACGCATCCCCGCGGTGTGGCGAGCGGTGGTCGGCTTCGGGCTGCGCGCCGGGACGGTCGCGACCGCCTGCGTCGTGGCGGTCGCCGCCGTGCTGGTCGGGCTCCTGTTCCTCGGCTCCTTCGCCGAGGTCATCACGCTCTACGAACGCTCGCACGCGGGCCTCGTCGGGGGCATCGCCCTGACGGTCGGCCAGCTCGCGTTCGTACCGGACTTCATCGGCTGGGCGACGTCGTGGCTCGTCGGGCCGGGCTTCGCGATCGGGTCGGGGTCGTCCGTGTCCCCGATCGGCACGACGCTCGGACCGCTGCCGGCACTCCCGGTGCTCGGGGCACTGCCCACGTCCGGGCACACCTTCGGCCTGGTCTGGATACTCGTCCCCGTCGTGGCGGGCTTCGCTGCCGGTGGTCTCCTGCGGCCGCGGCTCGTTCGGGCACTCGGAGCGGCCGACTCGGCCCTGCACCGGGCGCTCGGCGGTGTCGCCACGGGGCTGGTCGCCGGGCTGCTGACGGGCCTGCTCGCCGGGATGTCCTCCGGCTCGATCGGACCCGGACGCCTGGCCGAGGTCGGTCCGCACGCCCTCGTCGTCGGGGCCCTCGCGGCGCTCGAGGTCGGGGTCCCCGCGGTGGTCGCCCTCGCGATCGGCAGCGACCTCGTCCGGTTGCCCGAGCGGTCCTGGATCGGCGAGCGCTGGCACGAGGCCGAGGACGACGCCGCCACCGCGGACGCCACCCCGGAGCACGGCTCCCTCATCGCCGCGCTCGACGCAGCCGGCGCCGGGCGGACCACGGACGTGCACCGCTTCGTCGTGGACGAGGTGCACGAGCCGGTGACCCACGCGTCCGAGCCCGCGGCGGCCGACGCTGCTCGTCCGACCGAGACCGCACGCGCGACCGAGCGCGACGCCGACCACGTGATCGAGCCGACGACCGACGTCCCGCTGCCCGACTGGGCACGGACCGACGCCGTCGCCGGTGACCGCCTCACCGCGCCTCCGGCCGACGGCGCCCCCGCGAGCGGCCTCCGCGACAAGCTGCGGTCGGCTGCGTCCGGAGCGCGCGACCGGGCAGCCGACGTCCGCGACCGGGCCGGCAGCCTCCGCGACCGGGCCGGCAGCCTGCGCGACCGCGTCGGCGACCTGCGCCACCACGGCGGGGCGGACGGCCGGCCCACCGATGGTGATCGCGGCGACGGCGCTGCCGCCGGCACGGCGGACGCGGGCTCCGGTGGGACGCCCACGCCGCCGGTCCCGACGCACTCCGACGAGCAGCCCGCCTTCCCGTGGAGCACCGAGGAGTTCGTCGCCGGCCGTGACGACGCCGACCTGGACGGCATCGACGACCCGGCTCCCGCGCGCCCCGCCGCGTCGCCCGGCCCCACCGCCTGGTCGGGCAGCGCACGCCCGGCGGGCTGGGACACCACGGACCAGATCCCGGACGACGAGCTGCCGTGGTGGCGGCGCCCGAAGGACGACCCGGACGCGTGAGCCCGACGCGCTCCCGCTAGGGTTGTGCCGTGCTCGAACTGGTCGTCCTGATCTCCGGTACCGGGTCGAACCTCCGAGCCCTGCTCGAGGCGACCCGTGATGCCGAGTACCCCGCCCGCGTCGTCGCGATCGGGGCGGACCGTGACGCCGAGGGCCTGCAGCTCGGCGAGGAGTACTCGATCCCGACCTTCACGGTCCCCTTCACCCGCTACGCGACCCGCGCCGAGTGGGGCGAAGCGCTCGCCGAGCAGATCCGCCCGTGGACGCCCGACCTCCTGGTGCTCTCCGGCCTCATGCGCCTGCTGCCGCCCGCGGTCGTGGCCGAGTTCGGGCCCTCGGTCATCAACACGCACCCCGCGTACCTCCCCGAGTTCCCCGGAGCCCACGGGGTGCGCGACGCCCTGGCCGCCGGCGTGACCGAGACCGGGGCGAGCGTCATCGCGGTGGACGACGGCGTCGACAGCGGACCGGTCCTGGCGCAGGAGCGGGTCCCCGTCCTGCCGCACGACACCGAGTCGACCCTGCACGACCGCATCAAGCCCGTCGAGCGCCGGCTGCTCATCCAGACCGTCCTCGACATCGCCACCGGACACATCGACCTGAAGGGCACCACCCCCGCATGAGCGTGCACGCCGCCGACCCCAGCCTGTACCGCGACCGGGACGTCGTGCCCGTGCGCCGCGCCCTCATCTCGGTGAGCGACAAGTCCGGTCTCCTCGAGCTGGCCGGTGCCCTCGCCGACGCCGGGGTCGAGCTCGTGTCGACGGGGTCCACCGCGCAGACCATCCGTGACGCCGGGTACGCCGTCACCGACGTGGCGAGCGTCACGGGCTTCCCGGAGTCGCTCGACGGCCGCGTGAAGACCCTGCACCCGGCCGTGCACGCCGGGCTCCTCGCGGACCTGCGCCTGGCGTCGCACGAGCAGCAGCTCGCCGACCTCGGCATCGCGCCGTTCGAGCTGGTGGTCGTCAACCTGTACCCGTTCGTCGAGACCGTGGCCTCGGGCGCCGACACCGCGACCGTCGTCGAGAACGTCGACATCGGCGGCCCGGCCATGGTCCGCGCCTCGGCGAAGAACCACCCGAACGTCGCGATCGTCGTCTCCCCGTCCTCGTACGCCGAGGTCGTCGAGGCCGTCCGCGCCGGCGGCACCACGCTCGAGCTCCGGAAGCGCCTCGCCGCGCACGCCTTCGGGCACACCGCCGCCTACGACACCGCGGTCGCGGCGTACTTCGCCTCCGACGTCGTCGCGGCCGACGGGTCCGCTGCGGTGGACGCCGCCGGCCAGGAGGCCCGTGCCGCGTTCCCGACGTCGCTCACGCTGTCCGCCGAGCTCGCCGACACGCTCCGCTACGGCGAGAACGCGCACCAGGCGGCGGCGCTGTACACGAGCACGGCCGGCACCGGCATCGCCCAGGCGACGCTGCTGCACGGCAAGGCGATGTCGTACAACAACTACGTCGACGCCGACGCCGCAGTCCGTGCCGCGTACGACTTCAGCGAGCCGGCCGTCGCGATCATCAAGCACGCCAACCCGTGCGGCATCGCGGTGGGTGCCCCGGACGCGGTCGACCCGATCGCCTCCGCGCACGCCGCCGCCCACGCCTGCGACCCACTCTCGGCGTTCGGCGGGGTCATCGCGGCGAACCGTCCGGTCACGCTCGCGATGGCCGAGACCGTGGCGGACATCTTCACCGAGGTCGTCGTCGCGCCCGCGTTCGACCCCGAGGCGCTCGAGGTGCTCTCGCGGAAGAAGAACATCCGGCTGCTCACCCTGCCGTCGGACTTCGCACTCGACGACCGTGAGGTCAAGCAGGTCTCCGGTGGCTTCCTCGTGCAGGACGCCGACCGCTTCACCGGCTTCGACCAGTCCACGTGGACCCTCGTCTCCGGCGAGCCCGCCGACGAGCAGACCCTCGCCGACCTGGCCTTCGCGTGGAAGGCGTGCCGTGCGGTGAAGTCGAACGCGATCCTCCTGGCGGACCAGGGCGCGAGCGTCGGGGTCGGCATGGGCCAGGTCAACCGGGTCGACTCGTGCCACCTCGCGGTGAACCGCGCCGGGGACCGCGCTGCCGGATCGGTCGCCGCCTCCGACGCGTTCTTCCCGTTCGCCGACGGCCTGCAGGTGCTGCTCGACGCCGGTGTCCGTGCCGTCGCCCAGCCCGGCGGCAGCGTCCGCGACGAGGAGGTCATCGCGGCCGCGACGGCAGCCGGCGTGAC
Source organism: Curtobacterium sp. L6-1 (assembly GCF_018885305.1). Lineage (NCBI taxonomy): Bacteria > Bacillati > Actinomycetota > Actinomycetes > Micrococcales > Microbacteriaceae > Curtobacterium > Curtobacterium aetherium. The sequence continues at coordinate 3,223,163 of NZ_CP076544.1, forward strand.
GATGTACTTCACGGGCGAGCGCCACTTCTTCCACTGAGTCCGGTCCGACCGGCACGCCGTTCGGCGTGCGTCGACGAGCGAGCAGCCAGCACGAGGTGCTGGTTGCGCGCTGAGAGTCTCGGCCGATAGTCTGCAAGGCTCCGCGGCCTTCGCCGACGACCGCTCCACGGGTCGGCGGCACCACGGACACGACGGTGACGAAGACGACGACTGGAGTGACGATGGACACGACGACCGGCACCACGGCAACGGCTGCCCGGACGGAACGGACGTCCACCGGCGGGACCACTCCCGACGCCCGGCCCGCCCTGCGGGCCGCCGCGCCGTACCCGTCCGCGGGGACGCCCGTCGTCCCGGCGCCGCACACCGCGTAGGGCTGCCCCCGCAGCCACCGGGCCGCAGCGGGCCCAGCAGGACCGAGCGCGAGGGACACGTGTCCCTGTCGCTCCCGACCAGGGGACCACCCGTCCACCGACCGACGCCGGACCAGCGGCGGCGGTCGCCGACGCGGGTGGACGCCTGGGCGACCAGACCACGCAACGCACCCCGGGCCTCCCGGCCGGTCAGGACGAGACCCGACCGACCGGCGTGACCCGGCACGAAGCACGAGGACGCAGAAGCATGTCCCAGGTACCCCACCGGGAACCGGCGCCGACACCGGCGCGCCCCTCCACCGCCCGCGCACTCGCGCGGCTGTGGCCCTACGTCAGGCCCTACCGATGGCGGCTGCTCGGCGGGATGCTGGCGGCGCTCGGCGCCTCCGTCGTCGCGCTCGCCATCCCCTACGTCCTGCAGGCGCTCGTCGACGGACCGCTCGCGTCCGGCGACGGCGGCCTCATCTGGCCCGCCGGCCTCGGCGTCCTCGCACTCGGCGTGCTCGAGGCGTTCTTCATCGCCTCCCGCCGGAAGATGGTCATGCGGCCGTCGACCCGCATCGAGGCGAGCATGCGGAACGCCCTGTACGCCAAGCTGCAGGACCTGCCGGTCGCGTTCCACGACCGCTGGGAGTCCGGGCAGCTGCTGTCCCGCTCGGTGTCCGACCTGTCGCTCATCCGCCGCTGGTTGGCCTTCGGCATCGTGCTGCTCGTCGTGAACGTCGTGACGATCGTCATCGGGTTCGCGGTGCTCTTCACCTTCGGGTGGCAGCTCGGCCTGATCTTCCTCCTCGCGTCGATCCCGGTGTGGGTGAACAGCGTGCTGTTCGAGCGGAAGTACTCGATCGTCGCCCGCCGCAGCCAGGACCAGGTCGGCGACCTCGCGACGAGCGTCGAGCAGTCGGTGCACGGCATCCGCGTGCTCAAGGCGTTCGGGCGCGGTCGGTACAAGCTCGACGAGTTCGCCGAGCAGGCCGAACAGCTGCGGGGCACCGAGATCGAGAAGGCCAAGGCCATCGCGGCGATCTGGCTGTGGCTCCTGCTCGTGCCGGACGTGGCGTTCGCGCTCTGCCTGCTCGCGGGCATCTGGCTCGCCAGCCAAGGGGACCTCAGCGTCGGCCAGCTGTTCGCGTTCTTCGCGACCGCCACGGTGCTGCGCTTCCCGATCGAGTCGATCGGCTTCTTCCTGTCGATGACCTTCGACACCCGGACCGCCGTCGACCGCTACTTCGAGGTGATGGACTCCGAGAACACCATCACCGACCCCGCGGAGCCCAGGACGATCGCCGAACCGCACGGTGCGCTGTCGTTCAACGCCACGCACTTCCGCTACCAGGACTCCCCGGCGCAGTTCCCCGACCTGGTGGACGGCGTCGAGCTGCACCTGCAGCCGGGCGAGACGATGGCCCTGGTCGGGCTCACCGGCTCCGGCAAGACCACGCTGCTGGCGCTCGTGCCGCGGCTGTACGACGTCACCGGCGGCTCGGTCACGATCGACGGCGTCGACGTCCGCGACCTGACACGGGCGGACCTGCGTCGGCACGTGGCGGTCGCGTTCGAGGACGCCACGCTGTTCTCGTCGAGCGTCCGCGACAACGTGCTGCTCGGGCGTCCGGACCTGTCCGGGGACGAGGCCGAGCGGGTCATGCGCGAGGCGCTCGACATCGCGCAGGCGTCGTTCGTCGACGACCTGCCCGAGGGCGTCGACACCATGGTCGGCGAGGAGGGCCTGTCCCTCTCCGGCGGGCAGCGGCAGCGACTCGCCCTGGCGCGGGCGATCGCGGCCCGGCCGAGCGTGCTCGTCCTCGACGACCCGCTGTCGGCGCTCGACGTCGACACCGAGGCGCGGGTCGAGGCCGGCCTGCGTCGGGTCCTCGCGGAGACGACGTCGCTCATCGTCGCCCACCGTCCGTCGACCGTGACGCTCGCCGACCGGGTGGCGCTCATGGAGGACGGGCGCGTCACCGCCGTCGGCACGCACGCCGAGCTGATGGCCACCAACGAGCACTACCGATCCGTCATCTCGTCGCTCGACGACGACGACGCGAAGGACCGACAGGAGGCGATGGCATGAGCGACGACCAGGACGCACGGGTGACCGTCGACCAGGGACCGCAGTCAGGCGCGGAGCCGGTCGCGCAGGTCGGCACCGGCACGCAGGCGGCCGAGGGAGCAGCCCCGGTCACCGCGTCGATCACGGTGCGCGGTGTCCGCGGCGAGGAGCGCGAGGACTTCACGAAGTCCGAGAGCCGTCGCCTGCGGCGCCGGTCGCTGTCCCTGCTCGGCTCCCTCGCGGCACCGCTCCGGGCGCGGCTGTGGGGGATCGCGGTCGTCGTCGTGCTCGCGACCGCCGGCCAGGTCGCGGGGCCGTCCCTCATCGCGTGGGGCATCGACCACGCGCTCCCCGCCGTGCTCGACCGCGAGGACTGGGCCCCGGCCTTCCTCGTCGTCGGGTCGTACGTCACGATCGCGGTCGTCGGCGCGGTCCTCACCGCCTGGTACACCGTGCTCTCCGCGCGCATCAGCCAGGCGATCCTGTTCGACCTGCGGAAGCGGGTGTTCCTGCACACGCAGCGGTTGTCGCTCGAGTTCCACGAGACGTACACGTCGGGCCGGATCATCTCGCGCCAGACGAGCGACCTCGACTCGATCCGCGAACTGCTCGACTCCGGGTTGAACCAGCTCATCCAGGGTGTGCTGTACATGCTGTTCACCGCGGTGGCGCTCGTGCTGCTCGATCCGACCTCGGGCCTGGTGCTCGCGATCGCCCTCGTGCCGCTGTGGTTCCTGACCCGGTGGTTCCAGCAGCGCTCGCAGCAGCTGTTCCGGTCGACCCGCACGACGAGCGCGCGCGTGATCGTGCACTTCGTCGAGACGATGACCGGCATCCGGGCGGTGCAGGCCTTCCGCAAGGAGTCCCGCAACGAGACCGAGTACGGGGACCAGGTCGAGCAGAACCGGCAGGCGAACGCGCGTGTGTTCAACCTGTTCGGGATCTTCGACCCGGGCCTGGTGCTCATCGGGAACGCCACGCTCGCGGCGGTCGTCATCATCGGCGGCTTCCGGGTCGTCGGCGGGTCGCTCGAGATCGGCGCGCTGCTGGCCGTCGCGCTCTACGCCAAGCGGTTCTTCGACCCGGCGCAGGAGCTCGCGATGTTCTACAACAGCTACCAGTCGGCCTCGGCGGCGATGGAGAAGATCTCCGGCGTCCTCGAGGAACAGCCGAGCGTCCCCGACCCCGCGAAGCCGGTCACGCTGCCGAACGCCGTGGGCCGGGTCGACTTCGAGCACGTCGAGTTCGCCTACAAGGAGGACCGGGTCGTGCTGCCGGAGTTCGACCTGCACATCCCGGCGGGGCAGACCATCGCGCTCGTCGGGTCGACCGGTGCCGGCAAGTCGACGCTCGCGAAGCTCATGGCGCGGTTCTACGACCCGACCGCGGGCAGCGTGACCCTGGACGGCGTGGACCTGCGCGACCTGGACCCGAAGGACATGCGGCGTGCGGTCGTCATGGTGACGCAGGAGGCGTACCTGTTCTCCGGCTCGGTGGCGGACAACATCGAGCTCGGACGCCCGGGTGCCTCGCGGCGCGAGATCGAGGCTGCGGCGAAGGCGGTCGGTGCCCACGAGTTCATCACGGCGCTGCCCGACGGGTACGACACCGACGTGAACAAGCGCGGCGGCCGTGTGTCGGCGGGGCAGCGCCAGCTGCTGTCCTTCGCCCGGGCGTTCCTGGCGGACCCGAAGGTGCTCATCCTCGACGAGGCCACGGCGTCGCTGGACATCCCGTCGGAGCGACTGGTGCAGGAGGGTCTCGAGACCCTGCTCGCCGACCGGACCGCGGTCATCATCGCCCACCGGCTGTCGACCGTCGCGATCGCCCACCGGGTGCTCGTGATGGAGTACGGCCGGATCGTCGAGGACGGCACGCCCGCCGACCTCATCGCGGGCACGGGACGCTTCGCCCAGCTGCACGCGGCCTGGCGGGACTCGCTGGTCTGACCGCGTCCATCGCCCCGACGGCCCTCTTGCGCCCCGCCACGCACATCGCGCCCCGTCCCGACGGGGCGCGATGTGCGTCCGGGGGTGCGTCCCGCCCGGGCCGGGGCGGGTGACCGTGGTTGGCTGGGGGGATGAGCAGCAACGACGTCCAGCCGGGAGGCGTCGCCCTGCGCGACCCCTTCGTCGGTGCCCCCTTCGCCGAGGCCGTCCGGCGGTTCTGGCGGAAGTACACGGTGTTCACCGGTCGGGCGTCCCGCTCCGAGTTCTGGTGGTGGTGGCTGACGTCGTTCGCGATCGGCCTGGTGCTGCAACTCGTGCCGCAGGCGTTCACCCCGGACGCCCCGCTGCTCGAGAACCCCGTCGGGTCCTACCTGTTCGTGCTCTGGGCCCTCGTGACGCTCGTCGGCGGACTGGCCCTCGGCGCCCGGCGGCTGCACGACGTGAACCTGTCCGGCTTCTGGCAGTTCCTGCACGTGCTCCCGGGCATCGGGTCGCTCGTGCTGTCCGTGTTCTTCCTGCTGCCGTCGAACTCGAAGGGCACGCGGTTCGACCTGCAGCCCGGCCCGGTCACACCCGGCCCGGGGACGTCCACGCGGCGCTAGTCCGGCCGGCCGGGCGCGGTCGGCGACCAGCGCGCACGGCGCATGTCGAGCCTCCAGGCCGTCGCGTCGTCGACCGCACGGGTCGGTCGCAGCGGGGTGCCCTCCGCGCGGTAGTGCTCGAGGGCACGCGCTTCGTGGTGGACCGGGGGCAGCCCGCCGGCCCGGACGACCCGCCACCAGGGCAGGTGCGCACCCTCGTGGGCCATCACCTTCCCGACGGCACGGGACGCGCGGGAGCCGAGTACGGCGGCGACGTCGCCGTACGTCATCACGCGGCCCGGCGGGATGGCGCGGACGACCTCCGCGACGGCGGCACCGAAGTCGTCGGGGTCCCCGTCGGACGGCGGTGCCGACACGACGACGCCTAGAGCGTCAGCGTCGCGAAGTGGTCGCCGTACTGCGTCTCGCCGACGACCTGGAAGCCGAGCGCCTCGAAGAACGCCGCCGGGCTGCCGGCACCGGGCTCGTAGACCACGGTCAGGCGCTCGAACCCGCGCTTGCGGGCCTCGTCCGCCAGACCGTGCACCGCGAAGCGACCGACACCACGGCCCTGCGCGTTCGCGGCGACGTTGACGCGCCAGATGCAGCTGCGGAGCTCCTCCTGTACGTTCTCGGCGTCGAAGCTGCCGATGATGAGGCCGACGACCTCGTCCCCGTCGAGCACGACGCGGGGCCACGAGGCGGTCGGCTTCACGTCCGACTCGGCCTGCGCGTACGAGGTCGGCTGGACGAACTGCTCCTGCCCGGGCTTCAGCGTCAGCGAGTTGGCCGCTGCGGCGGTCGCTGCGGAGAGTTCTTCGAGGCGGAGGTCCGTCATGTCGGTCAGGCTAACGGTGCGAGCGGGGGTGATGCCAGCGGTGCGACGGCGGATCCGCGCTCCGGCGGTATCGTCACTCGGGTGGCGGAGCATCGGCGTGGGGCGAACCTGCCGTCGTTGGGTGGATTCAACCGCACGGTCGTGCTCGACGCGATCCGCCGGTCCCCGGGCGGCCTGAGCCGCGTCGAGCTCGCCGCCGGCACCGGCTTGAGCCCGCAGACCGTCTCGAACGTCACCCGGTTCCTCATCGACGCCGGCATGATCGTCGAGTCCGGCACGGTCGTGTCCGGGCGCGGCAAGCCGCGCACGATCCTCCGACTGGAGGCGCGCAGCCGGTTCGCCATCGGGGTCCACGTCGACCCCGCGGTCGTCACGTACGTCCTGCTCGACCTCGCCGGGTCCGTGGTCGCCGAGTCGACCACCTCGACGCCGAGCGCCGAGGACCCGGACCAGGTGGTCCGGACGATGGCGGCCGCCGTCGACGGACTCGTCGGCGGGGCCGGCGTCGCCCCCGACAGCGTGCTCGGCGTGGGCATCGCCTCGCCCGGACCGATCGACGCGGCGGCCGGCATCGTGCTCGACCCGCCGTTCCTGCCGCGGTGGCGCGACGTGCCGCTCCGCGACGCGCTCGGCGACGCCACCGGCTACCCGGTGCTCCTCGAGAAGGACGTGACCGCGGCCGCGGTCGGCGAGGTGTTCCTGGCGCGGGAGACGGCGGCGCGGGACTTCGCGTTCGTGTACTTCGGCACGGGGTTCGGCGTCGGGCTCGTCCTCGACCACGAACCCGTGCGCGGCTCGGGGTCGAACGCCGGGGACGCCGGACACATCATGGTCGACCAGGGGTCGCTCGCCGGGACCCCCGACGGGAGCGGCGGTCGGGGCGAGGTCGGGGCGACCGTGACACCCGACCGGCTCGTGCGGATCGCGGCGGAGCGGGGCGTGCCACTCGGCGACGGCGGTGGTGCCGGCGTCGGGGCGGACGGCGACGTGGACCTCGCCGCGGTCGACCGGGCGTGGGACGGGCTCGGCGCAGCGGTCGACGCGGGGGATCCGCTCGCGACGGCGTTCGCCGCCGAGGTCGGTGCCGTCATGGGGCGCGCAGTGGTCGTCATCGTGAACCTGCTCGACGTCGACCGGGTGGTCTTCGGCGGGCCGTTCTGGGCCCGGATCGCAGCGGCGGCCCTCCCGGCGGCGACGGCGGCGATCGCCGGGTCGCCGATCCTGGTGCCGAAGCACCCGGTGACGGTGGTCGAGAGCCCGCGCGGTGCCGACGTGGCCGCGGTCGGGGCCGCGTGCCTGGTCCTCGACGCGGCGCTGTCCCCGCGGGCGAGCACGATGCTCATCGCGCACTGAGCGCGGCCGCGGTGGCCGCGCCTGCTCGGTACGCTCGGGCGGTGCAGTCCGTCGAGGTCCTCCGGTACACCGCGTTCGCCGACCCGCAGGCGCCCGGCGGCGGGAACCCCGCGGGCGTCGTCCTCGAGGCGGCGGGCCTGACGGACACCGACATGCTCGCGATCGCCGCACGGGTCGGCTACTCCGAGACCGCCTTCGTCACGGCTGCCGACAGCGGCCGGGTGCACGTGCGGTACTTCTCGCCGGCCGCCGAGGTGCCCTTCTGCGGCCACGCGACCGTCGCCCTCGCGGTGGCCATCGCGGAACGGCAGGGCGTCGGCGCGCGGGTGTTCGTGACGGCCGCGGGCGACGTGGCCCTGACCGCGACGACGACCGACGCCGGGGTGCAGGTCGCGATGACGAGCGTCGAGCCGGCGGCCAGGCCGATCCCGGCGGAGCGGCTCCTCCCGCTGCTCGAGGTGCTCGGACTCGTGCCCGCCGACCTCGACCCGGAGCACCCGCCGCTGGAGTCGTTCGCCGGCAACTGGCACCCCGTGCTCGTCCTCGCCGAGGCGGACCTGTTCCACCAGTTCCGCTTCGCGCCGGACGTGCTCGCGGACCGCATGCGGCGGAGCGGGTGGCCGGCGACGGTGACCGTCCTGCACCGGACCGGGGCGGGGGAGTACGAGGCGCGCAACCTGTTCCCGGTCGGACGGATCACCGAGGACCCGGCCACCGGATCGGCTGCGGCGTCGGTCGGGGCCTACCTGCGGGCGGTGGGGCGGGCCTCCGCGGGCGACCGGGTCGTGATCCGACAGGGGCGGCACGTCGGGCGGCCGAGCCTGCTGCTCGTCGACGTGCCCGCCGCGGGCGGCGTCACGGTGACCGGCGGCGCCACGCCGATCCGGTAGCCGACCGCGGCCGAGTCGCGGCTGTCGGGCCGGCTCGTCGCAGCCGACCGGGGCGACCGTTCGCGCTGCGCGACGACGTTCGCGCCCGCGCGGCCGAACGGTGTCGATCAGCGCGAATGCCAGCGCGCCCGCGCGCGCCCGCGCCCGCCCGCTCCCGCCCGCGCCCGCCCGCGCCGCCGCGCCCGCAGGTCAGGAACCGGGTGCGCTTCGCGCCAGCCGCTTGACAACTGTTAAGTCCACACGATGGACTAATCACGCAACGCGGGCAACGGAGTCCGCGACCTTCACCCGTGCAAAGGAGCACCGATGAAACGCACCCGCATCATCGCCGGACTCGCCGCCGTGGCCGTCGCCGCGGTCGGACTCGCCGGCTGCTCGAGCTCGGGGTCCGCCTCGAGCGACACGATCAAGATCGCCTACCAGAAGTTCGGCGCCTTCCAGCAGCTCGACGCCCAGATGAAGGTCGTCAAGAAGGAGTACGAGAAGGCCAACCCGGGCAAGACGGTCGAGCTCGTCCCGATCCAGGCGCAGGAGAACGACTACGCCACCAAGCTCGCGCTCATGAACAAGGCGCCCGCCACCGCCCCCGACGTCATGTACGAGGACACGTTCCTCGTGAAGGCCGACGCCCAGGCCGGGTACCTGCTGCCCCTCGACGAGTACACGGCGAAGTGGGACGAGTGGGACCAGTTCTTCGACAACGCCAAGCAGGCGGGCCAGGGCGAGGACGGCAAGGTCTACGGCATCCCGATGGGCACCGACACCCGCGCCCTCTGGTACAACAAGGACCTCTTCGAGGAGGTCGGCCTCCCGGTCCCGTGGAAGCCGAAGACCTGGGACGACGTGCTCGACGCGGCGAAGACGATCAAGGCCGAGAAGCCCGACGTCATCCCGTTCAACATCTACTCCGGCAAGCCGCAGGGCGAGGCCGCGACCATGCAGGGCTTCGAGATGCTCCTGTACGGCGCCGACGGCGAGGGCAACACGCTCTACAAGGACAAGAAGTGGGTCACCGGGTCGGAGCAGTTCCGGGACTCGCTGCAGTTCGTGCAGGACGTGTACCAGGGTGACCTCGGCCCGACCCCGCAGCAGGCACTCGACACGAACATCGGCACCACGATCACGCAGACGTGGCTGCCGGAGGGCAAGCTCGCCATCGACCTCGACGGGTCGTGGCAGTCCGGCACCTGGCTCGAGACCGGCACCGCGCCGTGGGCCGAGTGGAACGACGTGATGGGCCAGGCACCCATGCCGACCCAGAACGGGCAGGCGCCGGGCTACAACAGCATGTCGGGCGGTTGGACGCTCGCGGTCGGGTCGAAGTCGAAGAACCCGCAGGCCGCGTTCGACTTCATCTCGATGTTCCTCGACAAGGAGGGCTCGCTGAAGTACGACTCGGAGAACAGCCAGATCGCCGTGCGCAAGGACGTCGCCGAGGACCCGGAGTACACCGGCGCGAACCCGACGTTCGAGTTCTTCTCCGGCCTGGTCGAGAACACCCACTTCCGCCCCGCGACGAGCGACTACTCGCAGATCTCGAACGCGATCCAGGTCGCCATGGAGTCGGTGATGACCGGGCAGCAGACGCCGGAGGAGGCGGCCGCCACCTACGACGACGCCGTGGTCGGCATCGTCGGCGAGGACAAGACGGTCGACGTCGGCTGACGGGTCTCCCCGTCCCCGCCGGCGGGGCCCGTCGACGGGTCCCGCTGACGGACGGGAGGCGCGGTGCCGGACCGCACCGCGCCTCCCGTCCACCCGCACGTCACCCGTGAGCTGCTCTGGAAGGCACCCAGCATGACCAGCACTCCCCTCGCGCCGGTGGTCCCGGCGCCCGGTGCGCCGAAGCGCACCGACCCACCCGTCCCCCGCAAGCGGAAGCCGCTGCGGAACGTCGGCCGGGCCGCCCCGCTCCTGCCGGCCGTCGTCCTCCTCGTGGTGTTCCTGCTCGGCCCCGTCATCTCGTCGTTCTACGGGTCGTTCACGAACTCGGCCCTGACCGGCGCCGGCGCTGCCGACCAGCAGTTCATCGGCCTGCAGAACTACGTCGACCTGTTCCAGGACAAGGACTTCCCGAAGTCCGTCGTCCTGACCATCGTCTTCCTGCTGGCCTCGGCCGTCGTCGGGCAGAACGTGCTCGGGCTCGGGCTGGCGCTCCTCATGCGCAGCGCGAACAAGGCGGTCCGGGCGGTCGTCGGCACGTTCGTCGTCGCCGCGTGGGTCCTGCCCGAGATCGTGGCCTCGTTCGCCGCCTACGCCTTCTTCAACGACGAGGGGACGCTCAACACGATCCTCGCCGCGGTGGGGATCAGCGGACCGAACTGGCTGTACGCGTACCCGATGCTCGCCGTCATCCTCGCGAACATCTGGCGCGGCACCGCGTTCTCGATGCTCGTGTACTCCGCCGCCGTGCAGGAGGTCCCCGAGGAGATCACCGAGTCCGCCGAGGTCGACGGCGCGACCGGGTGGCAGCGCCTCGTCTACATCACGCTCCCCGTCATCCGACGGAGCATCTCGACGAACCTCATGCTGACGACGCTGCAGACCCTGTCGGTCTTCACGCTCATCTACGTGATGACGGCCGGCGGCCCCGGCACGAACTCGTCGACCCTGCCGATCCTGGCGTACCAGGAGGCGTTCAAGTTCTCGCAGCTCGGGTTCGGCACCGCGATCGCGACCATCCTGCTCGTGGTGGGGGCGGTCTTCTCGATCATCTACATCCGGGCACTCAAGCCGGAGGTGGACTGAGATGGCCACGACGACCGCTCGCCCCGACACGACCTCGACCCGCACGCTCACCGCGCCCGGATCGATGCACATGACGTCGCCCCGCGGCCGGGTGATGCGCTGGGTCTCGAACACCGTGCTGCTCGTGATCGCGCTGTGCTTCGCCGTGCCGCTGCTCTGGCTCGTGTTCGCCTCGCTCGACCCGCAGGCGTCCCTGTCGGTGAAGCTGCCGTCGCGGTTCACGCTCGACAACTTCACGACCGTGCTGACGCCCGAACTGTCGTTCATCCCGCTCGGCAACAGCCTGCTGCTGTCCGGCGGCACCGCGGTCCTGACCGTCGTCGTCGCGATCCTCGCCGCGTACCCGCTGTCCCGCTACAAGATGCGGGTCAACAAGCCGTTCCTGTACAGCGTGCTGTTCGGCACCGGCCTGCCGATCACCGCGATGATGGTGCCCGTCTACAGCCTGTTCGTGTCGCTGAACATCATCGACAACGTCTGGGGCTGCATCTTCTTCCTCGCCGCCACGAGCCTGCCGATGGCGATCTGGATGGCGAAGAACTTCATGGACTCGGTGCCGATCTCGCTCGAGGAAGCAGCCTGGACCGACGGCGCCTCGATGTTCACCACGCTGACCCGGATCGTCATCCCGCTCATGCGCCCCGGCATCGCGGTCGTGTTCATCTTCGTGTTCATCCAGGCCTGGGGGAACTTCTTCGTCCCCTTCGTCCTGCTCCTCTCGCCCGACAAGGTGCCCGCCGCGGTGAGCATCTTCAACTTCTTCGGGCAGTACGGGGCCGTGGCCTACGGGCAGCTCGCCGCGTTCTCGATCATCTACTCCGTGCCCGTCATCGCCCTCTACGTCATCGTGTCCCGCGGGTTGGGCGGCGGCAACGCCCTCGCCGGCGGCATCAAGGGCTGACACCGCACCTCCGCACGCCACTCGAAAGGAACCACCACATGCACCAGGACGAACCGCTCGTCGAGGCCCGGATCGCACGACTCGTCCGGGACCGCGTCGACCCGAACGTCCACCGCCGGGCGTCGCCGGTGACGATCGAGGCCTGGCAGGTCCCCGACGAACCCGTCCCCTTCGCCGAGGCCGTGCAGCAGACCTACACCCCGTTCACCGTCGGCGACCCGTGGGGCGCCCGGCCGTGGGGCACGACCTGGTTCCGGGTCACCGGCACCGTCCCCGCCGACTTCGGCACCGCGGACGGCACGACCGCCGAGCTCCACGTCGACCTCGGCTTCAGCAAGCGCCAGGCCGGGTTCCAGGCGGAGGGGCTCGCCTGGCGTCCGGACGGCTCCACCATCAAGGCCATCGAGCCGCTCAACGACAGCGTGCCGCTGCAGGTCGGACCGGGGGAGTCGTTCGAGCTCTACGTCGAGGCGGGCGCGAACCCGGACATCGGCGGCGACGACTTCCAGGGCGCCACCCCGCTCGGCTCGAAGCACACCGCCGGCGACACCCCGATCTACCGGCTCCGGGCGCTCGAGGTCGTCGAACGCGACGACACCGTGTGGGAGCTGCAGCAGGACCTCTGGGTGCTCCGCGGGCTCATGGCCGAGCTGCCCACCGACGGCACCCGCGGCGCCGACGTCCTGCGCGTGCTCGAACGGGCCGCCGACGCGCTCGACCCCGACGACGTCGCCGGGACCGCCGCCGACGCCCGCGCGGTCCTGGCCGAGGCGCTCAGCGTCCCCGCCAGCGGCTCGGCACACCGGGCGATCGCCGTCGGGCACGCGCACATCGACTCGGCGTGGCTCTGGCCGGTGCGCGAGACGAAGCGCAAGTGCGCCCGGACGTTCTCGAACGTGCTCGACCTGATGGACCGCGACCCCGACTTCACCTTCGCGTGCTCGTCGGCGCAGCAGTACGCGTGGATGCGGGACGAGTACCCGAAGGTGTTCGCCCGCATCACCGAGCGCGTCGCCGAGGGCCGGTGGATCCCGGTCGGCGGCATGTGGGTCGAGTCCGACACGAACCTGCCCGGCGGCGAAGCCCTGGCCCGCCAGTTCGTCGCCGGCAAGCGCTTCTTCCTCGAGGAGTTCGGCGTCGACACCCCCGAGGCCTGGCTCCCCGACTCGTTCGGCTACACCGGCGCCCTGCCGCAGATCGTCCGTGCCGCGGGCTCGAAGTGGTTCGTCACGCAGAAGCCGTCGTGGAACGAGACGAACGTCATCCCGCACACCTCGTTCCTGTGGGAGGGGATCGACGGCTCCCGGGTCCTCACCCACCTGCCCCCGGCGGACACCTACAACTCCGACGTCTCACCCGCCGACCTGCACCGCGGCGAGCGGAACAACAAGGAGCGCGGCGTCGCGAACACCTCGATGCTGCTCTACGGCTTCGGTGACGGCGGCGGCGGTCCCACCCGCGAGATGGTCGCGGCCGCCCGACGCCAGCACGACCTCGACGGCTCGCCCCGCGTCGAGCTCGGCACCCCGGCGCAGGTCTTCGAGGAGCTCGAGCGCGCCCTGCCCACGCCCGGTGTGTGGTCCGGCGAGATGTACCTCGAGTTCCACCGCGGCACGTACACGTCGCAGATCCGCACGAAGCAGGGCAACCGCCGCTCCGAGCACCTGCTCCGCGAGGCCGAGCTCTGGGCGTCCACGGCAGCGGTCCGGCTCGGGCAGGCGTACCCGTACGACGCACTCGAGTCCGCCTGGCACACGGTCCTGCTCCAGCAGTTCCACGACATCCTGCCCGGGTCGTCCATCGCGTGGGTCTACGAGAACGCCGAGGCCGAGTACGCTCGCGTCGCCGGGGTCCTCGAGGACCTCATCGGCACCGCGACGACGGCGCTCGCCGCCGGCGCGCAGCAGCCGACCGACGGTCCGGGAGGCCCGGCCGCCCCCGCCTCGCTGGTGCGGTTCAACGCGTCCCCGGTGGCAGCCGACGGCGTCACCGCGCTGGGGGCCGAGCCGGTCGACGCGGCGCGGGCCGTGCCTCCCGTCCGGGACGGCGACCGGTTCGTCATCGACACCGGCGTGGTCGTCGCCACGATCGACGCGGCCGGGCACGTCGTCTCGTTCGTCGACCGCGCGAGCGGGCGCGACGCGATCGCCCCGGGCGCTGCGGCGGCCGAGTACACGGTGTTCCGCGACACCCCGAACCAGTGGGAGGCGTGGGACATCGACCGCGCCTACCAGCGGCACGGGTCGGTGCTCGCCGCGACGAGCGTCACGGTCGAGGGGGACGCGCTCGTCGTCGTCCGCCCCTTCGGCAGCTCGACCGTCACGACCCGGTACACGGCGACCGCGGGCCAGCCGGAGCTCGTCGTCGAGACCGAGGCGGACTGGCACGAACAGCAGAAGCTCCTCAAGCTGGCGTTCCCGCTCGACCTCAAGGCCGACCAGGCCTCGAGCGAGATCCAGTTCGGGCACATCGACCGGCCGACGCACCAGAACACCTCGTGGGACTTCGCGCGCTTCGAGACGAGCGCGCACCGGTGGGTGCACGTCGCCGAGCCGGGCTTCGGGGTCGCGATCGCCAACGACTCCACCTACGGGCACGACGTCACCCGGAGCACCCGAGCCGACGGCGGCACGACCACGCAGGTGCGCGAGTCGCTCGTGCGCGGGCCGATGTTCCCCGACCCCGCGGCCGACCAGGGGCACCACGTCTTCCGCACGGTGCTGCGGGTCGGCGCCACGGTGCTCGACGCGGCGGACTCCGGGTACCGGCTCAACCTGCCGGTGCGGGCCGTGCCGGGCGACACCGCCGTCGAGCCGCTCGTGACGGTGTCGTCGCCGCAGGTGTTCGTCGAGGCCGTCAAGCTCGCCGAGGACCGGTCCGGCGACGTGGTCGTGCGGTTGTACGAGGCACTCGGCGGGCGGGCCACCGACGTCGGCGTCGACTTCGGGTTCGACGTCGCCGGCGTGACCCGGGTCGACCTGCTCGAACGTCCGCTCGACGACGGTTCGTGGGAGGACGGCGAGCCCGTCGTCCTGACCCTGCGGCCGTTCGAGCTCACCACCCTGCGGGTCCGTCGGGCGTAGCGGGGGAGGGCGCTGACCGCGGCGCCGGACGGGGCTCTGGGTGCACCCGTCCGGCGCCGCTCCCGTGCGTCTGTCCCCCGTCCTGTGGCGTTCCGGCTGGGAGTCCGTCGGTGCGGCACTGCGTTTCGCGCACATTCCACTGAGCCGCCCTCAGGTGGCGCATACTCCGAAGACCGGAGATCATGCGGACGTCGTCGACGAGCGCCAGTGCCTCTCCCTCGCAGACAGGTGCCGCCATGGCCACGTCCCCGCTCCTCCGTTCCGTCCTGACGGGAGGCGTCGGACTCGGGCTCGCCGCGTCGCTCCTGCTCGTGTCGTCCTCCGGTGCCTCCGCCGCCACCGAGATCGACGGTCCGGTCAAGCTCGGCACCGCCGCGACCTACGGTGTGCTCGGTGCCAGCGCGGTCACGAACACCGGGCCCACGGTCGTCCGCGGGGACCTCGGCGTCGCGCCCGGCACCTCGATCACCGGCTTCGGCGGAGCGCCGAACGGGTCGGTCACCGGCAGTGTCCGGACGCCGGCCGACGCCGCGCAGGCGCAACGCGACACCACGACGGCCTACGACGTGGCGGCGGCACTCACCCCGACGACGACCACCCGGTACACCGAGCTGGACGGGCTGTCGCTCAGCCCCGGCGTCTACCGCGGTGGCGCACTCCAGCTCGCGGACAACGGCGCACTGACCCTCGCCGGTGACGCGGACTCGACGTGGGTGTTCCAGGCGGCCTCGACGCTGACGATCGGGTCCGGTACCCGGATCACGATCACCGGTGGAGCGAGCTCGTGCAACGTGTTCTGGCAGGTCGGCAGCTCCGCCACCATCGGCACCGGCGCACAGTTCCAGGGCACGGTCCTCGCCCAGGCCTCCGTCACCGCGACCACGAGCGCCACGGTCGCCGGTCGCCTGCTCGCACGCACCGGAGCGGTCACGCTCGACACGAACACGATCACCCCCGCCCAGGAGTGCCCGCCGGCGCCGACCCCCGCACCGGAGGTCGCACCGAGCATCACGTCCGGGACGCCGACGGAGGCGACCGCCGGTGAGCCCTACCGCTACACCGTGACCGCGACCGGGTCGCCCACGCCGACCTTCACCGCGAGCGGGCTGCCGGACGGCCTGACGCTGGACGGCACGACCGGTGTCGTCTCGGGCACCCCGACCACGCCGGGCACCTCGACGGTGACGATCACCGCGTCGAACGGCACCGGTCCGGCCGACACCACGGAGGTCACGATCCGCGTCGTCGCCCCGACGCCCACGCCGACACCGACGCCGACCCCGACGCCCACCGACACCCCGACGCCGCCGGCCCCGACCGACACCCCGACGCCCGGCGTGCCGTCCGACACCCCCTCCGGTCCGAGCACGACGCCGGCCGGCCCGACCCCGTCCGACAGCCCGACCCCGTCCGACAGCCCGACCGCGGGCGCCGTGGTGGGCGGTGGGCGCACCCCCGGGACGCTGGCGTTCACCGGTACCGACCCGGCGCTCCCGCTCGGGATCGCCGGCGTGCTGCTGGCCGCGGGCATCGGCACGACGGTCGTCGCCCGTCGTCGTCGGGCAGCACGCGGCTGAGCCGTCACCGCACCGGGCACCGCTCGTCCTCGGACGGGCGGTGCCTCTGCGCTGTGCGTCTGTGCGTCTGTGCGTCTGTGCGTCTGCGCACTGCACCGGCGTCCCGCCCGCCGGAGCCGCACCCGCCCGTGAACCGGTGCAGCGCCTCCCGGCTAGCCTCGCCCCCATGTCCGTCACCGAGATCTGGCTCGTCCGCCACGGCGAGTCCACCGCGAACGTCGCAGCAGCCCGGGCCGAGGCCGAGGGGGCCGACGTGGTCGAGGTCGACCACCGCGACGCCGACGTCCCGCTCAGCCCCCTGGGCGAGGAGCAGTCGCGGGCGCTCGGCACCGAGCTCGCCGACCGCGGGGTGGACGACGTCCCCGTCGCGTTGTGGGTGTCGCCGTACCGCCGCGCGCAGCAGACGATCGGCCTCGCACTCGAGGCGGGCGGGCTCGCCGAACCACCGCGCCGCGTCGACGAACGGCTGCGCGACCGGGAGCTCGGCGTCCTCGACCGCCTGACCCGCACCGGCTCGGCGAACCTGCACCCCGACGAGGAGCAGCGCCGACAGTGGCTCGGCAAGTACTACCACCGGCCCGCGGGCGGCGAGTCATGGGTCGACGTCATGTTGCGCCTCCGCTCCCTGCTCGCCGACGTGGACCGCATCGAGGACGCCGACCGCCTGCTCGTGGCCGCGCACGACGCCGTCGTCATGCTCGTCATCGCCGTCTGCCTCGACCTCGACGAACCCGCGCTGATGGACTTCGCCGCGACCCACACCGTCGCGAACGCCTCGCTGACCCGCCTCCGCCGCGAGCGCGCCGGCGGACCGTGGACGCTCGAGGAGTTCTCCGGCACCGGACACCTCGACGAGGACCCGGACGCCGACGTCACCGAACACGAAGGCCGGAAGGACGACGCCCGTGTCTGAACCAGTCCCCGTCACCCCGAACCTGCTCCGCGAGTGGGCGCTCCCCGACGCCGGCGGCAGCAAGTACGGCCGGGGCCAGGTGCTCGTCGTGGGCGGTGCCGCGAAGACCCCAGGAGCCGCGATGCTCGCCGCGATCGCCGCCCTGCGCGTCGGGGGCGGACGCCTGACCCTGGCGGTGGCCGAGAGCGTCGCCCTGCACGTCGCGGTCGCCCTGCCCGAGTCCGGCGTGCAGCCGCTCGACGAGGACGAGGACGGCCACGTCGCCGTCGGTGCGGTCGAGGGCCTCACGGACGACCTCGGCAGCGCGGACGCGGTGCTCGTCGGCCCCGGCCTCGACGAACCCGAGGGCAGCCGCTCGCTCGTCGCCGGCCTCGCCAGCCGCGTGGGCGACGAGACCGTCGTCGTGCTCGACGCCTTCGCGCTCGGCGTCGCAGCCGACCTGGTCGAGGAACTCGCACCCCTGCGCGGACGACTCGTGATGACACCGAACAGCGGCGAGGCCGAACGGCTCCTCGGTCACGACACCACCGACGACCACACGGACGCGGCCGAGATCGCCGAGCGCTTCGGTGCCGTCGTGTCCCTCGGTGGCGTCGTCGCGGCGCCGGACGGACGGTCCTGGGCGAAGGGCACCGGCGCCGGCGGGCTCGGCACCAGCGGCAGCGGCGACGTGCTCTCGGGCGCGATCACCGGACTGCTCGCCCGCGGTGCCGACGTGGCGCAGGCGACGGTGTGGGCGACCCAGGTGCACGCCGCCGCGGGGGACCGGCTGGCCGTGCAGGTCGGGCCGATGGGCTACCTGGCGAGCGAGCTGCTCGGCGAGATCCCGCGCGTCCTGGTCGAGTTCGGCGCGTAGGACCGCCCGGGGAGGCCTGCGGTACCGGGCCGACGCGCTCCTGAGCCCATCCGCCACGGCACCCGCGGAACCGTACAGGCGCACGCGCTGTTCCGCCTCCGTTCACCGACCCAGCACGACCCGGATACCGGCCGCGTCCACGATCGTCCCGACCGGCGCTCCCCGCCGGACCGGCCCGACAGGGCCGCACCCGACGACGGAAGGCCTCCCCGTGCAGCGCAAGCGTCCCCTCACCGGACTGGCGCTCGCCGCCACCGCGATCGTCACCCTGGCCGGCTGCTCGGCGACGAGCTCCGCCTCGACCGCCGACGACACCGCCTGGAGGACCGCCACGAGTGCGGAGCGCGGCGGCGGCATGGACGCGCTGGTGAAGGCGGCGGAGGCGGAGGGCAAGCTCAACGTCATCGCGCTCCCGCCGACGTGGGCGAACTACGGCAAGATCATCGACGGCTTCAAGGCGAAGTACCCCGGCATCACGGTGAGCTCGGCGAACCCGAACGGTTCGAGCGCCGACGAGGTGGCCGCGGTGAAGTCGCAGGAGGGGCAGGCGACGGCACCCGACGTCCTCGACCTCGGCAACGCGGTCCTGCA
The DNA here is from genome assembly GCF_018885305.1 of Curtobacterium sp. L6-1. Taxonomy (NCBI): domain Bacteria; kingdom Bacillati; phylum Actinomycetota; class Actinomycetes; order Micrococcales; family Microbacteriaceae; genus Curtobacterium; species Curtobacterium aetherium. Next base: position 3,241,870 of record NZ_CP076544.1, read on the forward strand.
GGCGAACACCGACCTGTTCACGGACTACAAGGTCGCGAACTGGCAGGACATCCCGGACCACCTCAAGGACGCCGACGGGCTCTGGACCCGCGACTACACCGGGCTGATGTCGATCGGCTACGACTCGACGAGGGTCTCCACCGCCCCGGAGGACCTGGACGACCTGCTCGGCTCGGCCTACAAGGGCAAGGTCTCGATCGCAGGCGACCCGACGCAGGCGAACCAGGCCGCGAGCGCCGTCTACCTCGCGGCGCTGGAGAACGGCGGCTCGGCGGACGACGTCACCAAGGGCGTCGACTACTTCGGCGAGCTGAAGCAGGCCGGCAACTTCCAGAACGTGCTGCCGACGCAGGCCACGGTCGCCTCGGGTGAGACGCCCGTCGTCATCCAGTGGTCGTACAACAACCTCGCCTGGGGGCCGGCCGCGGGAGCGAGCGGGAACCAGCACTGGAAGACGGTCGTGCCGGAGGGGCAGGCCCTCGCCTCGTACTACGCGCAGGCGATCAGCAAGGACGCCCCGCACCCCGCCGCCGCCCGGCTGTGGCAGGAGTACATCGCCAGCCCGGAGGCGCAGAACCTGTACCTGCAGGCCGGCGCCTTCCCCGCGACCCTCGACGCCATGCAGCAGGCGGGCACGGTCGACGAGAAGGCACTCGACGCGGCCGGCGGCGCCCCGAAGGACGCGGTCGAGCTCACCGACGAGCAGGTGACCGCCGCCGCGAAGGTGCTCGCGGCGAAGTGGTCCGCCACGATGGGGTCCTGAGCACGTGACCACCGCACCGGCACCCGCCCCCGCACCGGCGCCCGTACCGGCACCCGGGCCGGCACCCGTACCGGCACCCGGGCCGGCACCCGCACCGGTGGCGGTGGCGCCCACCGTCGCCATGGCGGGTGCCGGTGCGACCACCGACCGCACCCCCGGACCCCGCGCCCGACGCCGTCCGGACCTGGCCTGGCTCGGCCTCACCCCGTTCGCCGCCTACGTCCTGCTGTTCCTGGCGGTGCCGGCCGTGATCGCGGTCGGCAGCGGGTTCACGACCGGTGACGGGGCGTTCACCCTCGCGAACCTCGCCGCGTTCACCGACCCGTCCGTGCTCCGGGCCTTCGGTGGCTCGTTCGGGCTGTCCGCGGTCTCGGCCGTCGTCGGCGCCGTGCTCGGGGCGCTGGTCTGCTGGGCGCTCGCGGCGCTCCGCCCGGACGGCCTCGTCCGCTCGGGGGTCGACGCGGCAGCCGGTGTGCTCGCCCAGTTCGGCGGCGTGATGCTCGCGTTCGCGTTCATCGCCACGATCGGTGCCCAGGGCCTCGTCACCACCTGGCTGGTGTCCGCCTTCGGCCTCGACCTCAACGCGGAGGGCGCGTTCCTGTACACCGTGCCCGGACTCGTCATCCCGTACGTCTCCTTCCAGGTGCCCCTGATGGTCCTCACCTTCATGCCGGCCCTCGAGGGCGTCAAGGCCCAGTGGGGTGAGGCCGCCGCGACCCTCGGTGCCTCACGCGCGACCTACTGGCGGCGCATCGCCCTCCCCGTGCTCGCGCCGGCGTTCTGGGGCTCGCTGCTCCTCCTGTTCGCGAACGCGTTCTCGTCGTTCGCGACCGCCGCGGCCCTCATCGCGCAGGGCGGCATCGTCCCGCTCACGATCCGCACGCAGCTCACGAGCGAGACGATCATCGGCCTGCAGCACGTCGCCGGGGTCCTCGCCCTCGGCATGGTCGTGGTCATGGCGGTCGTGATGGGCGCCTACTCGCTGCTCCAGCGTCGCGCCGCCCGGTGGCAGCGGTGACCGCCGTGACGTCGGTGCGGCCCGTGGCCGCGGCACCCCGGCCGGGAGGCCCGACCCGCGTCGGCCGCTTCGGCGTCGCCCCGTCACGGCCCACCGCCGTCGTCGTGCTCACCGTGGTCGGGCTCGTCTTCGCCGTGCCGCTGGTCGCCCTGGCGCAGTTCACCTTCCGGCAGGGCCCCGACGGCGGGCTCACCCTCGACCACTACGCGGCGATCGTCGACCCCGCGAACGCCGCCACGTACCAGCCCGTGTTCGACGGGCTGGGCGCGTCCCTGCTCATCGCCGTCATCACCGTGGCGATCGTGCTGCTCGTGCTGCTGCCCGCACAGATCGTCACCGCGCTCCGCCACCGCCGCCTGCGCCGCGTGCTCGAGTTCGTCTGCCTCGTCCCGATCACCGTCCCCGTGGTGGTGCTCGTCGTCGGGTTCGTCCCCGTGTACCAGGTCGTGGCGCAGGTCCTCGGCTCGGACGCCTGGACCCTGGCGTTCGCGATCGGCATCGTGTCCCTGCCCTTCGCCTTCCGGCCGATCGCCACCGCTCTCACCGCGGTCGACGTCACGGTGCTGGCCGAGGCCGCCCGGTCCCTCGGCGCCTCGTGGTGGACGGTCACGTGGCGGATCCTGCTTCCGAACCTCCGTCGCGGCATCACCGCAGCGTGCTTCCTGACGGTCACGGTCGTCCTCGGTGAGTACACGCTCGCCGCGTTCCTGTCCCGCACGACGTTCCAGACCGCGCTCGTGCTCGTGCAGCAGACCGACCCGTACGTGGCGGCGATCTTCTCGCTCGCCGCGCTCCTGTTCGGGTTCCTGCTGCTCGTCGTCATCGGCCGGGTCGGGGCCTCCCGCCGGCGCACCCCGGAGGAGTCCGCATGACCGTCACCGCTCCCGCTGCCCCCGCGTCGCTGTCCACCGCGGGCGCGACCGTCGAGCTCGAGGCCGTCGAGAAGCGCTACGGCACGCACCGCGCGCTCGCCGGGCTGTCGCTCCGCGTCGAGCCGGGGGAGTTCGTCTCGCTGCTCGGTCCGTCCGGCTGCGGCAAGACCACCGCGCTCCGGGCGCTCGCCGGGCTCGAGGCCGTCGACTCCGGCTCGATCCGCATCGACGGCGCCGACGTCGCCGCGGTGCCCGTCGAGAAGCGGGACATCGGCATGGTGTTCCAGCAGTACTCGCTGTTCCCGCACATGACCGTGCGGCAGAACGTCGCCTTCGGCCTCGAGATGCGCAAGGTGCTCGCTGCCGCGCGCCGGGAGCGGGTCATCGAGGCGCTCGACATGGTGCACCTCGCCGAGTTCGCCGACCGCTGGCCGCACCAGCTCTCCGGCGGCCAGCAGCAGCGGGTCGCCCTCGCCCGCGCGCTCGTCACCCGCCCCCGGGTGCTGCTGCTCGACGAGCCGCTGTCGGCGCTCGACGCCAAGGTGCGGGTGTCCCTGCGCGACGAGATCCGCCGGATCCAGAGCGACCTCGGCATCACGACCGTGTTCGTCACCCACGACCAGGAGGAAGCGCTGGCCGTCTCGGACCGCATCGCCGTGATGCACGCCGGCGACGTCGAGCAGGTCGGCACGCCCGAGGAGCTCTACCGGCACCCGGTGTCCGCCTTCGCCGCGGACTTCGTCGGCCAGTCGAACAAGCTCCGTGGGGACCTCCGCGGCGGGGACGTCTTCGTCTACGGGTTCCGGATCCCGGCGCTGGACCCCGACACCGCGGACGGCCCGGTGCTCGCGTACGTCCGCCCGGAGGACGTCGCCTTCGCCGCCGAGGGCGTCACCGGTGCCGTCGTCGCGTCGAGCTTCCTCGGGTCGATCCGCCGCACGACGGTCCGGCTCGACGACGACACCGTCGTGACCGTCCAGCACGAGGTCGGGGACCGCCGGACCGCGGGCGAACCGGTCGCGCTCCGCCTGCTCGGCGCCCCGGTCGCGACCGCTCCGCTGGCCTGATTCGGCGGCGGTCGGTCAGCGCTCGAAGCGCGCGGCGACCTCGTCGGCGAGTGCCGCGTCGACCCGTCGGCGCATGTTCTCGGGCATGTCCGGGAGGTCCGTGACCGGGGCCCAGAACGCCTCCGTGTTCTCGCCGTCGGCCGGGTACGGGTCGCCCGACACCCAGCGGCAGGCGAAGACGAGGTCCATGTACTGGGCGCGGTCGCCGTTCGGGTAGGTCATCGGCTCGAGCGTCTGCACCCAGGCCAGGCGCTCGGCGACGGCGACGACGTCGGCCTCCTCGAGGACCTCGCGCTCGGCGGCGACGGCCGGTTCCTCGCCCGGGTCGACGATGCCGGTGACCGGGGTCAGGGCACCGTTGTCGGCGCGACGGACGACGAGGAGCTCGCGGTCGTCACCCTCGCCGCGCGTGACGACCGCGGTGACACCGGTGAGCCAGAGCAGTTCGGTGCCGACCTTCTCGCGCAGGGACAGGACGAAGTCGGGGGTGGGCATGCCGCCACGCTACCGGCCCCGACCAGCGGGGGAGCACCCCTGTCCACGACTGGTCATGACCAGTAGGCTGGCGACGTGGAGATCATCATCCTGCCCACGCCGGCGGAGGTCGGTCGCGTCGCCGCGGCCAAGATCGCGTCGGTCGTCACCACGAAGCCCGCCGCGGTGGTCGGACTCGCCACGGGGTCCAGCCCCGAGGGCATCTACGCCGACCTGCGCCGCCGCGTCGAGGCCGGCGAGCTGTCGTTCGCGCAGGCGCGCGGCTTCGCCCTCGACGAGTACGTCGGCATCCCGCTCGAGCACCCGGAGTCGTACGCGAGCGTCATCGCCCGCGACGTCGTCGGGCCGCTCGGGTTCGACCCCTCGCGGGTCAGAGTGCCGGACGGCCGTGCGGGCGACCTGGCGTTCGCCGCCAAGGAGTACGACGCCGCGATCCGGGCAGCCGGCGGGGTCGACGTGCAGATCCTCGGCATCGGGGCGAACGGGCACATCGGGTTCAACGAGCCGACGTCCTCGTTCGCGTCCCGCACCCGGATCAAGACCCTCGCGCCGTCGACGCGCGAGGCGAACGCCCGGTTCTTCGACTCGCCCGACCAGGTGCCGACGCACTGCATGACCCAGGGGCTCGGCACCATCCTCGAGGCCCGCGAGCTCGTCCTCGTCGCCCAGGGGTCCGCGAAGGCCGACGCGATCGCCGCCGCCGTCGAGGGGCCGCTCAGCTCCTTCGTCCCCGGCTCCGCGCTGCAGCTGCACGAACACGCGACGGTCGTCGTCGACGAGGAGGCGGCCGCCGGTCTCCGACTGGCCGACTACTACCGCTACACGTACGCGAACAAGCCGTCCTGGCAGCGGTTCGAGTAGCGGCCCGCCCGTTCCCGCGGGACGCCCCCGTTGCCCGAGACGCCGCCATGTGCCCGAGACGCCGCCGGATACGGCGGCGTCTCGCCGAGCGCAGGGCGTCTCGCACTCACGGGGCCGTCTCGCCGAGCGCAGGACGTCTCACACTGACGGGAGGCCCGGCCCGGCCCCGGCGCGCGGAGTCCGGTCAGCGGGCGGCGGCCAGGCGCGCGAGCCCCTCGCGCAACGTCTCCTCGGAGCAGCCGAAGTTGAGCCGGGCGTGCCCGACGCCCTGCCGGCCGAAGTCCCGCCCGTTCGACAGGGCCACCTTCGCCCGGTCGACCAGGAGCGGTGCCGGGTCGTCGCCCCACGGCAGCGCGCGCAGGTCGAGCCACGCCAGGTACGAGGCCTGCGGCTGCCGGTAGCCCGCCCCGGGCAGCGCGGTCCCGAGCTCCTCGGCCAGGATCCGCCGGTTGGCGGCGAGCTCGGCGAGCAGGGACGCCAGCCACGGGCCGCCCTCGGCGAACGCGGCGACGCTCGCGGTGTACCCGAGGATGCCGGTGCGCTCGACGACCTCGGTCGGCATCCCGTCGAACCACGCCCGGGCGCGGTCGGACGCCCCGACCATGAGCGCGCACTTCGTCCCGGCCAGGTTCCACGCCTTGCTCGCGCTGGTGAGGGCGACACCGAGGGCCGCGGCCTCCGGGCAGGAGTCGAGGAACGGCGTGAACACCGCGTCGGCGTGCACGAGCGGTGCGTGGATCTCGTCCGACACCACGACCGCGTCCCACTCGGCGGCGAGCCGGGCGAGGGCAGCCAGGGCCTCGCGGTCGTGCACGAGCCCGAGGGGGTTGTGCGGGTTGCAGAGCAGCACCGTGCGCGCGCCCTCGGCGAAGGCCCGCCGGACGCCGTCCAGGTCCATCCGCCACCCGCTCGTCGTGTCGTACGGGTCGGCGGGGCCCTCGGGTGCGAGCAGCGGCACCTCGGTCACGGAGCCGCCGGCCTCGGTCACGTACTCCCAGAACGGCGGGTAGACCGGCGGCATGACGACCACCTGGTCCCCGGGCTCGATCACCCGGCGGAGCGTCTCGACCGCGGCCACCGACACGTCCGTGGTGGTCCGGACGAGGTCGGGGTCGACCGCCCAGGCCCACCGACCGGCCGCGAAGTCGGCGAAGGCCTCGGGCAGCGCCCGGCCGTGCCCGACGTAGCCGGTGTCGCCGTCGGTCACCGCCCGGACCAGGGCCTCGCGCACCGGTTCGGCGAGCGCGCAGTCCATCTCCGCGACGAACATCGGCAGCACGTCCGCGGGGAACGCGGTGTACTTCTCGCTCGTGCGGGTCCGGCGGGCATCGAACACGGAGACCATGACGCTCATGCCGTCATCCTCGCAGGAGGACGCCCGGGCGGCCAGGGCCCCGGACCGGCCCGACGGCGGTCCCCGGCCACCCGCGGGACGACCGAGCGGTGAACAGCGCCCGACCGCTCGGTGGCCGACCGCACGTCCCCCGTCCGAGGGGGCTAGCGTCACGAACGTGAACCGATCTCGCGTGCACCGTCGCCCGCTCCTCCGTCCGGTCCCGCTCGCCGCGGTGGCCACGATCGCCGCGCTGCTCGGCTCGGTGGCGGTGACCACCCCCGCGTCCGCAGCCGTCGAGGCCAGCGCGACCCGGGCCTCCCGCACCGTGTCGGACCCGGCGGCCTCCGTCGACCCGTTCATCGGCACGAGCGGCGACGGCAACACGTGGCCCGGCGCCACGGCCCCGTTCGGGATGCTGCAGTGGAGCCCCACCGGGACGAAGGGCGACCAGACCTCGACCCCGGTCGCGAACGGCTACTCGTACGACGTGGACCGGTTGCGCGGGTTCAGCCTGACGCACCTCAACGGCGCCGGCTGTGCTCCCGGGGCCGCCGGCGACGTGCCGATCATGCCGGTCACGACGCCGGTCACGACCTCGCCGTCGGCGGACAGCACCGACGCCGTCTACGCTGCCGGCTACTCGCACGACCAGGAGTCCGCGAGCCCCGGCCGCTACGGCGTCACGCTCGACAACGGCGTCCGCACCGACCTCGCCGTCACCACCCGCGCCGGCATCGGGTCCTTCGCCTTCCCGGCGGGCGCGGACGCGAACCTGCTGTTCCGCACGTCGAACTCGATCAACGGCAGCGAGGCCGCCGACACCCGTGTCGACGCCCGCACCCGCACCGTCAGCGGCAGCGTGCTGACCGGTGGTTTCTGCAGCCGCCGCGCCAACGGCGGCGGCGCCACGAACCCCGACCGCCGCAGCTACTACCGCCTGTTCTTCACGGCCACCTTCGACAAGCCGTTCACGAGCACCGGCACCTGGAAGGACGGGACCGTCCAGCCGGGAGGCACGCGCGCCTCTGGTGGGGAGGGGTACCTGACCGGCGCCGACCGTGCCGGACGCGGCTCCGGCGCGTGGATCGGGTTCGACGCGCGTCGCGGTGCGACCGTCCACGCGAAGATCGGCATCTCGTACGTCAGCGCCGCGGGCGCCGTCGCGAACCGCGACGCGGAGGTGACGAAGCGCGCGACCGTCGCCAGCGTGGCGGCGGCGACACGGGCCTCCTGGAACCGCGAGCTCTCGCGGATCCGCGTGGGTGGCGGCACCGCCGACCGGACCACGCAGCTGTACACGTCGGTGTACCACGCGCTCATGCAGCCGAACACGCTGAACGACCGCGACGGCCGCTACCTCGGGCCGGACCTGCGCGTGCACCGGATGGACCGCGGGCACCGGGCGGTCTACGGCACGTACTCGGGATGGGACCAGTACCGGGCGCAGATCCAGTTGCTCGCACTGCTCCGGCCGGACGTCGCCGGGGACATGGCCCAGTCGATGCTGCGGTTCGCCGAGCAGAACGGCGGCGTGTGGGACCGGTGGCTGCACCTCGGCGCACCCACCCACGTGATGACCGGCGACCCCTCGGCCGCGACCCTCGCCACCTGGTACGCCATGGGGGTCCGGAACTTCGACGTGCGGGCCGCGTACCAGTCGCTGCGGAAGCAGGCGACGGTCGAGAACGCCGACGCCGAGAGCGACATCGGCTGCCCGGGGCAGTGCCTGGCGCAGCGACCGGCGCTCGACGAGTACCTGCAGCGGCACTTCGCGGCGAACGACGACTGCTCGTGCTGGGGCGGTGCCGCGGAGACCCTCGAGGACTCGATCTCGGACAGCGCCCTCGGGTACTGGGCCGGTGCGATGGGCCTGCGCTCCGACGCCCGGATGTTCGCCGCCCGCGGTGCGTACTGGAAGAACACGTTCAACGCTGCCGTCGGGTACCAGGCCGCACGGCAGGCCGACGGGTCGTGGACGCCCGGATGGACGCCGTCGACCGGCACCGGCTTCGCCCAGGGGACCAGCGCGCAGTACACGTGGCTCGTGCCGCAGGACGTGCACGGACTGTCCGACGCCCTCGGTGGCGACGCGGCGGCGGTCGCCCGGCTCGACGCGTTCTTCCACGACGCCGCCGGGGACTGGGCGGTGACCGGCGGCGACGCGACGAAGTTCGACCCGACGAACGAGCCCGACATCCACACGCCGTGGATGTACAACGCGCTCGGGCAGCCGTGGAAGACGCAGGAGACCGTGCGCCGGGTCGTCGACGACGCGTACGGCACCGGTCCGGACGGGCTGCCGGGCAACGACGACCTCGGCACGATGAGCGCCTGGTACGTCTTCGCGTCCGTCGGGCTGTTCCCGCAGACGCCCGGACGGGCCGAGATGCTCGTCGGGAGCCCGACCTTCCGCACGGTCGACATCCGTCGGGCGAGCGGGGAGCGGATCGTCATCCGGTCCTCGGGCACCGACCCGTACGTGCAGGGTGCCCGGCTCGACGGGCGGGCGCTCGACCGCTCGTGGGTGCCGGCCTCGTTCGTGAACCGGGGCGGGACGCTCTCGCTGCGGGTCGGGGACACGGCGGACACCTCGTGGGCCGCGGGCGAGCGCGGGCGCCCCATCGACCGCTGAGGTCGGCTGACCGCGGGTCCGCCGTCGACGCCGACGGTGCGCCCCGCTACTGCGCCGCGCGGTCGACGGCGTCGAGGACCGTCGTGACCTCGGTGCGGGTCGTGTAGTCGACGTGCACGTCGGCGAACCGGATCACCCGGTCGCCGTCGACGACGAACACCGACGGGAACGGGATCTGCGCCGTGTGGTCGGCGTTGCTGTCGGCGACGTCGAAGCCGAGTTGCGTGTGGGCCTCCCGTGCGGGCCCGTCCGGCTCGGTGACGATGCCGAGCTGTGCGGCAAGCGCGTTCGCCGGGTCCGACAGGACGGGGAACGCCAGCTCGCCGTTCGCGATCGCCTGCTCCGAGCCCTCGGGCGTCTGCGGTGAGATCGCGATGAGTCGCACCCCGCGGGCGGTGAGCCCCGGCAGGAGGTCCTGCTGGTAGGTGCGGAGCGTCAGGTTGCAGTACGGGCACCAGGTGCCGCGGTAGAACACCACGACGGCGGGGGAGCCGTCGAGCGCGGCGGCCAGTGACGTGTCGGTGCCGGTCGCCGTCAGCAGCGCGGTGTCGGGGACGGTGTCGCCCACGCCGGCGGCGGTGCTCGGCACACCCGCTGCACGGAGGGCCGCCTGCTCCCGGTCGAACACCGCGCTCAACTCCGGACCGATCTGGGCGGTGAACCCCTCGTTGAACGTGTCGACCTGTTCGGCGATGGACTGCTCGGGCATCGGGGCTCCTCCGGGTGGCGGCGGTGGGTCCGCCGGTGCAGGGAGCCTATGCACCGCCATCGGCCACGTCGTGGTCGCGCGTCACGAACCGTCACGGAACCGCGCACCGACCACCCGCCGGGACGGGAGGCTCAGCGCTGCCCCACCGGACGTACGACGATCTCGTTCACGTCGACGTCGGGCCGCTCGTCCACCGCGTAGGCGACCGCACGGGCGATCGCGTCGGCCGGGACGGACTCGGCGCGGTACGCCACCATCGCGGCGGCGGCAGATGCGTCGGTGATCGTCGAAGCGAGTTCCGAGTCCGTCACCCCGGGGGACACGGTGGTCACGCGGACGGAGCGCGGGGACTCCTGCCGGAGGCCCTCCGTGATGGCCCGGGCAGCGTACTTCGTGCCGCAGTAGACGGCTGCCGTCGGCGAGACCTCGAACGCGCCGACGGACGCGATGGTCACGACGTGACCGGTGCCCTGGGCGAGCATGGTGGGCAGGGTCGCGGCGATGCTGTGCAGGAGACCGCGCACGTTGACGTCGATCATCCGGTCCCATTCGTCGACCAGGCCGGCTGCCAAGGGCGACAGGGGCATGACGCCGGCGTTGGCGACCAGCACGTCGATGCGTCCGAACCGCGCGAGTGCGGCATCGGCGAAGTGGCGGGCCGAGGCGGCGTCGGTCACGTCGAGGGGGACCGCGAGCGCCTGCCCTCCGCCTGCCTCGACCTCGGCCACGAGGGTGTCGAGGCGGTCGATCCGTCGGGCGCCCAGCACGACGGGGTGCCCGGCGGCGGCGAGGCGGAGCGCCGTGGCCCGCCCGATCCCGCTCGAGGCACCGGTGACCAGGACGACCCGGCGGCGGCGCAGCACCATGCCGGCGTGGTGCAGGACGTCGTCACGGAAGTCGCCGTCCGCGGTGAAACCGGTGTCGTCGACGTAATCGACGTGGTCGCCGGACACCTCGTAGCGCCCGACGTACGCCGCTTCGCGGTCGCCGCGGGCCTCGACGTACCGCCCGTCGGCACGGAGTTCGTGGCGGATCCGGCCGTCCGCCGTGACCCAGAGCCCGACGTACGGATGTGTGGTGGTGGTCGTGTCCTCGTCCATGTCCACCACCCTGGAGCCGTCGCGGACCCCGACCCAGGCTGCGTCCTCCCGGGGTGCGCGAGGGCCAGGGAGACGCGGCGATCTGCGCCTACCGTGGACGTGTGTCCCCGCCCGATCACGACCGCAGCCTCGCCGCCTACCTCCGTGCTGTCCGTGCGCGCTGCTCCCCGGAGGCGCTCGGGTTGCCCGCTGGCGGCGTCCGCCGCGTGGCGGGGCTCCGGCGCGAGGAGGTGGCCGTGCTCGGTGGCCTCAGCGTCGACTACTACACGCGTCTCGAGCAGGGACGGGAGGTCAGCCCGGGTGCGGCGGTGCTCGAGGGCATCGCAGCCGGGCTGGAGCTCGAGGGGGACGAGCGCGACCACCTGTTCACCCTGGCCGGGTTGACCGCGCCGCCACGGGTGCACGCTGCGGCGACGTCCGTGACACCGGCGCTCGCGCAACTCCTCGACTCCTGGTCCGCGCAGCCCGCGTTCGTCATCAACCCGGCGCACGACGTCCTCGCCGCGAACGCGCTCGCCCGCGCGGTGTACGCGCCGTTCGGTGAGCTCGACAACCTCGTGCGGATGACCTTCCTCGAGCCGGCGGCCCGGCGCTTCCACGTCGACTGGGCACGGACCGCCGACTCGACCGTGGCGAGTCTCCGGGCGGCGACGACGGGGTTCGAGGCCGACCCCCGGCTGTTGAGCGTGGTGGAGTCGGTGCGCGAGCGGAGTCCGGAGTTCGAGGAGCGGTGGCGAGCACAGCGCGTCCAGCGGAAGACCGCGACCCTCAAGCAGTTCCTGCACGACGAGGTCGGACGGTTGGAGTTCGACGCACACTCCTTCGCCGTCCAGGGTGCGCCGGGTCTGCAGCTCGTCGTCTACGGGGTCGAACCGGGGTCGGCGACGGCACGGGTCGTCCCGCTGCTCTCCGTGGGCATGACGGCGAGGACCCCGGCAGGGCGGTAGCGTCCCGCCGGCCGTCAGCGCAGCTCGCGCCCGCCGCCCCACACCCGCCGCACCTCGAGCGCCAGCGACAGCGCCACGAGGTCCGCCGCGTACCCCGGCGCGAGTCGGCCGAGCCGGTCCCCGAGCCCGAGCGCCGCAGCCGGGATGCTCGTGAGCGCCGCCACGGCCTCGGGCAGCGTCCGCCCGGCGAGGGCCACGGCGTTCCGGAGTGCGACGTCCTGCGTCAGGGTCGATCCCGCGATGGTGTCCGTCCCGGCGACGCGCGCTACCCCGTCGGTCACGGTGACGTCGAGCGAGCCGAGGCGGTACTCGCCGTCGGCTGCTCCCGCTGCACCCATCGCGTCGGTGATGAGCGCGACCCGACCCGGGGCGGCGCGGAACAGCGTCTCGGCGACGAGGGGGTGCACGTGCACGGCGTCGAGGATGAGCTCGAGCGTGACCCGGTCGTCCCCGACCGCCGCTCCGATCGGACCCGGAGCACGGTGGTGCAGCCCGGGCATCGCGTTGAACGCGTGCGTCAGGACGGCGGCGCCGGCGTCGAACGCGGCACGCGCCTGGTCGAGGGTCCCGACGGTGTGCCCGACCGCGACCGTGACGCCGGCGGCGACGAACCGGCGGACGGCGTCGATCGCTCCCGGCAGCTCGGGCGCGATGGTGATCTGCCGGAGGACACCCCCGCCGGCTTCGAGCAGGGTGTCGACGTCCGCCGGGGTCGGCGCGAGGAGGTGGTCCTCGTTGTGGGCGCCCTTGTTGTGCGGGGACAGGAACGGCCCCTCTAGGTGGACGCCGAGCACGAGCGGGTCCGTCGCCATGACGGCCCGCACCTGCGCCAGCGACGCGACGAGTGCGGGGACGGGGTTCGCGACGAGCGACAGCACCGACCGGGTGGTGCCGTGCGCGCGGTGCACGGCCAGGGCGCGGGCGAAGGACGCGTCCTCGTACGCCTCGGTCGCGCCGCCGTGCCCGTGCAGGTCGACGAACCCGGGCGTCAGGATCGCGTCGCCGAGGTCGACGACCTCCTCCGCCGCGGGTGCGGCTCCGGACCCGACCTGGAGGATCGTGTCGCCTCCGACGAGCACCCACCCGTCCTCGACGGACCCGGCCGCGTCGACCAGGTGGGCGGCGCGCACCAGCGTGGTCCGGGCCTCCCGACCGGCCCCGTGGCCCGTGTCGGTCATGCGGTCTCCCGCCGGAACGCGACCACGCCGCTGACCGCCGCGACCACGACGAAGACGAGCCCGACGACGGGGTGGCCGAGCGAGATCCAGGTGGCACCAGCGGCGACGACGAGGGCGGTCTCGACGACGGTCTTCCCGACGACGTCGGTCTCGATCGGGGAGCGCGGTGACCGGAAGAGGTACCAGACGACGGCCGCGAAGAGCGGGGCGCCGACGATGAAGAACACCGCCGGGAACGGGTACGGCCACGCCAGGTAGCCCCAGTACGCCAGGGACAGCAGGCCGAACGCGCACACCAGGAAGCGGATGACCGTCCAGACGTCCGCTGGACGACGGGGCGTGGACGCCGACGCGGGCACGGGGTCGTCGCCCGGGTCGACCGGGCTGCGGGGAGCGTCGCGCATCGCCGGGCCTACTTGAAGATGATCGTGCGGGCGCCGTCGAGGAGCACGCGGTCCTCGGCGATCCAGCGGACGGCCTGGGTCAGGGTGCGGGACTCCTCGTCCTGCCCGATCGACACCAGCTCGGCGGGGCCCTTCGTGTGGTCGACGCGGACGACGTTCTGCTCGATGATCGGGCCCTCGTCGAGGTCGCTCGTGACGAAGTGCGCCGTCGCACCGATGAGCTTCACCCCGCGGGCGTGCGCCTGCCGGTACGGGTTCGCGCCCTTGAAGCCGGGCAGGAACGAGTGGTGGATGTTCACGGCACGACCGGCGAGGGCCGCGCAGAGCTCGGGGGAGAGGATCTGCATGTACCGGGCGAGGACGACGAGCTCGATGTCGTGCTCCTCGACGGCCTCGAGGATCCGGCGCTCCATCGCGGCCTTCGACCCTGCGTCGGACACCGGTCGGTGTTCGAACGGCACCGAGTAGAACGACGCCAGCTCGGCCAGGTCGGGGTGGTTCGCGAGGACGAGCGGCACGTCGATCGGCAGCTGTCCGCCGCGCTGCCGGTAGAGCAGGTCGTTGAGGCAGTGCCCGGCCTTCGACACGAGCACGAGCGTGCGCATCGGGCGGCCGACGACGTCGAGCTGCACGCGCATCCGGTAGCGCTCGACGACGGGGGCCAGTGCCTCCTGGAAGGTCTGTCGGTCGACCGGCGCCATCACCTGCAGGCGCATGAAGAAGGTGTTCGTGTCGTCGCTCGAGAACTGCTGCGACTCGGTGATGTTCCCCTCGGCCGCGACGACCGCTCCGGACACGGCGTGCACGATCCCGGGCTGGTCGTCGCAGACCAGCGTGAGGGTCCAGTGCGTGGGGTTCTCGGGCGTCGGGTCGGTCACCGGATCAGGGTACCGGGGGCGTGCGCGCATCCGCGCGTGGCCGGACGGGAGGCACGGTGCGGTTCCGGCGGGTCGCCGCGCATCACGCAGGTGGTCCGATCCGCGGTCCGCTCCGGTCCGCCGGGTCAGGGGACGGTGTCCGCCGACCCCGCGGTGTCGCCGAGCAGGGGCCGGAGGGTCGCGACGAGGGCGTCGCTCTGCGCCGGGTCGTCGCCGAACCACCGGTTGCTCGCGTGGACGAGCGGGTACGCGCGGCCGAGCAGGTCGCGACCGGCACCGGTGAGGTGGATCCGCGACTGACGGCCGCGCCCGCGTTCCGTCCCGCGGTCGAGGAGCCCGCGGTCGTGCAGCCCGGTCACGAGGGACGTCATGCTCTGGGGGCGGACGCCGACCGCGCGCGCGAGCTCCGCCTGGCTCAGGCCGTCCGCCGCGGCGAGCTGCACGAGGACCCCGAACTCCACCGGGGTGAGGTCGAGGGGTTCCAGTTCCGTCGCCAGGCGTCGGGCGAGTGCACGGGCCGCCCGGATGACGGTCCACGCGGCGATGGCGTCGACGTCGTCTCGCGTCGCTGCGAACTCCCGGGGCACGGTCCGATCGTAGGGCGTACGGTCGAGTATCAGGAGACTGATACTCCGACCGGTGGTCGGAGACGAGCAGGAGGAACCATGACCGACACCATCGCCGTGACCGGTGCGACCGGCGACGTCGGCGGCAAGACCGTCGAGATGCTGCACGCGGCGGGAGCGGACGTCCGCGCGGTCGTCCGCCGCCCCGACCAGGTCCGGGCGTTCCGCGACCGGGGCATCGACGCCCGCCTCGCCGACCTGGGCGACGGGGCAGCGCTCACCGCCGCGCTCGACGGCGTCGACCAGCTGTTCGTCGTGACCGCCGCCACCGAACGCCAGGCCGAGCACGGCATCGTCGCGGTCCACGCCGCACGGGCCGCCGGTGTCCGCGCGGTCGTGCACCTGTCCGGCGGGGACGCGGCCGAGCACTCGCCGATGCCCTGGGCCGCCGCCGTCTGGCGCATCGACCGCGCCGTCCGTGCCAGCGGCCTCGAGTGGACGATCCTGCACCCGTCCGGGTTCATGACGAACCTGGTGTCCTCCGGCCCGGCGATCCGCCGCGGGGTGTTCCCGCAGACGATGGGCGACGGGGTGATCGGGTGGATCGACACCGCCGACATCGCCCGGGTCGCGAGCGCCGTGCTGCGGGACGGCGTCCACCACGGCGCGGAGCCCGTGCTGACCGGGCCCGAGCTGCTCGACGGCCGCGGGGTGGCCCGGGAGCTCACGACCGGTCTCGGGCGGACCGTGCGGTACCTGCACCTGCCGAGCCGGGTGTTCGGCGGCGCGCTCCGGCTCACCGGGATGTCCGCGTGGCAGGCCGAGGGGCTCCGGCAGCAGTTCGGCCGCGTCGCCCGGCGGGGCCTCGACGGCGTGGACCAGCACACCGACGAGGTCGAGCGGATCGCCGGTACGCCGGCGACGTCGCTTGCCGACTGGGCGCGGGCCCACCGGCGGGAGCTGCTCGGGCGCTGAGCGGGCGGGCCGAGGACCGGCGGACGGGGCACCGGCTGGACGGGGAGTCGGCGGGCCGGGGCCGCGGGGCGGACGCGGGGCGTGCCTCCCGGCCGTCAGCGCGACGAGATCGTGACGACCAGGTGCTCCTGCACGTACCCGAGCCAGTCGTAGACGTCGCGCAGGCCGACGCTGCCGTCGTCGCCGTCCAGCCCGTTGTCGGCCGTCTCGCGGTCGACGATCCCCAGGCGGTCGGCGATCGTGAGCCGCAGGTCCGTCAGGCTGCGGAGCCACGCCTGCTGGTCCGACGCCGCCAGGGCACCCTCGCGGGTGCCGGTGAGCCACTCGTGCACGACCGTCGCGTTCGCGGACTTCGCCGTGCGCAGGTCGTCCTGCGTGTAGCGGCGGAACTCGGCGCTCGCCGCGTCGTCCTCGGGGTAGGCGTCCGGGAACATGCGGACCGCCACCGGGTCGGTCGCCAGGTCGTGGTCGAGGACCTGGCGCAGCTGCTCGACCAGGGACGTCAGGACCGCGCGCTCGCCGGAGGCCAGCCCGAGGTGCACGCCGTCCGCGCGGCGGACGAACGGGATCACGCGACGCCGCCGGTCATGCTGCCGGCGCCCGGTCGACGGTGGCCTGCAGGCCGTAGCCGTGCATCGCCTCGACGTGGCGCTCCATCTCCTCTCGGTGGCCGGTGGCGACGACCGCCCGACCGTCCGCGTCGACCTGGTGCATGAGACGCTCGGCCTTCGCACGCGGGAAGCCGAAGTACGACTCGAAGACGTAGGTGACGTACGACATCAGGTTGACCGGGTCGTCCCACACCACGGTGGTCCACGGCACGTCGGCGCGCACCGAGGTCCGCTCGTCGACGTCCGGACTCAGCATGGTCATGCACACAAGGGTGACACGAACCGGCGGCCTCGGTACGATCGACGGGTCGCGACTGGCGTTGGATGGGTCACCATCGGGGAGCGACACCTGACACGGAGCGCAGCCGTACGCCTGGGCCGCGCCCACCCGTCCACCCCGTCGTGCTCGCGTGCGCGGCGGCCAGACAACGAGGAGTCCCGTGTCCATCACCGATCTCAGCCCCGCCGCGGTCCAGTCCGACACCGCCCGGAACACCTTCAACGCCCCGCTCTCCGAGGTCGACCCGGAGATCGCCGCCGTCCTGCAGCAGGAGCTCGGACGGCAGCGCGACTACCTCGAGATGATCGCGTCCGAGAACTTCGTCCCGCGTGCCGTGCTCGAGTCGCAGGGCTCCGTCCTGACGAACAAGTACGCCGAGGGCTACCCGGGCAAGCGCTACTACGGCGGCTGCGAGTACGTCGACGTCGCCGAGCAGCTCGCCATCGACCGCGCCAAGGCCCTGTTCGGTGCCGCCTACGCGAACGTCCAGCCGCACTCCGGCGCCACGGCGAACGCCGCGGTCCTGCACGCCATCGCCTCCGCCGGGGACACGATCCTCGGCCTCGAGCTCGCGCACGGCGGGCACCTGACCCACGGCATGAAGCTCAACTTCTCCGGCCGCATCTACAACGCGGTCTCCTACGGCGTCGACCCGGAGACCTTCGAGGTCGACTACGACGACATCCGCGCCAAGGCGATCGAGCACCAGCCGAAGGTCCTCATCGCCGGCTGGTCCGCCTACCCCCGCCAGCTCGACTTCGCGAAGTTCCGCGAGATCGCGGACGAGGTCGGCGCGAAGCTCTGGGTCGACATGGCGCACTTCGCCGGTCTCGTCGCCGCGGGTCTGCACCCGTCGCCGGTCCCGCACGCGCACGTCGTGTCGTCGACGGTGCACAAGACGCTCGCCGGTCCCCGCTCGGGCATCATCCTGTCCAACGACGAGACGCTGTTCAAGAAGCTGAACTCGGCCGTGTTCCCGGGGCAGCAGGGCGGCCCGCTCATGCACGTCATCGCGGCGAAGGCCACCGCGTTCCTGCTCGCCGGCACCCCGGAGTTCAAGGACCGCCAGGAGCGCACCATCCGCGGCGCGAAGGCCCTCGCGTCGCGTCTGACGCAGGCGGACGCCAAGGCCGCCGGCATCGACGTCCTGACCGGTGGCACCGACGTGCACCTGGTCCTCGTCGACCTGCGCGAGTCCGAGGTCGACGGCAAGCAGGCCGAGGACCTCCTGCACGAGGTCGGCATCACCGTGAACCGCAACAGCGTGCCGTTCGACCCGCGGCCGCCGATGGTCACCTCGGGTGTCCGCATCGGTACGTCGGCGCTCGCCACCCGCGGGTTCGGCGACGCCGAGTTCACCGAGGTGGCGGACGTCATCGCGCTGGCGCTCATGCCGAACCCCGACATCGCAGCGCTCTCGGCCCGGGTGAAGGCCCTGACCGACGCGTTCCCGCTCTACGCGTGAGCGGCGCCGTGGCTGATCTGCCGCGCGCGCGCTGGGCGGGTGAGGGCAGTGCCGTCCGCATCGACGGCACCGCCCTCGCCGCCCGCACGCTCGACGACCTGAAGGTCCGCATCGACCGCCTGCACGACCACGGGTTCCGCCCCGGGCTCGGCACGATCATGGTCGGGCAGAACGCGGGCTCCGTGTCGTACGTCGCCGGCAAGCACAAGGACTCGGCGCAGATCGGGCTCGACTCGGTCCGCATCGACCTGCCCGAGACCGCCAGCGCCGCGGACATCCGGGGCGCGATCCTGCAGATGAACGACGACCCCCGGGTTACCGCGTTCATCGTGCAGCTCCCGCTGCCGCAGGGCATCGACCCCATCCCGATGCTCGAGCTGATGAACCCCGCGAAGGACGCCGACGGTCTGCACCCGACGAACCTCGGGGAGCTCGTGCTCGCCGTGCCCGGTGGAGCCGGCACGATCGACGCCCCGCTGCCGTGCACCCCGCGCGGCATCGTCGCGATGCTCGAGGCGTACGACGTCCCGATCCGGGGCCAGCACGTCACGATCATCGGGCAGGGTCTGACGGTCGGGCGTCCGCTCGGCCTGCTGCTCACCCGCCTCGAGGCCACCGCCACCCTGACGCACTCCCTGACCGAGGACGTCGCGGCCGAGTGCCGTCGCGCCGACATCATCGTCGCTGCCGCGGGGGTCGCCGGGCTCGTGCAGCCGGACTGGGTCAAGCCGGGTGCCGCGGTCATCGACGTGGGCATCAGCCGCATCGTCGACGAGTCGACCGGCAAGGCGAAGCTCCGCGGGGACGTCGACCCCGCGGTCGCGTCCGTCGCCGGGTTCCTGTCGCCCACGCCCGGAGGCGTCGGGCCCATGACCCGGGCGATGCTCATGAAGAACGTCGTCGAGGCCGCCGAGCGGCACCTGCGGTAGCGGTCGCGCCGGGTGCAGCCGGCTGGATGCCAGCGGGCCGGCCGCCGCCCGGTCGGCAACCGCTGGCGGGCTGGCCGCCGCCCGGCCGGCAGCCGCTGGCGGGCTGGCCGCCTGTCATCCGCGCGGAAGCGACAGATCACCGTGGACGGCGCACGGTGATCTGTCGCTTTCGCACGCCACTCGCCGTCCACCCGGACCGGAGGCACGGATCGGCTCCGGCCCCGGGCACCGCGCAGCGCGTCAGTCGCGCCGGGCGCCCTGCGCCGCGTGCACCGTGAACACGGTGGGCTCGCGGTACCCGGCCTCGGCGAAGGCGGCGGTGACGGCCGCGGCGATCGTGTCACGTGCCTCCAGGTCGACCAGCGCGATCGCGGCACCGCCGAAGCCGCCACCGGTCATGCGGGCGCCCACGGCGCCGTGCTGCATCGCGGTCTCGACGGCGAGGTCGAGCTCCGGCACCGAGATCTCGAAGTCGTCGCGCATCGACGCGTGGGAGGCGACGAGCAGGTCGCCGATCGCGCGCGGTCCCTGTTCGCGGAGCGTGCGGACGGTGTCGAGGACGCGCTGGTCCTCGGTCACGATGTGCCGGACGCGACGGAAGGTCTCGTCGTCGAGCAGCTCCTGGGCGCGGGGCAGGTCCTCGACCGTGACGTCGCGGAGGGCGGAGACGCCCAGCACCTGCGCGCCGCGCTCGCACGAGTCACGGCGGGCCTTGTACCCGCCGGTCGCGTGGGCGTGTTCGACGCGGGTGTCGATGACGAGGACCTCGAGGCCGTTCGCCTCGAGCGCCAGGTCGACGACGGCGGTGTCGAGCGTGCGGCAGTCGAGGAACACGACCGCGTCCTGCTCGCCGAGCAGTGAGGCGGACTGGTCCATGATCCCGGTCGGTGCGCCGACGGCGTGGTTCTCGGAGTACTGGCCGACCCGGGCCAGCGCCTTGCGGTCGAGTCCGAGGTCCCACAGGTCGCTCAGCGCGAGCGCGATGCCGCACTCGATCGCCGCGCTCGAGGAGAGCCCGGCACCGACGGGGACGTCGGAGTCGATGAACACGTCGAACCCGGTCCGGCCGTCGAGCGAGACGCCGGCTTGCTCGCGGAGTGCCCAGGCGATGCCGAAGACGTACGACGACCAGCCGTCCATGCCCTCGGGCGACAGCGCGTCGAGCGAGAGCTCGTGGACGGCGTCCGGCTCGAAGGCGGACGCGACCCGGAGGAGGCGGTCCTCGCGCGGAGCGATCGAGGCCGTCGTGCGCCGGTCGATCGCGAAGGGCAGCACGTACCCGTCGTTGTAGTCGGTGTGCTCGCCGATCAGGTTGACGCGACCGGGGGCGGAGTACCGCACCGCCGGCTCGTACCCGTAGACCTGCTGGAACGTCATGCTCGTTCGATCCCTCCTCGGATGAACTCGGCCGCCTTCTCGGGGACCAGGTCCCCGATCCACGCGCCCATCGCGGCCTCACTGCCGGCCAGGAACTTCAACTTGTCCGCCGCACGACGCGGCGAGGTGATCTGCAGCATCAGCCGCACGGTGTCCCGCGCGGTGTGCACGGGGGCCTGGTGCCACGCCGCGATGTAGGGCGTCGGGTCGCCGTAGAGCGCGTCGAGGCCACGCGTCAGCCGCAGGTGCATGTGCGCGAGTTCGTCCTTCTCGGCGTCGGTCAGGCCCGCGAAGTCCGGTACGTGGCGGTGCGGCAGCATGTGGACCTCGATCGGCCAGCGCGCGGCGAACGGCACGAAGGCGGTGAAGTGCTCGCCGGCGAGGACGACCCGCTCCGACGCGCGCTCGTTCGCGAGGTGCTGCTCGAACAGGTCCGGGCCGAAGCGCTCGATCGACGCGAGCAGGCGCTGCGTCCGGGGCGTGACGTACGGGTAGGCGTAGATCTGCCCGTGTGGGTGGTGCAGCGTGACGCCGATGGCCTCGCCGCGGTTCTCGAAGGGGAACACCTGCTGGATGCCGGGCATCGCGGAGAGCGCGGCGGTCCGGTCGGCCCACGCCTCGACGACGGTGCGGGCGCGCGACTCGGAGATCGACGCGAAGGAGCCGCTCGTCTCGGGGGAGAAGCACACGACCTCGCAGCGGCCGACGCTCCGGAGCTGGCGGTTCAGCCCGACGTCGGACAGGGACGCGAGCGACTCGGGGGCGTCGTCGGCCTCGAGCACCGGGCCGAACGACGGGGACCGGTTCTCGAACACGGCGACGTCGTAGCGGCTCGGGATCTCAGAGGGGTTCGCGGCCGTCTGCGGCGCGAGCGGGTCCTGGTCGGCGGGCGGCAGGAACACACGGTTCTGCCGCGAGCTGGCGATGGACACCCACTCACCGGTCAGGACGTCCTGCCGCATCCGCGCCGTCTCCGGCCGGGGGTCGAGCACCCGCTCGTCGATGCTCCGCTCGGCGGGGAGCGTGGAGTCCGCGTCGTCGAAGTAGAAGAGGTCGCGGCCGTCCGCGAGCGTCGTCGCACGTTTCGTGATCACCGGCTCACTGTACTCCGGTACGAAGGGTTGCGAAAGCAAGTGGAAGCAGACGAAACTCGGGCTGTGACCGATGACGAGCCTCCCGTCCTGCCGGCCCTGCTGCGGCAGGACCGCATCGTCGCGCTCGTCGACGGGGCGCCCGGCATGGTCCGCACGGCGGCCCTGGCCGCCGCCGTCGGCACGAGCGAGGTGACGGTCCGTCAGGACCTCGCCGCCCTCGACCGGGAGGCCCGCATCCGTCGGGTGCACGGCGGCGCGGTCCGCCTCGGGGTCGGGTCGCGCGAACGTCCGCTCGAGGAGACCGCCGTCGAGAACAGCACCGCCAAGGCTGCGATCGGCCGGGCCGCGGCCGACCTCGTGCGCTCCGGCCAGTGCATCGTGCTCGACGTCGGGACCACCCCTGCCGCCGTCGCCGAGGCGCTCGTCGCCCGCGAGGACCTGGTCGACGTCACCGTCGTCACGAACTCCCTGACGACCGCGCTCGCCCTCGAACGCGCCGTCCCGCGCTTCACGGTCGTCGTCACCGGGGGCACGCTCCGGCCGCTGCAGCACTCGCTCGTGGCGCCGTTCAACGCCACTGTGCTGCCGATGCTCTCCGCCGACCTGGTGTTCCTCGGCGGCACCGGCCTGGACGTCGACCACGGACTGACGAACGTGAACCTGCCCGAGACCGAGGCCAAGCGGGTCCTCGCGGCGGCGGGCAGGCGTACCGTCGTGGTCGCGGACGGGTCGAAGTTCGGCCGGGCCGACATCGGCGTGGTGAGCACGCTGCAGGACGTCGACGTCGTCGTCACCGCGGGCGTCAGCCCGGACGCGGTCGACCCGATCCGGGCCGCCGGGGTCCAGGTCGTCGTCGCGGACGGACCAGCGGGCACGACCCGCACATCGGAGAGGAACCAGCACCCATGAGCACAGCGGCACCCACCGGCGGCCAGTACCACCTGCGGCACGCGGGACCCGACGGCGTCGTCGAGGCCGTCGTCACCGAGGTGGCGGCCGGCATCCGGGAGCTCCGGGTCGCGGGCTTCGACCTCACCGAGCCCTTCCCGGCCAGCGAGGCACCCGCTGGGGCGAACGGCATCGTGCTCGCGCCGTGGCCGAACCGCGTCGCCGGAGGTGCCTGGCAGCTCGACGGGAAGACGCAGCAGCTCGACGTCTCGGAGCCGAAGTACGGCAACGCCTCGCACGGGCTGCTGCGGTTCGCGCCCTACCGTGTCGTCGGCCAGACGGAGTCAGCGGTCGAGCAGCAGGCGACGATCCACCCGCAGCACGGCTGGCCGTTCACCCTCGAGACGCGGGTGCACCACGAGCTCGTCGACGACGGCATCCGGATCACCCACACCATCACGAACCGCTCGGGCCGACCGGCACCGTTCGCCGTCGGGGCGCACCCGTACCTGCGGGCCGGCGACACCCCGGCCGAGGACCTGACGATCCGGCTCGACGCCGCCACCGCGTTCACCGTCGACGACCGGAAGATCCCCGACGGCACGCGGCCGGTCGAGGGCACCGACGTCGACCTGCGCCAGGGACGGCGGGCCGGCGACGCGGACCTCGACACGGCCTACACGGACGTCGCGCCGGACGCCGAGGGCATCCGCCGCACGACGCTGCACGGGCCGGAGGGCGACGGGGTCGAGCTGTGGCAGGACGAGTCGTTCCCGTACGTGCAGGTCTTCACGTCACGCGAGTTCCCCCGCGGGGACGGCAAGGGGCTGGCGGTCGCCGTCGAGCCGATGACCGCTCCGGCGGACGCGCTCAACTCCGGGGAGGGTCTGCGCTGGCTCGAGGCCGACGAGACCTGGACCGGCTCGTGGGGGATCCGCCGCGTCTGGTCGTGACCAGCTGCCGCGGGAGGCGCCTCACCGGAGCGCTGGGTCGAGTCCCGTGAGGGCCACCCGGAGTCGCACTCCGGGCGGGTGACGCTGCGTCGTGCGTCGCGTTCCTCGGGTCGGGCCTCGTGCGTCGTGCCCCGCGGGTCGTCGTGCCGTGCGCGTCGTCCGTCGCGCCTCGGGGCGTGACGGGTGTCAGCCGCGGCGCATGCGCAGCGCCTCGACCGCGAGCGACTCACTCGGGTAGCGCCCGATCTCCTGCGCCCACGCCGGGTCGTCACCGCGCAGCGCGAGGAAGTCCTTGCGCTGACGGACGACGTACCCGAGCACGGCGGTGCCGGTGGCGACCTCGGCGAAGTCGTTGCGGATGTGCCGCGTGGTGACCGCCGCGTTCCGGCGGAGCGTGTCGAGCAGGAGCTCGTCGCTCATGGTCGTCCCGGTGGCGGCGGCGAGCTCGACGAGGCGGCGCGCGTCACCGGTGGAGCTGGTCTGCGTGGCGTCGATGGGCTCGATCACGATGTACCCCGTTCGGTGTGGTGCGTTCAGTGCTGTGGCCCCGCAGGGGGCGGAACCAGGAACGACCATATCGAGGTGAATCCAACAGACCGCTGAACGAAGTGCTCATGTGGACAGTGCGGCGGCCGAGGATCAGGTGGGGAGGACTTGTACCCCGCGCGCTAGCTCGCGTGCGACAGGTCCCACACCGGCGGCACGTACGCGCGGGACCAGCCCTCGCGCAGGCGGGTGACGGCGCGGTCGAACGACTCGAGCAGGTCCATCTCCGGTCGGACCATCGACTGCAACTGCAGGCCCTCGTACGTGGCGATCAGCTGCTCGGCGCCGCGGGCCGGCTCCATCGTGTGCGGTTCACGGCCGACGGCGACGTCCTGCGCGAGCGACTGCTGCACGAAGCCCTGGAACCGACGCCAGCGGCTGTGCAGCATCGGCGCGAGGGGGTGGTTCGGCGAAGCGGCGATGTTCAGCGTCGCCGTGAGGAACCGCATCAGCGACGGGTTCTCGATGTTCTTCATGACGATGGCGCGGAGGAAGCGGATCGTGCCCTGCTCGGGGGCGATCGGCATGAGGGGCGTCGTTCGCTCGTCGTTCCAGCGGTCGATGCTGGCGAGGAGCAGACCGTCCCAGCTCGGGAACGAGGACGTCATCGTGCCGAGGTCCAGGTTCGCCTCCTCGGCGACGCGGGCTGGCGTGACTTCGTGCAGGGGCAGTTCGTGGAGCACGCGGATCATCGCATCGACGATCTGCAGGCGGGTGGAGACGTCGTCGTGCTGTGCGGAGTCCATGGTGGCGCTGGGCATGTCAGCACCACATCACACGGTGGATGCGCGGGGTACCCCCACTCCGAGCCTGGTGTCCGGTGCGCGCAGCGGTGTGCCCCGGACGTGGGGCGTGACGGGGGCTGACGGGAGTAGGGGCCCGTGGGGCTCGAACCCGCGGCCCTCGGATGACGAGTCGGGTGGGTGGTGTGACCGGGGTGGGCCCCGTGGGGCTCGAACCCACGACCCTCGGATTAAAAGTCCGGTGCTCTACCAACTGAGCTAGAGGCCCTCGCGACCAAGGGTATCGGGAGAGCAGCGCCTACACTGTCGCGGTGCCTCGCGAACACCACCGTCCCGTCCAGTTCACCGATGCCGAGTTCGCCGCGCTCCAGGGCGGTGAGGACCCGGCCCTGGTGAACCGCGTCGCGCACGACACCGCGAACGCCCTGCTCCACCGCGTGCGCCAGGACCCGGACCCTCAGGTCGTCGAGCGTCTGGTCACCTACACGGACGTGCACGGCATCGAGGCGATCGCCGAGCTCTGGGCGCGGGTCGGTCCGCACACCCTGCCGGGAGCGCTCTGGCGCATCTACCTGGTTCGCACGGTCATCCGGCAGAACCCGGAGGAGATCGCGTACCTGTTCGAGCGCGGGACGGCGCTCATCGGGACGATCGACCAGGCGGTCGCGGGTGCCGAGGAGCCGACCGGACCGGCAGAGATCCTCACGCTGTCCGACCGGATCCTGCACGGCTTGTACACGGGTGACTTCGCGGTGGCGCTCGAGCGTGGTGCCGCGTTCGCGCGCCTCACGGCTGCGGGCGCGACCTCGGTGGCGGACGACGCCGACCTGACGGCGGCGGAGCGGGCCTCCGCCCTGACGACCCGTGCCTACCGGTTGGCGGAGTTGGCGGAGGACCTGTCGGCCGCTGCGGCGCTCTGGCGCCGCGAGAGCCTGGACTGATCCCGCGGACTGCCCGCCACGAGAGCCTGGACTGATCCCAGGCCGTCCGCCACGGGATGTCCCACGGCGGGACGTGCGCCGCGTCCGGACACGAAAAGACCGGGCCGCAGAAGCGCCTCTCGGCGCGAGGCCGCTCGGAGCGGCGAATATTGGAGCCCGGGGCTTGCTGCGGCCCGGCACGATCAAGTGTACGAGACGCATCCGTGCTCGTACCCAGGTGTTCACTCTCGGTGGACAGATCCGTGACCGGGCGTGGCCCGGTGACCGCGGTCGAGAAGCAGGAGCGATCCTCACCCAATCCGTCCGGGCGAGGGTGCCGAATCATCACTGTGGCCGTCGCGAGGCGGTCACACGAGGCCCCGGACGACCCGGGCCCGCTCCCGGGTCAATTCCCTGCGGGTCGCACGGGGCCTCGTCACCAGTACTTCTGCACCACCAGCGCAGCGACCGTCGCTGCGGCCCGACCTGAACGGGACACCCTGATGACCACCGCGACCGCCGTCGCCGAGCGCGCTGTCCACAGCGCGCGGAGGACGCCGTACACACGGGAAGGAGGAAAACCTGCAATGCTCACTCTCGTGGAAGGCGACATGGATGGTTGGACTCCCGCCGCCCCGGAACCGGTGTCGGCGGACGACCTGCTCACCCGGGTCGCGAACGGCGACCAGGCTGCGTTCTCCGACCTGTACGACGAGCTCTCCGGCCGGGTCCTCGGACTCGTGACGCGGCTCCTCAAGG
This sequence comes from Curtobacterium sp. L6-1, assembly GCF_018885305.1. NCBI lineage: Bacteria > Bacillati > Actinomycetota > Actinomycetes > Micrococcales > Microbacteriaceae > Curtobacterium > Curtobacterium aetherium. The sequence continues at coordinate 3,268,236 of NZ_CP076544.1, forward strand.
ACCGGGCGCAGTCGGAAGAGGTCACACAAGAGGTGTTCCTCGAGGTCTGGCAGCAGGCCGCCCGCTTCGACCAGGCCCGCGGCAGCGCCGCCAGCTGGGTGCTGACCATGGCACACCGCCGGGCCGTCGACCGGGTGCGGGCATCGCAGTCCTCCCGCGACCGCGACACGAAGATCGGCATCCGCGACTTCGAGACGGACTTCGACTCCGTCTCCGAGTCGGTCGAGATCCGACTCGAACACGAACGCGTCAGCCGGGCACTGTCCCGTCTCACCGAGTTCCAGCGCCAGGCTGTGCAGCTCGCCTACTACGGCGGCTTCTCGCACAGTGAGATGGCCGAACGACTCGGGGTGCCGATCGGCACCGTCAAGACCCGTCTCCGTGACGGGATGATCCGACTCCGCGACGAGATGGGGGTGACATCATGAACGGCCGTCACGACGACCCCGAGCTGATGACCGGCTCGCACGCTCTCGACGCCCTGACCGATGACGAGCGCGCCGCGGTCGAGCGGGCACTGGAGGACTCCGCGGAGCTCCGTGTCGAGGCAGACTCCCTCCGCGAGACCGCGCTGGCCCTCGCCTTCGCCGTCTCGCCGGTCGAACCCCCGGCGTCGTTGAAGAGCTCGCTGATGGCCAAGATCGCCACGACCCCGCAGCTCCCGGCCGTCGACCGCGCCGAGACGTCGGCTCCCGAGCCCGTCCAGGAGGCCCGCCCCACGTCCGTCCCGGACGTCGCGCCCGTCACCGACCTCGGTTCCGGATCGGGACGCGCGGCTTCGACGGCCCGCGCACGCTGGTTCCAGCGTCCGTCGGCGCTGCTCAGTGTCGCGGCGGCCGGAGCGGTCGTGTTCCTCGGCGTCGGCCTCGGCGTCGGCAACGCCCTCGACGGCGGCAGCGGCCAGGGGCCGGCGACCACGCAGGCCGCCTCGGGCCTCGACCAGATCTACGCGTCCCCGGACTTCCAGCGCAGCACGGCCAAGGTCAAGGGCGGTGGCACGGCCACGGTCGTGTGGTCCGGGCAGCTCGGTCGGTCCGCGGTGATCCTCGACGGCGTCGACGCAGCTCCCGAGGACAAGACCTACGAGCTCTGGTACATCGGGTCGCAGGAGTCAGGCGGCACCATCACGGCCGCCGGCCTCATGAACGACGTCGACGGCGGAGTCCGCTCGGCAGTCCTGCACGGCACGATGGGCGCCGGCGACACGATCGGCATCACGGTCGAACCGCGCGGCGGCTCGGAGCAGCCGACGTCCGAACCGGTCGTGGCCGTCCCGACCTCCGAGGCCTGACCGGCACTCGCACACCCACTCGACGCCCCCGTGACCACGGTCACGGGGGCGTCGTCCGTCGGATCAGGGGGAGGCCTGGCCGCCACGGACGACGGAGGCCCGGTGCCGTCCATGGCGGACGTGCACCGGGCCTCCAGGCAGGGGCCGTCAGGCGACGGGCCGACGGCTGATCATCCGAAGCGGCCCGAGACGTAGTCCTCGGTGGACTTGACGGACGGGTTGGAGAAGATCGTCGCGGTGTCGGCGTACTCGATGAGGTGACCGGGCTGGCCGGTGCCGGCGATGTTGAAGAACGCCGTCTTGTCGCTCACGCGGGATGCCTGCTGCATGTTGTGGGTCACGATGACGATCGTGAACTCCTTCTTCAGGTCCTCGATGAGGTCCTCGATGGCGAGGGTCGAGATCGGGTCGAGCGCGGAGCACGGCTCGTCCATGAGGAGCACGTCGGGCTGCACGGCGATCGCGCGCGCGATGCAGAGACGCTGCTGCTGCCCGCCGGAGAGGCCCATGCCGGGCTTCTCGAGGCGGTCCTTGACCTCGTTCCACAGGTTGGCGCCCTGCAGGGAGCGCTCGACGATGTCGTCGGCCTCGGAGCGTGAGATGCGCTTGTTGTTGAGCTTCACGCCGGCCAGGACGTTGTCCTTGATGGACATGGTCGGGAAGGGATTGGGCCGCTGGAAGACCATGCCGACCTGACGACGCACGATGACCGGGTCGACGCCGGGGGCGTACAGGTCGTCGCCGTCGATCTTCACCGAGCCCTCGACGTAGGCCCCGGGGATGACCTCGTGCATGCGGTTCAGGGTGCGGAGGAAGGTGGACTTGCCGCAGCCGGACGGGCCGATGAAGGCGGTGACGGTGCGGGGCTCGATCGTCATGTCGACGCCCTCGACGGCCTTGAACTTCGAGTAGTAGACGTTGAGGCCGTCGACCTCGATGCGCTTGGACACGTGGATCCTTCTGGGTTGGGTGGTCGAACCGCTGGGGCGGGAAGTCGGGTGGAGGGGTGCTCGCCGGGTGTCCCGCGCTAGCGCGGGAGCTTCGGGGCGAAGAGGCGGGTGATGAAGCGGGCGAGCAGGTTGAGCAGCATCACGATGAGGATGAGGAGCAGCGCTGCCGTCCAGGCCCGGTCGACGAACGGCACCGGGTTGGCGCCCTGCTGCGAGTACTGCGTGTACGCGAACACCGGCAGCGTCATCATCGGGTCCTTGAACAGGTCGTAGTTCATGCTCGACGTGAACCCGGCGGTGACGAGCAGGGGAGCGGTCTCGCCGATGACGCGGGCGATCGAGAGCATGACACCCGTCGTGATGCCGGCGAGGCTGGTCGGCAGGACGACCTTGACGATCGTGAGCCACTTCGGCACACCCAGGGCGTACGACGCCTCGCGGAGCTCCATCGGCACGATCTTCAGGACCTCCTCGGTGGAGCGCACGACGATCGGGATCATCAGGACCGCGAGAGCGATCGAACCGACCAGACCGAAGCGCGAGCCCGGACCGAGGATCAACGCGAAGAGCGAGTAGGCGAAGAGGCCGGCGACGATCGACGGGATGCCCGTCATGACGTCGACGAAGAACGTGATGCCCCGGGCGAGGGGGCCCCTGCCGTACTCGACCAGGTAGATGGAGGTCAGGAGACCGATCGGCACGCTGACGAGCGCCGCGAAGAGCGTGATCTCCAGGGTCCCGATGAGGGCGTGGACCGCGCCGCCGCCCTCCGAGATGACTCCACGCATCGAGTACGAGAAGTACTGGGCGTCGAAGCGGGCCAGGCCCCTGGCGAGCACCGTGTAGAGCAGCGAGACCAGCGGCAGGACGGCGATCACGAAGGCGGTGACGACCAGGGAGGTGATCAACCGGTCGACGGCCTTCCGCCCACCCTCGACGATGCGGGAGACGACGACGATGAGGACGTCGAACAGGACCGTGCCGAGGAAGACCGCGGCCACGATGTTGAAGTCCTTCGTGGCGCCGCCGGCGGCGAGCAGGGCGAACACCAGGCCGAGGGCGACCCAGCTGCCGACGAGGAGCAGCCACGGGACGGACTTGTGGAGCTTCCCGCTGGCGAAGACGTTGCCGGCGGGCTGACGGAGTGCGAGGGACATCGGGGGAGCGACCTTTCCCGTCAGGAGACTCGCTTGCGGACGATGTACCGCGCGAGCATGTTGATGACCAGGGTGATGACGAAGAGGATCAGGCCGGAGGCGACCAGGGCGTTGAGTGCCGTCCCGGAGGCCTCGGCGAACTGCAGGGCGATGTTCGCGGCGATGGTCGACGGGTTGAGCGACCCGACCAGGTTGAAGGTGATGTTGGTCGACACCGACAGGACGAGCGCGATCGCCATCGTCTCGCCGAGTGCGCGGCCGAGCCCGAGCATGATCGCGGACACGATGCCGGACTTGGCGAACGGCAGGACCGACATCCGGATCATCTCCCAGCGCGTCGCGCCGAGGGCGAGCGCGGCCTCCTCGTTGAGGGTCGGCGCCTGCAGGAAGATCTCGCGCATGACGGCGGTCATGATCGGGATCGCCATGACCGCGAGGACGATCGACGCGGTGAGGATCGTGCGTCCGGTCCCGGAGACCTGTCCGGAGAACAGCGGGATCCAGCCGAAGTGCTCGTTCAGGAACTCGTAGAACGGGCGGACGAAGCGTGCCAGGACCACGATGCCCCAGAGGCCGTAGACGACCGACGGGACCGCGGCGAGCAGGTCGATGACGTACCCGAGCACCGGCGCCAGGCGGCGGGGCGCGTAGTGCGAGATGAAGAGCGCGATTCCGAGCGACAGCGGCACGGCCATGACGAGGGCCAGGAACGCCGACCACACGGTGCCGAAGACGAGCGGGCCGACGTAGTCCCAGAAGTTCGCCGCGTCGTTCGGCAGGTCGCCGACCTTCGCCGAGAAGGCGGGGATGCTCTGCCACACGAGGAACGCCGCGACGAGCGCGAGGACGAAGAGGATGAGACTGCCCGCCACGACGGAGGCGGTGGAGAACACGCGATCGCCGATGCGCACGACGGCCTTGGGCTTCGACGGGGTGGCGGTGTCCTGGTCTCGGACCGGTGCGGTCGTCATGGGGCTCCTGTCGGAGGATCGCGCCGGGTGAACGCGAGGGGTTCGGGGGAGAGATGGTTCGTGCGGGTCCGGACGGGCGCGGTGGCAGCTCGCGTCGGGACGGACGAGAGCCCGGACGCCGGTCAGGTGGGTGGGACCGGCGTCCGGGCGCTGTCGGGACTTACTTGATGGACGCGACCGCGGCTGCGGCCTTCTCCGACAGCTCGGACGACAGGGCGGCCGACTTGGCCTCCGTCGCGGCGGCCTTCTGCGCGTCCTCGGACACGACGTAGCCGAGGTACGCCTTCACGAGGTCGGCCTTGTCCTTGTCCTCGTACTCCTGGCACGCGATCGCGTAGGAGACGAGCACGAGCGGCCAGGCTCCCTCAGCCGTGTCCTTGCGGTCGATCGAGATGGCGAGGTCGTTCTCCTCGCGGCCCGAGGCCACGTCGGAGTCGGCCACGACCTGGGCAGCACCCTCGGCGGAGAGCTCGGTGGCCTTGTCTCCGACCATGAGCTTCGCCTTGTCGAGGTCACCGGCGCCGGAGTCGTCGATGTAGGTGATGGCGTTCGAGGCGCCCTGCATGGCCGAGGCCACACCCGAGGTGCCCTTCGCGCTGTCGCCGACCTGGAACGGGAAGGTCTGGCTCGGCTCCTCGGTCCACACGTCGGGGGCGTTCGCCGCGACGTACTCCGAGAAGTTCTGCGTGGTGCCCGAGTCGTCCGAACGGTGGACGACCGTGATGTTCGAGGAGGGCAGGTCGACACCGTCGTTGAGGGCGGCGATCTCGTCGTCGTTCCACTTGGTGATCTTGCCCGAGAAGATGCCCGCGATGCTCTTCGCGTCGAGGGTCAGGTCCGAGACGCCGTCGACCTTGTAGGCGATGGCGATCGGGGAGATGTAGACGGGGATGTCGATGCCCTTGGAGTCCGCGGCGCAGTTCTTGAACTCGCCGGAGAGCTCCTCGTCCTTCAGCGCGGCGTCGGAGCCGGCGAAGTCAGCGGCACCGGACATGAAGTTCTCGCGACCCGCGCCGGAGCCGTCGGGCGTGTAGTTCACCGTGACGCCGGAAGCCTGCTCCTGGAAGCCGGCGGCCCAGGTGGCCTCGGCGGTCTGCTGAGCGGAGGAGCCCGAGCCGGTCAGGGTGCCGGAGAGGCTCGACATGTCACCCGTGGAGGAGGAGGACGACGAGTTGCTGCCCGCGTTGTCCTCGTTCGCCGCGCAGGAGGAGAGCACGACGGCGCCGGCGATCGCGATTGCCGCGACCGAGCCGATTCGCTTGATGTTCACAGGGGTCCCTTCGGGAATGTAAGTGCAGTGGGACCGCTGTGTGGTCCCGGGGCCGGTGCTGACCCGGGAGTGACTGTAGGGACGAGAGGTGACCGGGATGACGCTCTCCGGTGAACGGGAGGTGAACGCGGGGTTCACCCGGTGCGGGTCGGCGGACACGCGTGCCGTCCGGGAGCAGGATCGGGGCACGCTGCCCACCCGGCGGCGCTGCTGGCGGGGACGCGCTCGCGCACCCTCGGTGGGTTCGCGTGCTGGGCGCTGCCAGGAGGCGCGGTGCGGTCCAGCGGGCCAGGGTCACCGCCGGCGACGACCGCTCCCGGTCAGGCGCTGACTGCGTTGCGGTGCGTCTCGACCGCCACGAGCTTGCGCCCGGCGATGTGCAGTACGGCGAAGTCACCGACCGACAGCATCGCCGCCCGGCGCAGGTCGAACCGCGAGTGGTCGTCGGCGGTGTCCGATGCGATCCGCGCGACGATGTCCGGCAGCACCGGGCCGTGCGAGCAGAGGACCGCGGACTTGGCCTTGTCCAGGCGCTTGCGGACGACCCTCGAGACGTCAGCGGTCCCGTGCTCGTAGGCGTCCTGGCTGATGTCCGGCGTGTCCGACACCCCGAGCTTCGTCCTGGCGGACAGGGGCTCGACCGTCGCGAGGCACCGGGCGGCCGTGCTGCTGACGATCTTCTTCGGGCCGAAGGCGGCGACGGGCGCTGCGAGCGACTTCGCCTGTGACCGGCCGACGGGCAGCAGGGGCCGGGTGGCGTCCGGGCCGTCCCAGTGCGAGCCCGGCACGGTCTTGGCGTGCCGGAGCGCGATGAGGGCGAACGTGTGGTGCTCGTTCGCCGCTGCGCGCTCGGCGAAGCGCTCCAGGATCTCGACGTCCCGCTCGTACGTCAGCCGCCCGCGGGCATCGTCGATCGCGACCCACTCGACGGCGGCGACCTCGTCGTTCGGACGGAAGGCACCTGCACGTTCGGACTCCTTGCGGGAGACCCGGGCCGACCAGTAGTGCACGACCTTGTCGCGCCCGCTCGGAAGCACGTACTCGGCCAACCCGAGCGGAGCGCCGAGGTGCACGCGGTACCCGGTCTCCTCGTCGATCTCACGCACCGCGGCCTCGGGCACGCTCTCGCCCGGGTCGACCTTGCCCTTGGGGAAGGAGACGTCCTTGTGGTGCTCGCGGTGGATCAGCAGGACGAACGGCTGACCGTCCTGCTCTCGCCACACCACGGCGCCCGCGGCGACGACCGGACCAGACCGACCACCGCTCACCGAGTGGAGCGCTTCCGTGCCGAGATCGTCCGCATGAGCACATTCTGCACGTCGGCGAGCGGCTTGCCGTCCTCGTCCGTCGAGCGTCGGGTCCACTCGCCGTCCGACTCGAGGTGCCAGGAGCTCGTCGTCTCGGCCATGGCCAGGTCGAACATCTCCTGCACCTCGTTGATGTGGGCCGGCGTCGTGAGCCGGACCAGGGCCTCCACACGGCGGTCGAGGTTGCGGTGCATCATGTCGGCGCTGCCGATGAAGACCATCGGGTCGCCGTCGTTGTGGAACGCGAACGCACGCGAGTGCTCGAGGTACCGGCCGACCACGCTGCGGACCCGGATCGTCTCGCTGACGCCTTCGAGGCCGGGCTTGAGCGAGCAGATCCCACGGACCCAGACGTCGATCGGCACCCCGGCCTGGCTCGCGAGGTACAGCGCGTCGATGATCTGCTCGTCGACCATCGAGTTGACCTTGATGCGGATGCCCGAGGGCTTGCCGTCGCGGGCGTTCTGCGCCTCCGACTGGATGCGCTTCACCAGGCCCTTCCGCAGGTGCAGCGGGGCGACGAGGAGCCGCTTGAACTTCTTCTCGATCGCGTACCCGGACAGCTCGTTGAACAGGCGCGTGAGGTCCTTGCCGACGGTGTCGTCCGCGGTGAACAGGCCCATGTCCTCGTAGATGCGCGAGGTCTTCGGGTTGTAGTTGCCCGTGCCGATGTGGCTGTAGTGCTTGAGGGTGCCGCCCTCCTGCCGGATGACGAGCACCAGCTTGGAGTGGGTCTTCAGCCCGACCAGGCCGTAGACGACGTGCACGCCGGCCTTCTCGAGCTTCCGTGCCCAGGTGATGTTGTTCTGCTCGTCGAAGCGTGCCTTGATCTCGACCAGCGCGAGGACCTGCTTGCCCGCAGCGGCCGCGTCGATCAGCGCCTCGACGATCGGAGAGTCCCCGGAGGTGCGGTAGAGCGTCTGCTTGATCGCGAGCACGTTCGGGTCGGCGGCCGCCTGCTCGAGGAACGCCTGCACACTCGTCGCGAAGGACTCGTACGGGTGGTGGACCAGGACGTCGCGCGAGGCGATCGCCCGGAAGAGGTCGGGCTTCGTGTTCGGCTCGCCCGGCTGGAACTGCACCGGCGTCGTCGGCACGTGCCGCGGGTAGTGCAGATCGGGGCGAGCGAGCTTCGCGATCTCGAACAGGCCGCCGAGGTCGAGCGGCGACGGCAGTCGGTAGACCTCCTGCTCGGTGATGTCGAGCTCGCGCACCAGCAGGTCGAGCGTCACCGGGTCCATGTCCTCGGTGATCTCGAGTCGGATGGGCGGACCGAAGCGACGGCGCAGCAGTTCCCGTTCGAGCGCCTGGATCAGGTTCTCGGCCTCGTCCTCCTCGATCTCGACGTCCTCGTTGCGGGTGATGCGGAAGACGTGGTGCTCGAGCACCTCCATGCCCGGGAACAGATCGGGCAGGTGGTTCGCGATGAGGTCCTCGAGCGGGATGTACCGCAGACGGCCGGAGTTGTCGTCCGGGAGCTTGATGAACCGCGGGTAGTTCTGCGGCACCTTGAGGCGCGCGAACTCCTGCCGCTGCGACTTCGGGTTCCGCACCCGGACGGCGAGGTTCAGCGACAGACCCGAGATGTACGGGAACGGGTGGGCCGGGTCGACCGCGAGTGGCATGAGCACCGGGAAGATCTGCTCGCTGAAGTACTCGCGCATGCGCAGGCGGTCGTCCTCGCCGAGGTCCGACCAGTGTTCGACGTGGATGCCGGCGGCGTCGAGGTCCGGCTTGAGCGAGCCGATGAACGCCCTCGCGTGGCGCTCCTGCAGCTCGTGGGCCTTCATCGCGATGTCGCGGAGGACGTCGCTCGGCGCCCGACCGACGTTGGTGGGGACCGCGATGCCGGTGTCGATGCGGCGCTTCAGCCCGGCGACGCGGACCATGAAGAACTCGTCGAGGTTCGAGGCGAAGATCGCGAGGAAGTTCGCGCGTTCGAGCAGCGGCTGTGTCCGGTCCTCGCCGAGCTCGAGCACGCGCTGGTTGAAGCGGAGCCAGCTGAGCTCACGGTCGAAGTACCGGTCCGAGGGCAGCGACTCGTGCTCGACCTCCACGACCTCGTCGAAGTCGTCGAGGTCGTTCGCGACGGAGTCGCCGTCCAGCTGCGGTTCGGTGTCCATGGCCACATCCTGCCACCAGCACCCTGCGCCACGAGCGCCCGAGGTTTCCCCTGTGGAGACAGCGGGTGAACGGGCGGGGGTGTGGAGGAAGAGCCGGTCGTCCACAACCGGTGACGAACGGGTGGACAGGTGGGTATGGTGGTGCGCGTCAGAGCCTCCGGGGGGATCTTCTGCGCGGGGGTGCAGGTACGAAGAGAAGAGGGGTTCACCATGTCGCGTGTGCTTTCGACCGAACAGGCGAAGACCGCCATCCGCCAGATCCAGTCCATCGTGAACGGTGGGTTCACGGACCAGATCTCGCAGCTCGACGCCCAGGGGCGCATCCTGTCCGACTCGAACGTGTGGGACGGCCCGCTGGCGTCGAACTTCCGTGGTTCGACGTGGCCGGAGACCAAGGCTGCGCTCGACAAGGCGAAGACCGAGCTCGAGCAACTCCGGACGCAGCTCGACAAGATCTCGCAGGACATCTTCACCGCGGGTGGCGGCGCGTAACACCACACACGCAGCGCCCGGGTCGCCGATGAGCATCGGCGGCCCGGGTTCCCGCGTCCGACGCGGACCATCACGACCAGCACCACTTCTTCCGGGGGGACGACAACCGTGTCAGGACAGCTGCACGCCAACACCGATCCGATCGAGTTCGACAACGCCACCGCCGACGCGCTCGCCAGCGCGATGCGCAGCGCGGCGAGTGCGATCGACGGCCAGCTCGGGAGTCGCCAGTCGTACGTGTCGACGGCCTCGATGGAGTTCCGCGGCCACTTCTCGCAGCTCTTCACCGCGAACGCGAGCATCGCGAAGAGTGATGCCTCCACCATCTCGGACATGATGCGCACGGTCGCGGGTTGGGTCGACGAGATGAAGCAGGCTGCCGCGGAGGAACGCGAACGCCGCCGCAAGGCTCGCGAGTGGGAAGAGCAGCAGGCAGACCGCAACGGCTTCGAGAAGTGGCGGGACGACTTCTTCGGGACGGGGAACCCTCCCGACATCGAGAACGAGGACGCTCCGTCCTTCCCCTCTGCGGATGCGCAGCCGAAGCCGCGCCAGACTCCGTCACCGGGCTCCGGCTCGGGAGGAGGGGGAACGTCCTCGGCGAAGCCCGAGGACCTCCGGTCCTTCGCGACCGGCTCAGCGACGTTGAACACCGAGTTGTCCGGCAAGCCCGGGGTGCTCCGCGGCAAGCTGTCCGACTTCGCGTCCCGCTGCTCGTGGGGCACGATCAACGCCGACGGGCTCGTCACCGGCTTCGAGCGGTGGCTGGCGGCCAACGACCAGGACGTCGCCTGGGCGAAGACCATCGCCGACGCCTTCGCCGCCGCCGGGGGCGAGGGCTCGGTCTCGACCGTGTCCGACGCTGCGCTCGGCGCAGCCCTGCAGGCTGCGGGCGTTTCGGCCAACCGGACCGACCTGCAGATCGACCCGCCCACCGCCTACGGCGCGCAGCCGACGACCGGCTACTCGATGGACCCGGTCAACACGACGACCGGCAACTTCCTCGAGCCGGAGCTCGATCTCTCCTTCGACGGTGCAGCCGCGTCCCTCCGGATCTCGCGCATGTACAACTCCCTCGACCGTCGCGTCGGGGTGTTCGGTCCCGGGTGGGCGTCCGTCCTCGAGACCCGGCTGCTCCTCGATGACGAGGGCGCGTCCTTCGTCGGCGCCGACGGCCGGCTCGTCCGCTTCCCCCGGTCCGGCACCGGTTGGGCGCGCGGTGTCGGTGAGAACCGGTGGCTCGCGGCGGAGGGCGAGCTCCTGGTCGTACGGGACAACGAGGGTGGCCGCATCGACTTCACCCCGGCTGGTCTCTGGGTCGGCGAGAGTGCCGGACCCGGCACCGCCGTGTCGGTGGAACGCGACGCTGCCGGTGCGGTCGTGCGTCTCCGGCACGAACGCGGTCGCTCCGTGGACGTCGAGTACGTCCACGGTCGTGTCGCCGTCCTGCGGGCCTCCGACGGGCGCCGGGTGGAGTACGAGTACGACGACCGCGGGCGTCTGGTCTCGGCCGCGACCCCGCACGGGACCAGGACGTACGGCTGGGACGACGACGACCTCATCGTGACGGTCACGAGTGCCGACGGCGTGCGCGAGGTCGACAACGTGTACGACGCGCAGCGTCGTGTCGTCGAGCAGACCAGCCCCCACGGCCGTCGGGTCCGGTTCGCCTACCTCCCCGGCCGCGTGACCGTGGTCTCCGACCAGGACGGAACGCGTTCCGACTCCTGGATCGCCGACCCGAAGGGTCGACTCGTCGGGGTCATCGACTCGGACGACCGTCGACAGTCGATGAGCTACGACCAGCACGGCAACCTCGTGTCGGCGACGGAACGCGACGGTTCGGTCACCGTGCACGCCTACGACGCACGGGGCCGCCGTACGAGGACGGTCACGCCGACCGGGGGTGACCTCACGTACGGCTACGACGACGCCGACCGAGTCACGACCGTCGTCACGGAGAGCGGCAGCGTCGTCACGTACGAGTACGAGGGTGACGAGCGTGACCCGGCGGTCGTCACCGACCCGATGGGCGGCCGGACCGAACTCACCTGGGACCGCGGCCTGCTCGTACGGGTCGTCGACCCCACCGGTGTCACGCTCAGCCTCGACCACGACGCGTGGGGCGAGCTCGTCGCCGTGACGAACGCCGCCGGGGACGTCGCACGGATCGAGCGGGACGCCGCCGGTCACGCCGTCGCGACCATCAGCCCCACCGGCGCCCGCACGGAGTACCGCTACGGAGCCGACGGTCAGGTCGTCGCTCGCCGAGACCCCGACGGCGCGACGTGGTCGGTCGAGTACAGCGCGGGTGGGCGCGTCAGCGCCGTCACCGACCCGATCGGTGCGCGGACCGTCCTCGCCTACAGCCCGGACGGCGAACTCGCCTCCACGACCGACGCGCTCGGACGGACCACTCGTCGGACGTACGACGACCAGGCCAACCCGCTGCAGGTCACCCTGCCGAGCGGTGCATCCTGGACCTTCGCGCACGACGCCTTGTCGCGCCTCCAGTCCGTCGTCGACCCCACCGGCGCAGTGTGGCGCCGGGAGTACGGGGTCAACGGCGACCTGCGCGCCGTCACCGACCCCACCGGCGTCCGCAAGGAGTTCTCGGACGACCCGGCCACCGGCATCTCCACGTTGTCGGACGCGTTCGCGACGACCACGGTCCGGTCCGACGAGTTCGGACGCCCCGTCGAGGTGACGTCCGACGAGACCGGTTCCGAACTCGTCACGTACGACGCGTGTGGCCGACCGGTCGAGCTGGTGGACGGTGAGGGAGGCCTCACCCGCATCGAGCGAGACATGAGCGGTCGGATCAGCGCCATCGTGTCACCGAGCGGTGGCCGGACGACCTACGAGTACGACGCCTGCGGCCGGCCGTCGGCCGCCACCGACCACCTCGGCGCCCGGACGACGATCACCTACGACGCAGACTCACGGGTCGTCGCGCGGACCCTGCCGACGGGTGACGTCGAGCGCATCGAGTACGACGTCGTCGGGCGCGTCGTCGCGCGGACCACACCGGGAGACGGAACGGCTCGCTACCGCTGGGACGCAGCCGGGAGGCTCGTCTCCGTCCACGACGCACGTCACGGCCGACGTCGGTTCCGCTACGACGCAGCGGGTCAGCTCATCGAGGCCGAGAACGGCCTGGGCGGAGTGACCGCCTACGCGTACGACGCCGACGGGCGCGTGACCAGCGCGACCGACCCGGTGGGTGGTGTCACCCGGTACGCCTACGACGCTGCCGGACGGCTGATCGGCATCACGGACCCGCTGGGCAGGACGACCACCGCACGACTCGACGCCGCCGGCCGTCGCATCCAGCAGACGGACCCCGACGGCGGGGTGGTCGAGTGGGCGTACGACGCAGCAGGACGTGAACAGCGGCTCTCGGTGGACGGCGTCCTCGTGGCGGAGACCACGCACGACAGGGCGCGACGGACCGTCGTCGTCACCGACCACACGCGTGGCCCCGGGCGGGACATCGAGCACGAGCTGTGCTTCGACCGGCGGGGGCTGCTCGTCCGGCGGAGCCGTGGTGGGCGGGCGATGTCGTGGGAGCACGACGTGGACGGCCGTCGTGCTGCCCGTACGGACCCCGACGGCAACCGCACGACCTGGCGCAGGGACGCCGCCGGCCGCGTCGTCGGCGTCGAGCGGGAAGGGCTCGCGCCCGCCACGTTCACCCTGGACGCCCTCGGGCGCGTCGTCCAGGCTTTGACCGGTGACGTCGTCCAGTCGTGGTCGTACGAGCGCGGGACGCTCGTCGAGCACACCGTGACCACGCCGGAGGGCGGCACGACGACCCGCATCGACCACGACGAGGACGACCGCATCGCGGCGATCACCGGCGCGGACGGCCGCAGGACCTACGTCCACGACGCCGCCGCGCAGCTCGTCAGCGCCCTCGACGACAGCGGCCGTGGTCGGACCTGGCGGTACGACGCGGCCGGGCGCCTCGTCGCCGAGACCGTCGACGGTGCCGAACTCCGGCACGAGTACGACGCCGCCGGGCAACTCGTCGCCACCACCGGCGCTGACGGTGCGCGGACCGAGTACGTGCACGACGGACTCGGACGGCGCGTCCGGCGGACTGCTCCGGACGGTTCGACCACCGAGTACGCGTGGTCGGACCTCGGATTCCTCGCCGGTGTCGTCGAGCGGGACCCGCTGTACGACGAGACCGGCCGACTCGACGTGTGGACCGACGCCCTCGGTGAGGTCGCGGAAGTCGGAGGAGTCGACACCTGGTGGGACACCGCCGCGGATGTCCCGGTCCTGACCTCGGTCGGCGCGACGCCGGTGCTGGAGGCCCCGGGCGGGATCCTCGCCGTCGACGGGAGCTGGACAGCAGCGAACTGGCGCGGGGCGCGTGCGACAGATGCGACCGATCCCTGGGCTCTCCTCGCATCGACCAACGGGATCGGCGGCGGACCTGCGCTGCCGTCCGGTGTCGGGCTGACTCCGGGCGGAAGCCTGAGCATCGGGGGGATGGAGTGGCTCGGGGCACGGGTGTACGACCCCGTGGCGAAGGGCTTCCTCTCGACGGACCCGCTCGCGCCGGTCGTCGGAGCTGGGTGGTCGGGAAACCCCTACTCGTACGCGGGGAACGACCCGCTGCACGCGGTCGACCCGCTGGGGCTGCGGCCGGCGACGGACAAGGACCTGCAGGCGTACCGGGATGCGCACCAGGGTTCGCTCAAGACGTGGGCGGATGAGCATGCGTACGTGATCGCGGGGGCAGCGTTGGTCGTCGGCGTGGCTCTCATGTTCACGGGCGTCGGCGGGCCGGCAGGCATCGCCCTCATGGCGGCTTCTGGCGCACTGATCTCCGGCGGAGTGTCGGTCGCGAGCCAGAAAGCGCAGTCCGGTTCTGTCGACTGGGGCAAAGCCGGAGTCGACACGGTGATCGGGGCAGTGGGAGGGGCAGCCGGAGGAGGTGCCGCCCTCGGGCTGTCGAAGCTCGCGCCGGCTGCCGGCAATCTCGGCGGAACGGCGGTGCAACGTGCGGTCACGCCGGTGTTCTCGTCGGCGGGACGATCAGCGGTCGCTGCCGGGACATCCGGTGCGGCTTCCAACATGACCGACTACGCCTTCAACGGCAAGAACCAGACGGTCGGCGGATACATCCAGAACGCGGCGACCGGCTTCGGTACTGGAGCGGCCTTCAGCCTCGGCTCAGGCAGAGCGAGCGGTGCAGTCATGGACCGGCTCGGCATCGAGCCTCGATTCCCTACCGGACGACACGTCGACATCGGCGATCACGCCATGGCTCCGAACGTCGCCCGGTGGAACACCGCGGTCGATGGGGTAGTCGACCACGTCGCGGGAGGGGTGGGCAGCGTGGTGAACGACGTCCTCGTCGGTAAGGATCCAGGAGACTATCTGCAGGACGGGATCAACGGCGCGATCTCCGGTGCGAGCGGACCAACAGTTCCGCTGCACTGAGTCCGCCGCTGATCCGAACGATGATGGGAATGACCATGGCCGCATCCACGAAGACCGATGCCAGTGCGAAGCCGAGGCGCTCGAAGCGACGTGACCGTTTCGTCGCGATCGGGATCCTCGTACTGGTGGTCCTGGTCCCAGTGCTCGTCATCTTCGTCGGTCCGATCACGTTGAAGGCCTACGACGCTTCCCACCGGGTCGAGGTGTCGTGCGAAGTGCTTTCCGCACGAACGGGCGTTGGTTCGTCGCACTCAGTCAAGGGCATCGGTTCGTCGACCAATCAGGTCGTGATCGAGACTTCTGACTGCGGGACGTTGACGTTGCGCTGGGGCGTGACGAGGGACAACAAAGAATCAATCGCTGACGGGTTCGCGCCCGGGACGACGTGGAAGTTCGATGTCGGTGCAGGTTCGTACCGGCTGCACCCGTTCTTGAACACCATTCGCCAGGCTGTCTTCGTGAAGGACTTCCGACGAGCGTGAACCCGGTGACGGGTGCTGGAGGAAACGTTGGGTCGAGCACTTCCGGTAGGGAAATTGGATCGCCGTTCGGTCAGGTCGCGATCACGACGAAGGAGTGCGGTCCGCTCATCCTCCGGCGAGGGGTGACAGCAGACAACAAGGCGATCGCCGCGAGGCTCGACTCGGATCGACATCGGCGAATCCTCGGTCCGGTACAGGGAAGCTCTTGTGCGTCTGCGCGAGGAAGTGATCGTCTTCGGTTTCTCGGAGGATCCGTGACGAGGCTCAGTTCATGATGCGTCCGGGATTGGAACGGCACAGTGAGTAGGACGGTTGAATCTGGTACTTTCCAGCAGCCAAGTTCGCTCGTGTTGGGATCTGTTTCGGTGCTGACGGCAGTCATCTTCCCCGTCCTTTCCGTCGGCGATCGCGTTGGCGGCGCTCTCCCCGTCGCGCTGATCGGTGCCGCTGGCGGGGTGATTCTCATCGGAGGGGTCTTCTGTCTCTGCCGCGCCAGCATCGGTACACCGGTGCTGGTGATCTCGATGCTTGCTCTCATGTTCGTCAGTCGCCAGATCGGCGGGATTTGGCTGCTCCTCATCCCCAGCTACATCCTGAGTGCTTTCGGCAGCGCAGTGCTCGGAGGGCATCTCAGATTTCTTCGTACTCGAGGCGCGAAGAGGCGCTGATGTCTCCGCGCTCTTCGCCTTCGTGCTGCTTCTCGTCTTGTTGGGACCCACGATTTCAAGAACTACGACAGCGCGCAGAGAACGACGATCGGTTGCAAGTTGACAGCGGCTTGCGCCGGTGCCACTTCAGTCGATCGTCGACCGGAGTCGGCACGTCCGCGAACCAGGTCGAGCACCGTTCGCCAGATTGTGGCTCGCTCGTGATGAGCGGAGGGCTGACCACCGAGGCGGCCGAGAAGAAGGCGGACGAGGTCGAAATCGGTGAGCGCTACGACGTCGAGATCGATGGTCAATGACTGAACCCGGACCGCGTCGACACAAGTTGAGGCCGATGTCCCGGACGACGGTGATCTGGAACTCAGGAATCGTGGTTGTCTTCCTCGCCCTGGCACTTGCCGCTGCGCTGCGCGGTGCCACACCGATCGACCGGACGCTTTCGAGCGTCGTGCTCCCGTTCGTCGTCGGCGCCGTGTTCGCAGCATTCGGGCGCGGGTGGCTCCTGGGCGTGCTCATGCTCGTTGCGGTTGGCGTTCCTCTTCTCGACATGGCCGGGCTGACGGACTTCCCTCTTGCGAGAGCCGGCTGGTTCTTGTCCGTCCTGGCGGGGTGGTTCGTCGGCGCCATGATCGGACAGCAACGCGGCCAGCGCAGAACGACACCAGGGGTGGGAGCGCAACGGCGCCGCGGGAACGTGCTGGTCATCTTGATGTTGAGCGCGATGGCGCTCGTCACCGTGGTGATCCTCGGCGGTTCGTGGGCATGGAAGGCCTACGACCGCGCGCACGTGATCTCCGTCACGTGCACCGTGACGGGTGCCGAAGGAGACATCGGATCGAGCACTTCCGGCAAGGGAATCGGATCCTCATTCGACCAGGTGGCGATCATGACGAAGGAGTGTGGTCCGCTCATCCTCCGTCGAGGGGTGACAGCAGACAACAAGGATGCGATCGCTGCGAAGCTCGAAGCAGGAGGCTCGACTCGGTTCCAGATCGGCGAAGCGTCGTTCCGGTACCGGGAGGCCCTTGTTCGTCTGCGCGAGGAAGTGATCGTCTTCGGTTTCTCGGAGGAACCGTGACGAGGGCCTGCAGCTGGTGATCACATCGCGTTCCCGAGAGCGAGGCGTGCTACACGGCGGATCGGTCATCAGCGCTCCGTGTGCCTCACCGGACGGAACAAGATGGCCCTGCCTGACCGTGATCCACGGCTCGGGCCAACGGTGCACTGAGGACGCTGCTTCCGCCGGGCGGATCCTTCCTGAGTGGACGGTCCTCGCCCGGGCTCTGGCGCAGTCGGCGTGGCCCGGTCTCGTTGACCGCTGCACTGCACGCCGAACGGCCCGCGGGTCGTCGCCGTTGGTCGTGTCGCCCGAACGGGGGACTCGGGTGCCTGTGGACAGTCGTCCCTCCGCCGTGCAGCCCCGTTAGGATCAAGGCGCTTGTCGGTTCTTGAGGGGGACGGTCGTCAATGTCATTGCGCACGCAGCATCCAGGGGTTCGAACGATGAACGGTCGCGCGCTCGCCGCGGTCGCGATGGCGGGTGCTGCTGCGATGGTCCTGGCGGGGTGCACCTCATCCGACCGGGCGGTGGAGAACCCGTCCCGCGTTCTGCAGACCGTCGACACGCGTCTCGCCGCGGACGGATCGATCACCACGATCTCCGACACCGCGATCTCCGTGGGCAAGGACGACTCATCGTCCTCCGTCACGCAGCACGAGGCAGCGAAGGCAGCGCGGGACCTCCCGTTGCGCGTCACGACGCAGTACACGACGTCGAAGAAGAGCGGCACCGACCTCGCCGACCTGGCGGGCTACTCGGGCCGGGTCGAGATCGACCTGACCGTCGAGAACCTGACCGTCCGGTCACGGAACCTGACCTACGACGTGGCGGGCGCCTCCAGGACGACCCCGGCGCTCGTCGGCGCACCCTTCAGCATCGCCGCCTCGACCGTGCTGACGGGGACGGCGCCGAACCGGGTCGTCACCGACAGCGCCGACGCGGGCACGGCGACCGACGGCGTCGTCAGCGCGAACGGCGACGGGGACGCCGTCGTGCAGTGGGGTCGGCTGCTGGCGCCGCCGACGTCCGGTGCGAGCAGCACGCTGCACCTCGTCGCGAACGTCGAGGACTTCGCCGCGCCGTCGTTCGACCTCGCGGCACAGCCGGGCGTCTCCACCGACCTGTCCTCCACCGGCGTGATGGACGCGGCGTTCGGGTCCGACACCGACTCGGAGCTCGCCCTGCAGCGCCGGACGATCGACCTCATCTCGCAGGTGAACGAGGTCCTGGCGCGCGCGGGCAGCACGATCACCGAGGTCCGCTCCAACCTCGAGACCACCTCGGCGACGCTCGGCGTCCGCACGGCCGAGCGGCTGAAGGAGAGCAGCACCTCCCTGGCGAGCACGATGAAGTCGCTGTCCGGGCAGCTCGGGTCGTTGAACTCCGACCTCGGGGCGACGGTCGGTGCGACCCAGTCGACGGTCCTGCAGCAGCTGCAGGAGACCACCACCAGCCTCGACTCGCTGCTCGGCGACACCTCGGCCACCGTGCCGACGCCGGCGATCGACGGCAACGGCTGCGCCGCGGAGCCGCAGCCGGCCACGGGCGGCGCCAGCGTCTACGGCAACCTCCTCCGTGTCTCGGCGCAGCTCGCCGGGTACGCCGAGGCGAGCGAGGCCTGCAAGCAGCAGGTCAGCACACAGCTCGCGGCGTCCGTCGGGCCGAGCGACCCGACGGCGGAGAAGTGCGCCGTCGAGACGGCGCGCAACTCCCTGACCTGCGCGCTCTTCGCTTCCTCGACGACGATCACACAGGCGCTGACCGGCCTCGTCGACACCGGCGACAAGCTCGCCGACTCGTTGAAGCCGCAGCTCGCGCAGGACGCCATCGACAGCTACGGCAGGCTCGACCAACAGCTCGCGGGCATCGACACGATCCTCGCCGACCTGGAGCAGAACTCCGGTTCGGGCAACGGTGACACGCTCCTGGCACTGCAGCGGCTCGAAGAGCTGGTCCGCGACGGACGCCAGAGCGTCAACCCGGTCACCGAGCAGATCCGAGCGGTGCACAGCCAGGCAGAGGGCGCCCGGGACGTCATCGGCAACGTCGGAGACTCCCGGCTCTCAGGGTCGATGCAGGCGCAGAACGCCGCGCTCGCGAAGCGCATCTGCGAACTGGTCAGTCCGACGTCCAACCCGGACGGGCCGGACGTCCTGCCGACACTCCCCGGGCTGTCCGAACGGCAGGCGGACGAACTCCGCTCGTACCTGACCACCACCCCGTGCGTCGATGACGGCGACGGCCGGGAGCTCTCCGCCCCGTTCCCGTTCCAGCAGCCGATGGACGCCCGCTTGGCTGACCAGTCGGTGCGATGGGACGACGTCATCGTGCAGACCGACCTCGACGACACCTCGAAGGGCCTCGGCGCGGCCATCGACACGTTGCGCCGGACGCTGCGGGACGTCGACGACGCCCGCGCAGCACTCCAGGATCGTGTGACCACCGGTCAGGGCACGGTGTCGGGCGCCCTGCAGCAGCTCAAGGACGCTGCTGCCGGTGCGAACGCAGCAGGTGACGAACTCAAGGGCAAGCTCGACACCGTCAAGACCGACCAGGAAGCCCTGGCGCAGAAGGTCAAGGACGCCTTCGCCGACGCGAACGAAGCAACTGCGAAGAAGATCGACGCCCTCATCGACCAGCAGGTCCGCGACGTCTCGAAGCAGGCGAACACGAGCAACGCCTCCGTCATCAAAGCGTTCGACCAGTCCATCGCCGGTCTCCGCACCACCTCGAAGGACGTGACAGCCGGAGCCAAGGGGACGATCGACGAGCAGAAGGGCAAGCTCGAACGGGAGAACGCCGCCCTCGCGAGCGCGGTCGACACCCAGACGAAGCAGAGCCTCGAGCGGATCAACGCCAGCACCACGGCGTCCACCCGCGACGTCGAGGGTGCGAGCACGCTCCTGACCGGCGACCTCAACCGCGTGATGCTCGACCTCGGCGACCGCAAGGTCAACGGCTCCGGCATCCTCGGCGCGATGGCGACGAGCGCGGCGAAGTCCGACTCCGCCGACTACCAGCTCGCCCTCGCCTCGCAGAACGCCGCCGGCTATGCCAACGTCCGGGCGGAGGACGTCGCCGGCATCCTCCTGCAGCAGGAGCAGTTCCGCGCCTCCCTCGACGCAGCGACGGCCCTGCCGGCCTTCCGGATGGACGTGCCGAAGGGCGCGACCGCGACCACGCTGTACACCTTCACCATCGGGGACGCACGATGACGCACGCCGTCGACGACACGCAGGACGCCCGTCGTCCTCGCCAACCGCTCGTCATCGTCGCGATCGCGGTGCTCGTCATCGCGGCCGTCCTGGCCGTCGTGGTGTTCGTCATCGACCGGAACACCCCCGCGGCCGAAGCCGTGCCGGCCACGGTGCCGGTCCCGATCCGCGTCGCGCACGTCCCCGACGGCACGAAGATCGGCGTCGTGGTGACGCTCGGCGACGGCGAGGGCTCCGAGTGGGACGAGGCCGCGCAGGGAGCCCTCGTCGCGGAACGTCGTCTCACACTGGGCGGCACGGACGTCGAGATCGTGACGCGCAACGACGGCGGCAGCGCCGGTGGTGGGGAGCGTGCCGTCCAGGCACTCGTCGACAGCGGCGTCTCCGGCATCGTCGTCGCCTCGTCCGGTGCTCACGTCTCCGGCGCACTCGAGGCCGCCGCGGACGCCGGCGTGCCGGTCGTCCTGCCGTACGCACCGAGCGGGAGCGACTCCTGGTCGACCGCACCGTCCTCGGCCTCGATGACCGCGGCGATGGAGCAGGCCCTCCGAGGTGCGACGTCCCCGCTGCTGGTCGACCTGGGCGGCGGAGCACCCTCCGGTCTCGAGGTCGCGCACGTCATCACCGCGGACGACGCCGCCGACGACATCGCCCTGGCGACCACCGTCGCCGAGCGGACCGGCGCCGCCACCGCTGCAGCCTCCGCCACCCCGGCCGCCGGTGCGGAGCCGGAGGAAGCCCCCGCTCCGGTCGACTCGGACGCCGTCGTCGTCAGCGGCCCCGCTGCACGCCAGGGCGCCTTCGTCGCGGCCCTGCAGTCCGCGGACGTCACCGTGCCGGTGGTCCTCACCCCACAGGCGACGAGCCCGGCCTTCGGTACCGCCCTCGCCGACGCGAACGGCAGCCTCTCCGGCACGTTCGTGTCCGCGGGCGTGGCGACGGACGACGCCCGCGCGCTGACCTCGGACGAGCAGGGGCGCGCGATGTCGGCGTTCCTCGGCGGCGTCCGGGTCCTCGCCGACGACGCGGACGCACAGAACCTGACCGACGACCAGCCGTTCTCGGCGGTCGCCTGGGCGGCTGACTCCCGCAGCCACGACGCGGTCGTGGCCCTCGTGCGGGCCGTCGGCGCAGCGCGGAGCGACGCCCCGGCCGAGGTGTCCGACGCCCTGTCGGCGCTGCGCCTCGACGCCGGCGACGGGATCGCCGGACCGGCACTCGACTTCCGCCAGCAACAGGCCCTGCGGGCGGACGCGACGGTCCTCGCAGCCTCGGCGCAACGGCTCGGGCTCCGGCCGGCGTCCGCGGAACCGACCGCGTCACTCGTCTGGTTCCAGGACTCCACCGCACGCTGACCGACGGGGTCGGCGCACACGCCGGCCCCGGAGCTGCCGCGTCACGGGCTCGGCGAGCCCGAACCACCCGCCGCACGGCGCCGTGGCAGCGCCGCACCACCACCGCCCGCAGACGGCGGCACCCACCCACCGCACGGACCAGGAGGAGCGCGAGCATGCGACTGTTGATCGAGCTCGACGACCGACGTGAAGCGGTCGAGGTCGACGGCTGGGCCGCCTCCTCGTGCCTGGGCGAACTCGTGCAGTCCGCGACCGGCATCCCGCTCGAGGCCGGCACGACCCTGGCGGTCGACGGCCACCGGACGAGCGTCGACACCCCCCTGCGCGACCTCGTGCTGCTCGAGGGGTCCCGCATCGCGCGCACCCCCGAGGAACGCCCGCAGCTGGTGGACGGGTGGACGGTCACCCTGGCGGGCGGGCTCGACACCGGAACGGTCGTGCCGATCCCACGGTCCAGGAGGCTCGTGGTCGGCCGCGCCCCGCAGGCCGACCTGGTCCTGCCCACCGAGAGCGCCTCGTGGGAGCACTGCACGCTGGAGCGGGAGGACGACGGCGTCCGGATCCGCGACGCCGGATCGACGAACGGCACCGTGGTGGCGGGGGAGCGGATCGACGAGGACGGCGTCCTGGTCGAGGTCGGCACGAGCATCATCGTCGGTGGCGCGGTCCTGCTCGTCCGACCCGATCTCCGAGAGACCCCGGTGCCGGCACCCGGGTCCCTGCCGAACCTGACCCCCGCCGCGACGGCCCCGTTCAACCGTCCGCCGCGGCCCGGTCGCGACCTGGCCGTCGAGCCGGTGTCGCCGCCGGCGAAGCGGGACGTACCGCCCGCGTCGAAGTTCAGCTGGATCACCGTGGCCGCCCCGCTGGTCCTCGCGGGCGCGATGGTCGCCCTGCTCGGGGACGCCCGGTTCGCGCTCTTCGCGCTGCTCAGCCCGGTGACGGCGATCGGTATGTGGTTCGAGCAGAAGCACCGTCGGTCCAAGAACCTCAAGGAGGAGGACGAGCGCTTCGCCGAGGCGGTCCGCGACTTCAGCGGCGAGATCGCCGCCGCCGCCGCGATCGAGGCAGCTCGCAGGCAGGAACTCGTCCCCGACCCGGCGACCGTGGTGCGCCGCGCACTGCTGCCCGCGACGACGCTCTGGCAGCGTCGGGCCGACGACGTCGACTTCCTCAGCCTGCACGCCGGGACGGGCGATGCGCCCTGGCGCCCGCAGCTCGACTCCCGGGCGACGCAGTCGAAGCTCGAGGACGCGGCGAAGGCCGCGATCGAGGAGAGCAAGCTGACCGCTGCACCGGTCGTCGCCGACCTCAGCGATGCCGGTGTCGTCGGCATCGTCGGCGACCGTGAGGGTGCCCTCGCACTTGCCCGGAGCCTCCTCGTCCAGGCGACCGTGCACTGCGGGCCTGCCGACCTGACCGTCGGCGTGTTCTGTGACCGGGGCCGCGAGGACGACTGGTCCTGGGCCTCCTGGCTGCCGCACACCCGCGTGGCGGGGAGCAGCACCGGACAGCGGTGGATGTCGGCGCAGCGCGACCAGGGCGCCGCGGTCCTCCGCGGCCTGCGCGAGTCCATCGACGAGCTGCCCACGCCGGAGCTGCTGGTGCTCATCGACTCCGAGGTCCTCACCGAGGGCCGCGACGCCCCCGCGCGGAGCCTGCTCGGCCACGGTCGAGCGGCACTCGGGCAGGTCCGCCGCCCGGGGGAGCGTCCGCGGCGCGTGAGCGGCATCGTCATCGCCACGAACGAGCAGCAGCTCCCCGCAGCCTGCACGACGATCGTCACCGTCGGCGCCGACGCGGCGGCGACCGTCTACCGACCCGAGGACCGGACACGCGTCGAGGACGTCGTGCTCGCGGGCCTGAGCCCCCGGGACGCCGAGCTCTGCGCCCGCCACGTCTCGCACTTCGACGACCCGGAGCTCCTGGTGCCGGGAGCCTCACTGCCGTCGCTGGTGCGCCTCCCGGACCTGCTCGCGAACGCCGCGTCCGCCTCCGGCGACGCGAGCGGCTCCGCCGCGATCCGAGCCGCCTGGGAGGCCCCCACCGGCTTCTCGACGCCGATCGGCTCGTCGGAGAGCGGCGTCCTCGAGATCGACCTGGTGCGCGACGGGCCGCACGGCCTGGTCGGTGGGACGACCGGTTCCGGCAAGAGCGAGTTCCTGCGGTCGTTCGTCGCGGGCCTCGCCGCCCGGAACGACCCGACGCGCCTGAACTTCCTGCTCGTGGACTTCAAGGGCGGCGCCGCGTTCGCCGCGTGCGAGCGTCTGCCGCACACGATCGGCACGATCTCGAACCTCGACGAGCAACTGGCCGACCGCGCCATCCGCGCCCTCGAGGCCGAGCTCGGGCGACGCCAGCGCGTGTTCGCCGCGGCGGGCGCCGACATCGACAACCTCGACGCCTACCTGGCGACGAAGCCGTCCGAGCCGATGCCCCGTCTGCTCTTCGTGGTCGACGAGTTCGCGATGCTGGCGAAGGACTTCCCGGACGTCCTGACGTCCCTCGTCGCGATCGCCGCGGTCGGTCGTACCCTCGGCGTGCACATGGTCCTCGCGACCCAGCGCCCGGCCGGTGTCGTCAGCGAGGACATCCTCGCGAACACGAACATGCGCGTGGCGCTCCGTGTGCAGAGCCGTGAGGACTCGACGAACGTCATCGGTGTGCCGTCTGCCGCCGGCATCGGGCGTCAGCAGACCGGCCGCGCCTACGTGAAGCTCGGCCAGGACGACATCACGCCCGTGCAGACCGCCCTCGTCACCGGTCGCGCCCGCGACCTCCGCGCCGAGCAGCCGGTGACCGTGCGCCCGACGGACGTCTTCGGCGTCCCCGCGCCCGTGGCGTTCTCCGCACCCGCGTCGAACGACCTCACCGACCTCGACGTCCTCATCGACGCGATCCGCACGGCCAACGACGAGGCCGGGTACGCCCCGCCGCGACCGATCTGGCCCGAGGCCCTCGGAGCCTCGGTCCCGCTCGACACGCTCCTGCCCGCGGGTGCAGCTGCGCCGGCCGGTGCACCGACGACGCTCGTGCCGGTCGCCCTCGCCGACGACCCGGACAACCAGCGTCAGGTCCGCGCCGGTTGGGACCTCGCCGAGGGCAACCTCATGCTCATGGGCATCCCCGGCAGCGGGACGAGCACGGGCCTCGCCTCGATCGCCCTGCAGCTCGCCCGGACCACCGACCCGGACGACCTCGACCTCCTCGTCCTCGACATGGGGGCCGGCGACCTCGCGCCGCTGGCCGATCTCCCGCACACGAGTGCCTACGTCGGGTCGGGTGCCGGCGCTGCCGAGCTGCAGACCCGCATGCTCCGACACCTCCGCACCGAGCTCGACCGCCGTCGTGCTGCGCCGGGTGGTCGTCGTGCCGTCGTGCTCCTCGACGGTCTCGCCGCGCTCCGTGACGAGTACCAGGACTTCGAGGGGCAGCAGCTCCTCGACGCCCTCTACCGCGTGTACGCCGAGGGGCCCGCGCTCGGCATCTCGTTCGCCGTCTCGACGACCCGCGCCAAGGCGGTCCCGTCCGCGATGGACGAGGTCACGACCCAGAAGTGGCTCTTCCGCCTCGCCGACCCGTACGACTACGCGACCATCGGCGTCCGCCCGAAGGACGTCCCGCCGCCCGTGCCCGGACGGTTCATCGACTCGACGGCCAAGCTCCAGTCGCACGTGGGCACCCCGACCGGCACCCTGACCGAGGCCGTCGCAGCCGTGCGTGAGCAGTGGGGTGCCGTGGCGCCGAAGGCCAGCGCCGTCGGTCGCCTCCCGGGCTCGGTCGCGGTCACCGACCTGGGCCTGCCTGCCCGGTTCGACACCGACCCCTGGCAGCTGCCGGTCGGCATCGCCGAGGACGACCTTGGGACGGCACTGCTCGAGGTGTACGACGGCGAGCACGTCCTCGTCGCCGGACCCGCCCGTTCCGGCAAGTCGTCGGTGCTCCTCGCGCTCGCCGAGGCCGCACGGGCTGTCGACGGTGTCCGGCCCGCCGTGTGGGGCATCTGCGATCGGCGTTCCCCGCTCGCCACGGCACTCGACAGCGGCACGGTCGACCGTCTCGCCGTCGGTGCGGACGAGGTCCCGGCGCTCCTGGCGGGCATCCGGCTCGAGCGTGGTCCGGTGCTCCTGCTGATCGACGACGCCGAACGGTTCGAGGACGGCGACCAGAGCATCGCCTCGCTCCTCGCGACCGAGCGCCCCGGACTGTGCGTGGTCGCTGCCGGACGCTCGGCCGACCTCCGATCGATGTACAGCCACTGGACCCGTGCGGTACGGAAGTCTCGCTGCGGCGTCCTCCTGCAGCCCGACGTGGACTACGACGGCGAGCTCCTCGGCGTCACCCTGCCCCGACGCTCGCCGGTCGCGCTGACGGTGGGCCGTGGCTACGCCGCCTCGGGAGGCGCGGTGCGGCTCGTGCAGACGGCTTCCGCCGACAGCTGACCGGCTCCCGCACCCGCCGACAGCCCTCCGTCGGTCCTCCGGTCCTCTGACCTGCCGTCGGATCCAGCCGCCGAAGCGACAGAGCGCTGCTGAACAGCCGTGGCGATCTGTCGCTCCGGCGCTCCCCTCGCCCGCCCGGACGGCTCCAGTCGCCCACCCGGACGGCTCCCGACGCCCGTCCCGACAGCTCCGTCGCCCGACCGGACGGCTGCCGCCGCCGCGGCCCGGCGGCCCGCCGACCGGTCAGTCGCGCGTGGTGACCCCGAACGGCTCGCTCTCGAGGTTCGTGAAGTTCCCGACCGTCGCCCGCACCGTGCACGACGGCGCCACGGACAACGCGGTGACGACGAGCCCGTCCGACGACACCGCGAGCGCCCCGGAGCACCCGTCGGCGAACCGCACCCCGGACTCCCCGCCGGCGACGTCGACGAGCATCTCGGACGGCTTCCCGGTGCTGGGGCTGCGGTAGAGCGGGTTGAGCTCGTCGGTGCCGCTC
Source organism: Curtobacterium sp. L6-1 (assembly GCF_018885305.1). NCBI lineage: Bacteria > Bacillati > Actinomycetota > Actinomycetes > Micrococcales > Microbacteriaceae > Curtobacterium > Curtobacterium aetherium. The sequence continues at coordinate 3,294,969 of NZ_CP076544.1, forward strand.
GGCCAGACGGGCACGAGGGTGACGGGCAGCGTGGTCTGGCTGACCGTGCGGTCCGGCGTGCGGACGTCGATGCCCTGCAGCCGCTGCACGGGGTAGGCGGTGCCGGTCACGGACTGGTCGGTGACCGCCGCGGTCGTCGCCGCACCGACCCCGTCGAGCCACTCCTGCAGTCCCTGCCCGGAGGCCGCGCCGCCCGACCCGGAACCGCCCGAGCCGGAACCGCCCGACCCGGAATCGCCCGACCCGGACCCCGCAGCGCCCGACCCGATCGCGTCGATCGGCACCGAGGCCTGCACGGTCACCGACTCGCCCGCACCGATCTCGACGCCCGACAGGCTCCACGCGCACGCCGTGTCGACACCGGTCAGCGACGGCTGGTTCCGCTTCCCGGTGACCCCGTCGCCGGTCCACGTGACGACGGGGCACTCGGCGTCCTCGTCCGCACCGGGCACGACCTCGAGCAGGGCACCGCTGAGCGGGGCGGTCTGTGCGGAGTAGGTCACCGAGACCTCGACGGTGCCGGCCTCGGGGTCGACGACGGCCTTGCGGGTGGTCGTCAGGCCGGTCGGCAGCGGCCGGTCCTGCTCGTAGGCGCTGGCGGCCTGCGCTCCCGTCGGTCCGGAGCCGGGCTTCTTCCGACCGGCACCGGGCAGCCACACGACCGCCGCCACGACGAGCACCGCGACGAGGACGACGGCGACGGCACCGAGCGCGAGCATCTTGTTCGTCAGCCAGTCCGGGCGCCGGAACCGTCGACGGGGTGCCTCGACCTCGGCCGGAGCGACCGCGACGGGTGGCCGGGCGAGGGGGCGGATGACGGTCTGGGAGCCGGCCGGGCCGAGTTCGGGCGCGGGACCGGCGGCCTCGTCGGCGGCGACGAGGTCCGTGCCGGAGCCGGCTCCGCCGGCCGTGCCGGGACCGCCGGCAGCACCAGCCCCGCGGACGACGGTCGCCGGCCGCTCGACCTCGTCGAACGCGTCCGGGTCCTCCACCCGGGCGAGCGCCGGGGCGTCGCGCACCGACCGCACGAGTCGCCGCAGCGTGGCGGCGGCGTCGACCGCGGACGGTCGGGCGGCGGGGTCCTTCGCCAGGAGCGACGACAGCGCGGCCCACAACGCGTCGGGGACGTCGAGTCGCGGGGGCGTCGAGGTGACGTGCCGGTAGGCCACGGCGAAGTCGGTCCCCGGGCCGGCGAAGGGCGTCCGTCCGGCGAGGAGCTCGTAGAGCATCACGCCGGCGCCGTACACGTCCGAGGCCGGACCGGAGCGCCCCTGGCTGATCGACTCCGGCGCCATGTACTGCGGCGTGCCGAGGAGCCCGGTCGTCGTGCGCTCGCGCTCGGCCACGACCGACGCGATGCCGAAGTCGGACACCCGGACGTCGCCCGTGCTGCCGGCGGTCCACGCGTGGTCGAGGAGCACGTTGTCCGGCTTCACGTCGCGGTGGCTGACGTCCCGCTCGTGCGCGGCGGCGAGGGCGTCGAGCGTCTCCGCGGTGATCGTCAGCGCGTCGGCCGGGGGGAGCGTGCCGACGGCGAGCAGCAGGTCCCGCGCCGAACCGCCCCCGACCAGGTCCATGACGATCGCGAGCCGGTCACCCTCGACGACGAGGTCGCGCACGCGCACGATCGACGGGTGGTCGAGGGCGAGGAGCACCGAGCGTTCCCGGACGAAGCGTTCGACGACGTCGGGTTCCGCGGCGAGTTCGGCCCGCAGGAGCTTGGCGGCGAACTGCTCACCGGTCGCGGTGTGCTCGGCCCGCCACACCTCGCCGGACGCACCCGTCCCGAGGAGCTCGACCAGGCGGTAGGACGCACCGAGCGGCTCCCCACGGCCGTACTGCGCGTGCTGTCCGTCCTGCGCCACTGAACTCCCCCGAACCCCCGGTCACCGGCGCGACGCCGACCGCCCCATGTTACCGGCCGGACACCGGGGCCGCGTACTGGACGTCGATGGTGTGGTCGACGAAGCCCTGCCGCCGGTAGAGCGCGAGTGCGGGGGCGTTGTCGCCCTCGACGTAGAGCGCGACGGCGTCGAGTCCACGGTCCACGAGACGGGCCGCCCCGGCGCGCATGAGCACACCGCCCAGGCCGTGTCCCTGCAGGTCGGGCCGCACGGCGACGGCGTAGTACTCGCCGACACCGTCCTCGACCTTGAGCCAGCACGACCCCGCCAGGCGTCCGTCCGCGTCCCGCAGCAGGACGAGGTCGTCCCCGGAGAACCAGGCGTCGGACTCCCGCGCACGCAGGTCGTCGAGCGTCATCCGTCCCTGCTCGGGGTGCGACGCGAAGGCGGAGGCGTTGAGCGCGAGCCAGTCGGTCTCGTCCTCGGCCGACCCGGCACGGAACGCGTCGAGTCGGTAGCCGTCCGGGAGGCCCGGGTCGGCCGCCGTCGTCGGCACCGGGGCGCGCAGCTGCAGCAGCGTCCGCTCCGCGGACCAGCCCTGCCGGGCCGCGAGGGCGCGTGCGGCCGGGTGGTCACCGTGCGCCCACGCGCGGACGGGGGCGTCGTCGCCGAGCGCGAGCACCTGCTCGACGAGACGGGACCCGATGCCGCGACCACGGGCCTCCCGGCCGACCACGATCTCGACCTCGCCGTCGCGGACGACCGCGACCCCGGAGTCGTCGCCGAGCACGCGGGCCCGACCCGCGCGGAGGTCGACGAGCGTCTGGTCGGAGAACGGGGGAGCCTCGCCCGCCGCGACCGCGGCGTGGGCGAGCTGTTCGACGACGGCGAGCACTACTGGCCCTGCAGACGGTCGTCGTCGTCGTGGACGTTGAAGCGGTACCCGACGTTGCGGACGGTACCGATGAGGGACTCGAGGTCGCCGAGCTTGGCGCGGAGGCGGCGGACGTGCACGTCGACCGTGCGGGTGCCGCCGAAGTAGTCGTAGCCCCAGACCTCGCTGAGGAGCTGCTCGCGGGTGAACACGCGGGCGGGGTGGGACGCGAAGAAGCGGAGCAGCTCGAACTCCTTGAACGTCAGGTCGAGCGGCCGACCGCGGACCTTGGCGGAGTAGCTGGCCTCGTCGATGACGACGCCGGAGGCCTGGATCTTCGATCCGGTCGGGTTCTTCGCGGCCCGGCCGGCGTTCAGGCGGATGCGCGCGTCGACCTCGGCGGGACCGGCGGACTCGAGCACGACGTCGTCGATGTTCCACTCGGTCGTGACCGCCGTGAGCCCGCCCTCGGTGACGACCAGCACGACGGGTGTCGTCGAGCCGCTCGTGGCGAGGATCTTGCAGAGGGCCTTCGCGCTCACCAGGTCGGTGCGGGCGTCCACGAACATGAGGTCGCTCTGCGGCGCGTTGACCAGCTGCGCGGCCTCGGCGGGCACGTGGCGGATCCGGTGGCTCAGCAGGCCGAGGCTCGGGAGGACGTCGCCGGGCGCGGCCGAGGTGAGTACCAGGAGCTGTGCCACAGGACCTCCAGAGGGAGAAGACGTCGTTGCGCCATCCTAGTGAGCCCCGCGCGGCCCACCCGGACGGACGGTGCAGCGCGCGACTGTCATGATGGGGGCGTGAGCGAGACGACGGACCCCGTGGGGTCGGAGCCGGCGGTCGGGCCGAGCCAGCGCCGACTGCGCCTGGCGTCGGTCGTGCCGGTGTGGGCGCTCGCGGTCGTCGGGGCGGTCCTCGTGCTGACCCTGACCGAGAAGGACTCCTTCGCCTGGCTGCTCCTCGTGTTCGTCGCCGCGGTGTTCGTCAGCTTCGTGCTGCAGCTCGCGACGCAGACGAAGGACGGCTTGGTGGAGCGGATCAGCATCGCCTCGTCGGGGTCCTTCGTCGTGGTCCTCGTGACGGCGCTGATCCTGCTGGCTCGCTGAGCCGTCCCGTCCTGTCGGTCCCGGCCGCGTAGAGTTGCGGCATGGATTCGCTGCTTGCGCTCGAGCTCTTCTACGTCGGTCTGCTCGGCCTGGCGTCGCTCGCCATCGCGTTCATCTCGGTGACGGTCGTCGTCAAGCTCTTCAAGGGCCAGCGGTGATCGAGCTGCCGGAGGGCCTGTCGGCCGAGCTCGTCCCGCTGTCGTGGCTGGTCGGCGTCTGGGAGGGCACCGGCGTCGTCGAGTACCCCGTGGGCGAGGACGACACCGTCCGCACCTACGAGTTCGGCCAGCGCGTGAGCTTCAGCCACGACGGCCTGCCGTACCTCAACTACTCCTCGACGACGTGGCTGCTCGACGACGAGCACACCCCGCTCGCGGCGGAGATGGGCTACTGGCGGCTCGACCGTCCGTCCGAGCCCGGTGATCGCGGGCCGGCGATGCTGCTCGGCGACGGCCCGGTGCCGTTCTCGACCACGCAGAGCGTCGAGACGCTGCGCAACCAGACCGACGGGTTCGACGTCGAAGCGGCGATCATCCACCCCACGGGCGTCAACGAGCTCTACGTGGGCCGCGTGAAGCAGGGCCGGATCGACCTGGCCACCGACGCCGTGATGCGCTCCGCGAACGCCAAGGAGTACTCGGCGGCGACGCGCATGTACGGCCTGGTCGAGGGCAAGCTCTTCTGGGCGTGGGACATCGCCGCGCTCGGTCGTGAACTCACCTCGCACGCCTCGGGGCAGCTCGCGAAGGTCGACTGATGCCGTCGCCGTTCGGCGTGCGCGACGGGTTCGTCGCGTCCGGGTCCGGTCCGGCTGCGCACTTCGGCAACCCGATCGGTGAGCAGCGTCTGCTCGCCCGCGGTCGCGCGGTGGTCGAGCTCGGCCTCGGCGTCGTGACGGTCACCGGCCCAGACCGGCTGTCCTGGCTCAACTCGATCACGTCCCAGCTGCTGCTCGGCCTCGCGCCGGGGGTGAGCACCGAGACGCTCGTGCTCGACGCCTCCGGTCGCGTCGAGCACGCCGCCCGCGTGGTCGACGACGGCGAGACGACGTGGCTCGTCACCGAGCCGGCCGACGCCGCGCCGCTCGCCGCGTGGCTGACGTCCATGCGCTTCATGCTCCGCGTCGAGGTCACCGACCGCTCGTCGGACCTCGCGACGCTCGGCTGGTTCGCGGGTGCGGACCCGCTCGACGGTGCCGCGCCCCTCGCGACGTGGGTCGACCCGTGGTCGTCCGTCACGCCGGGCGGTTGGGGCTACGCCGACCTGGAGGCCCACCCCGGCTCCGACTGGACCCTCCGCATCGCCGTGGTCACCCCCGACACCGCCGCTGCCGTCGCGGCCTCGGATGTGCCGGTCGCCGGCCTCCTCGCACTCGAGGCCCTGCGGATCGCCGCCTGGCGCCCCGCGCTGTCCGACGTCGACGAGCGCACCATCCCCCACGAGCTCGACTGGCTCCGGTCCGCGGTGCACCTGTCGAAGGGCTGCTACCGGGGCCAGGAGACGGTCGCGAAGGTGCACAACCTCGGACGCCCGCCGCGGCGCCTCGTGATGCTGCACCTCGACGGTTCGGACGGCGTCGTCCCTGCACCGGGCACCTCCGTCACGCTCGACGGCACTGAGGTCGGGCGGCTCGTCGCGTCCGCCACCCACCACGAGCTCGGGCCGGTGGGGCTCGCCGTGGTCAAGCGCTCCCTGGACCCGTCGGCGGTGCTGACGCTCCTGGCCGACGACGTCGTGGTGACCGCCGCGCAGGAGGTCGTCGTGCCGCCCGGGGCCGGTGCGACGGCCGACGTGCCACGGCTCCCGCGCCTCGGGGCCGTCCGCCGCGGCTGACCGGCCGGGGTCGCGCCCCGTTCCGCTCATCGCGCCCCGTCCCGACGGGGCGCGATGAGCGGCCGGGGGCGCGACGCACGGCGCGTTCGGCGTCGCTCAGGCCGGGGCGACCGCCGACCACGGGACGCTGAGCTCCCCGAGTCGCCAGCGCGTCACGCCGTGCAGCACCGGCCACCCCCGGTCGCGCATGCCGCGTACCGTCGCGATCCACCGTTGCCGTGGGCCGTACGTGCCGAGCGGCGCCGCCACGGCCCACGCCAGGTCGAGGTCGCGCAGGAACGCGTGGACCCGCTCGCCGGGGACGTTCCGGTGGATGAGCGCCTTGGGCAGGCGTTCGGCGACGATGCTCGGGACGTCGAGGTCCGCCAGGCGCAGGGCGACGCTGAATGTGTGCGGGGCGACCGCGTCGAGCGTCACCCACGACGCGACGCGGCCGACCTCGTTGCAGGTGCCCTCGACGAGCTGCCCGCCCGGTTGCAAGCGGTCCTGCATGATGCGCCACGACCCGACGACCGCGGACTCGTCGTACTGCCGCAGCACGTTGAACGCCCGGATCACGGCCGGCTGCCGGCGGTCCGGGGTGGGGGTCTCGAAGCCGCCGAGCCGGAAGGTCACGCCGTCCCGGGTGTCGGCGTTCGCCAGGGCCACACGCGACGGTTCGATCTCGATGCCGGTGACCTCGACGTCGGGGCGGACGCGGGCCAGCCGGTCGCGGAGCTCGAGCGTGGTGGTCGGGCTCGCACCGTAGCCGACGTCGGCCACGAGCGGGTCGTCGGTCCGGCGGAGCACCGGGAGCGCGGCGATCCACCGGTCGACCCGGCGGAGACGGTTGTGCCCGGTCGTCCCGCGTGTGACGGTGCCGATCGGCGAGGCGTTCCCGGGCATGTGACCAGGGTACGGGGAGGGCGTCGCTCGGTAGACTCGGGTGCATGACCTCCACGCTCGTCCTGCTGCGTCACGGCAACAGTGACTGGAACCAGAAGAACCTGTTCACCGGTTGGGTCGACGTCCGACTCAGCGAGCTGGGGGAGAAGGAGGCGAAGCGTGCCGGCTCCCTCATCGCCGAGTCCGGCATCGTCCCCGACGTCCTGTACACCTCGCTCCTGACCCGCGCGATCCAGACCGCCGACATCGCGCTGCTCGAGGCCGACCTCGCCTGGCTGCCGGTGAAGCGCGACTGGCGCCTCAACGAGCGCCACTACGGCGACCTGCAGGGCAAGGACAAGGCCCAGACGCTCGAGCAGTACGGCGAGCAGCAGTTCATGGAGTGGCGACGGTCGTTCGACGTCCCGCCGCCCCCGATCGCCGACGACGCCGAGTGGTCGCAGGCCGGCGACCGCCGCTACGCCGAGCTCGGCGACCAGCTGCCCCGCACGGAGTCCCTCAAGCTGGTCATCGACCGGCTGCTGCCCTACTGGGAGTCCGACATCACGACGGACCTCGCTGCGGGGAAGACCGTCCTCGTCACCGCGCACGGCAACTCGCTGCGGGCGCTCGTGAAGCACCTCGACGGCATCTCGGACGACGACATCGCGGGCCTCAACATCCCGACCGGCATCCCCCTCGTGTACGAGCTCGACGACGAGTTCCGTCCCACGAAGCCGGCGTACTACCTCGACCCGGAGGCCGCTGCCGCCGGTGCCGCGGCCGTCGCCGCCCAGGGCGCCAAGAAGTAGCTCGACCGACGCACGTGTGGCCCGGGGTGCACCGCACCCCGGGCCACACGTGCGTCGGGGGTGTCAGCCTGCGAACAGGTACGACACCGCCGGCGCCCGGAAGTGGGTGCGGATCTCGAGCACGGTGCCGGGGGTGACGCCGGCGGTGGTCAGGTCGGCCTTCCAGTCGCCGTCCTGGTCCGCGGAGGCGATGAAGCCGCCGAACCGGCTGGTGCCGACGAGCACCCCGCCGGCGCCCTCAACGTGGCCGACCAGGTCCTTGCGGCCGTCCTCGTGGACGACGCCGGAGACGGTCGCCGTGCCGTACGCCGACGACGCCGACGCCGAGGCCGCGGTCGGGGCGTGCTGCAGGGTGGTCGTCGCCGCGTTCGCGGCGGTGGCGCCACCGAGGGCGATGCCGCCGGCGACGAGTGCCGCGGTGGTGGCGGTGACGAGACGGGTGCGTGTGCGCATGGGGCCGCCTTCGGCCCGCGGCGGAGGCGGGCGGTGCGTTCGCCCGCGGGCCTCGGGCCGGAGGACACCCTCACACGCAGTGGCACGCAACACACGGAGTGTGATGTCGAGCAGGACCGGCCGCATCCGCATCCGCATCCGCACCCGCATCCGCGCCTGCGCCGGCGTCAGGCGAAGTGCGACGCGATCTCCTGCACGAGCGCCCCGACGTCCGGTCGGCGCGCGGTGTCGACCCGCACGACCGGGGACAGTCCCACGGGCTCCGCGGTCGCGCCGTGCTCCTCCCAGAAGGCGAGGAGCTCCGCCAGGTCGCCGTGCACCTCGTGGCGCACCGGCACGGTGCCCGGGTCGTAGCGGTCCCGCAGCCGCTCCTCGGCGGTGGCGCGGTCGACGTCGCACCACACCTCGACGACGCGAGGCGAGCCGGCGGAGGCGATCCCCGCCTCCAGGAAGGCCCGGTCACGGGACGGCAGCCAGACGGCGTCGAGGACGACCCCGTTCTCGACGGCCCCCGCCATCGACCACATCGTGTCCATCGCGATGCCGCCGAGCGCCGACGGGGCGATCATCGGGCCGGCCAGGTCCGCGAGTGGCTCCTTGATGAGGTCCTTGGAGAGGAAGGGGCAGCCGAGCACCTCGGCGAGGGCGGCACCCACCGTGCTCTTGCCGGAACCGGGCATGCCGTTGACGATGATCGCGACCTGGGCCATGCCCCGATCCTCCCAGGTCTGCCGGGCCGGGGAACGACGAGGGCGGTCGCGCGCGACGGAGGACCGCTGCGGGCGACCGCCCACGTGGGGCTCGCGGGACCGCGAGCGACCGGCGTCAGGCCGGCGAGGTCGTGACGTTCGCGGCGCCGGCCCAGTCGCCGGTCGCCAGGTACTCGACCTTCTTGGCGATCGAGACCGCGTGGTCGGCGAAGCGCTCGTGGTAGCGGGAGGCCAGCGTGGCGTCGACCGTGTCGACCGGCCCGCCCTTCCAGGCCTCACCGAGCACGAAGTCGAAGACGCTGGCGTGCAGCTCGTCGACGGCGTCGTCCTCGTCGCGGATCTCGGCGGCCAGGGCGATGTCCTCGGTCGCGAGCAGTCGCGTGAGCTTCTGCGCCATCGCGACGTCGTGCGCGCCCATCTGCTTGAACGTGCCGCGGAGGCCCTTCGGCACGACCTTCTCCGGGAAGCGCTGCCGGGCGAGCTGCGCGATGTGCTCGGCCATGTCGCCCATGCGCTCGAGCGAGGAGCTCACACGGAGGGCGGTGACCACGACGCGGAGGTCGCGGGCGACGGGGGCCTGGCGGGCGAGGATGTCGATGGCCACCTCGTCGAGGGCGGATGCCGCGGCGTCGATCTTCGCGTCGTCGGCGATGACCTCCTCGGCGAGGGCGACGTCGGACTCGCTGAACGCCTCGGTGGCTCGGGTGATGGCGGACTCGACGAGCCCGGCGATCTCGGTCAGACGCTCTTGGACGTCCTGGAGCTCCTGCTGGAACACTTCGCGCATGGGGGAGGGCCTCTCTCTGCGTACCGGACGAGTGTCGTCAGCCCAGGTGAACGATCGGTGACGTGCGGCTGAACGGTTCGCGATCCGGCCTGCGGGGAGCGGTGAACGGCGTCCGAACCGCATGTGACGACTCCTACACTGGCGGCATGGACAACGCGTGGCTCGTGCCACTGTCGATGCTCCTCGGCGGTGTGTTCGGCGCGGGCGTCGTGGTGCTGATCATCACCGCCGAGCGGACGGCCCGGGCTGCCGACGTGGCGGACCGTGCGCTGCCGGACGGGGTCGCGGCCGTGATCGCCACCATGCACAACCCGGCCGTGGTCGTCGACCCGTCGAACACCGTCGTCGCGGCGTCGCCGCAGGCCCTCGCGGTCGGGCTGGTCGTGCGGCGCAAGCTCGTGCACGCCGACCTCGCGGCGCTGGTCGACCGGGTGCGGCACAGCGGCGAGATGGGCTCCGAGGACCTCGAACTCCCACGCGGCGGCCGGGGCGACGTCATGGGCTACCTGAGCTTCCGGGCAGCGCAGCTCGGCAACCGCTACGTCCTGGTCACAGCCGACGACCTCACCGAGACCCGGCGGATCGACGAGGTCCGGCGGGACTTCGTCGCGAACATCTCCCACGAGCTGAAGACCCCGATCGGCGCCATCGGCCTGCTGTCCGAGACCCTCGTGGTGGCCGCGGACGACCCCGTGCACGTGCGCAAGTTCGCCGCGCAGCTGGTCACCGAGTCCGAGCGCCTCGGCGCCCTGACGAAGGACATCATCGAACTGTCCCGGCTGCAGTCCGTCGACGCGCTCGAGGCCAGCGAGGAGACCTCGGTCGACAAGGTCGTGCAGGCAGCGGTCGACGGCAACGAGGTCGTCGCCCGCGCCCGGGGCATCGAGCTGGTCCGTGCGAAGAAGTCGAAGCGTCGGGTCATCGGCGACCCGGGGCTGCTGCAGGTCGCGGTGTCGAACCTCATCGCGAACGCGGTCAAGTACTCGCCGGACAACACCCGGGTCGGTGTCGGCGTGCGCGCCGTGAAGGGCTTCGTCGAGATCGCGGTCACCGACCAGGGCGTCGGCATCCCCGAGGCCGACCTCGACCGTGTGTTCGAGCGGTTCTACCGCGTCGATCCGGCACGGTCCCGGGCGACCGGGGGAACGGGCCTCGGCCTGGCGATCGTCAAGCACATCGTGAGCAACCACGGTGGCGACGTCCGCGTCTGGTCGCAGCCCGGCAAGGGTTCCACCTTCACGATCCGTCTCCCCGAGGCGGACCCCGAACTGACCACAGCACTCGAAGAGCAACTGGAAGAGCAGCCATCGTGACCAAGATCCTCATCGTCGACGACGAGCCGGCCCTGAGCGAACCCCTGGAGTTCCTGCTGCAGCGCGAGGGGTACGACACCTCCGTCGCTGCCGACGGCGTCACCGCCCTGTCGAAGTTCGACACGGAGAACCCCGACCTCGTCCTGCTGGACCTCATGCTGCCGGGGCTGTCCGGTACCGAGGTGTGCCGGCAGATCCGGACCCGGTCGAACGTGCCGATCATCATGCTCACCGCGAAGGACTCGGAGGTGGACATCGTCGTCGGGCTGGAGCTCGGCGCCGACGACTACGTGACGAAGCCGTACTCGACGCGGGAGCTGTTGGCCCGCATCCGTGCGGTCCTCCGTCGTCGCACCGAGGACGACCCGGGCGACGTCGGGATCCTGCAGGTGGGTGGCATCCGGATGGACGTCGAGCGGCACACGGTGTCGGTCGACGGGTCCGAGACGCCGATGCCGCTCAAGGAGTTCGAGCTGCTCGAGCTGCTGCTGCGCAACGCGGGCCGGGTGCTCACGCGCGGGCAGCTCATCGACCGCGTGTGGGGGTCGGACTACTTCGGCGACACGAAGACGCTCGACGTGCACATCAAGCGCATCCGCTCGAAGATCGAGCGCGTCCCGAGCACTCCGGAGGTCCTCGTGACCGTCCGTGGGCTCGGGTACCGCATCGAGGCCTAGTCGCGTCGATCCCGCGGGCGCCGGGGCGGCGGAGCCGCCGCTCCGGCGCGGGTCGCGGGCCACGGGTCGGCGGCCGGAACGCGGAGGAGGCCCGGGGCTGGTCCTGCGGAACCGGCCCCGGGCCTCCTGTGCGAGCTGACCGCGGTCAGTTCGTGCCGTTGTCGCCCTCGGACGAGTCGGTCTGCGAACCCTGCTGCGTGCCGGGCGCCGAGGCGTCGCCGGTGGGCTGCGTGCCGCTGACCGACGGGGACGTCTCGGTCATGGTCGGCGTGGGGGTCGGCGCGAGGTTCTGGTACTCCTCCTGCGAGCTGGTGAGGACCGGCACGGTGGCGGAGGCGCCCTCGGCACCCTGGTACGAGAAGTACATCTTGACGAGCGAGCCCGGCTTCGCGGTCACGTCGTCGAAGTCGACGGTGTCGTGCTCGGCGTCGTCGGCGAGGACGACGGTGGCGTTGCTGGGGACCACGACGGTCTGGTCGTTGCCGTCGACCTCGAGCGTGACGGTGCGCTCCTCGTCGCCGGTGTTCACGAGGGTGCCGACGAAGCGGGCGTCCTCACCGGTGTCCGAGATGAGCAGTGCGTTCCGCACGTCGACGGAGCCCGTCGTCACGTCCACACCGTCGGTGATCTGGCGGATCTCCTTGGTGCGCGCCGGCGACAAGAACTCGCAGCCGGTCGCGCCGAGGGCGATCGACGCGGCGACGGCGACGGAAACGAGTACCCGAGCTCGCAAGAGGTTCCTCCGGAAGTCAACGATGGCGGACCGTGCGGCCCTGGCGATCATCCTACCCAGCCCCCGGCGGGGGCCGTCGTCAGGCGGGTCGGCCGTGGCCCGGGCTGCGCTGCCGGCAGTGCGGTCAGGGTCCCCTTACCCGTACCACCCTTGTGGTAAACTGGAGGTCTGGGAACGGAGCCTGATACATGCAATTCGAGGTCGGTGAGACCGTCGTCTACCCCCATCACGGGGCGGCAACCATCTCTGAAGTCAAGACTCGCGTCATCAAGGGCGAGGAAAAGGTCTACCTGAAGCTCCGCGTCACGCAGGGCGATCTGACGATCGAGGTCCCCGCGGACAACGTCGACCTGGTCGGCGTCCGCGACGTGATCGGCAAGGAAGGGCTCGACAAGGTGTTCGAGGTCCTCCGGGCCCCGTTCACCGAGGAGCCGACCAACTGGTCGCGTCGCTACAAGGCGAACCTCGAGAAGCTCGCTTCGGGTGACGTCATCAAGGTGTCCGAGGTCGTCCGCGACCTCTGGCGCCGCGACCAGGACCGCGGGCTCTCCGCGGGCGAGAAGCGGATGCTTGCCAAGGCGCGCCAGATCCTCATCTCCGAGCTGGCCCTGGCCGAGAAGACCGACGAGGACAAGGCTTCGACCGTCCTCGACGAGGTCCTCGCGTCCTGACCACCGCTTGACCACCAGCGACACCACGACGACCGCACCGGCGCAGAGCCCCGCTCTGGCAGCCCGTGCGGTCGTCGTCGTCGCAGCGGGTTCCGGCACGCGGCTCGGCATCGGGACGGCGAAGGCGTTCGTCCCCGTGGCCGGCGAGCTGATGCTCGCGCGAGCCCTCCGGACGCTGTTCACGCTGGCCGAGCCGACGACCGTCGTCGTCGTCGCGCCGGCCGACCGGCTCGACGAGTGCCGCGCGCTGGTCGCCGCCGTCGCCGGGGCTGCGGTCGGGTACACGGCGGTCGTGCCGGGAGGCGCGGATCGCCACGCGTCGGTCCAGGCCGGGCTGGCAGTGCTGCCGGACTCCGTCCAGGCCGTGCTCGTGCACGACGCCGCTCGCTGCCTGACGCCGGCCTCCCAGTTCGAGCGGGTGTTCGCCGCGGTCGCGAGCGGGTCGGTGGGCGCGCTGCCGGACGGCCGTGCGGACGCCGACGGTCTCGGGGTCGGCGTGGTGCCGGCGTTGCCCGTCGTCGACACGGTCAAGCGGGTCGAGGGCGACCGGGTCGTGGGGACGGTCGACCGGTCGGCTCTGGTCGGGGTGCAGACGCCACAGGGCTTCCCGCTCGCCGGACTCCGACGGGCGTACGCGCTCGCGGAGCAGGCCGAGACGGACGACGCCGGGGTGTTCCAGGCGGCTGGTGGGACGGTCCGGACCGTGGCCGGTGACGCCGACGCGTTCAAGATCACCACGCGGTGGGACCTCGGGCGTGCCGAGGCCCTCGTCGCGGAGCGGGCCGCACTCGCTGCGGGTGCGGGCGCTGCCGGGTCGGTCCTGCCGGACGTCCGCATCGGACTGGGCATCGACGTGCACGCCTTCGACCCCGACGTGCCGTGCCGCGTCGGCATGCTCGACTTCCCCGGGGAGCCCGGGCTGTCCGGGCACAGCGATGGTGACGCCGTCGCCCACGCGGTGTGCGACGCACTGCTCTCGGCCGGCGGGCTCGGCGACATCGGCGGGCGCTTCGGCACCGCCGACCCGCGGTACGCCGGAGCTGCCGGGGACGTCTTCGTCCGCGGCGCCGTCGGGCTGTTGCTGGACGCGGGTCTCGTCCCCGTCCGCGTGACCGTGCAGGTCATCGGGAACCGCCCGCGGATCGGCGCCCGACGCGGCGAGATGGAGGACGCCCTCGCCGCAGCGGTCGGGGCGCCGGTCGCGGTGTCCGGCACCACCACGGACGGCCTCGGGGCGACCGGGCGCGGCGACGGGCTCGCCGCGATCGCGACCGCGCTCGTCCGTCCGCGCTGACGGAACCGGTCGGTCCGCGGACGGGAGCGGTCCGCGCGACCGGCCACGCGCCTCCCGGCTGCGGTCCCGACCCCGGAGCAGGGTCTGGCTCTAGGCTTGTCCCGTGACCGTTCGCCTGTACGACTCCCGCGCCGCAGACGTCGTCGACCTCGTCCCCCTGGTCGACGGACAGGTCAGCATCTACGTCTGCGGGCCGACGGTGCAGTCGTCGCCGCACATCGGGCACCTCCGCTCCGCACTGGTCTACGACATCTGGCGTCGCTGGCTGAGCCACCGCGGGTACCGCGTGACCCTGGTGCGGAACGTCACGGACATCGACGACAAGGTGCTCGACCTCGCCGCCGGCACCGACGAGCCCTGGTGGGCGCGGGCGTACCGCGTCGAACTCGAGTTCACCGCCGCGTACACGGCGCTCGGCATCCTGCCGCCGACGTACGAGCCCCGAGCGACCGCGAGCATCCCGCAGATGCAGGACATCATCACGCGGCTCGTCGAGAACGGGCACGCCTACCCGGCCGCCGACGGCAGCGGGGACGTGTACTTCGACACCGCGAGCTGGCCCGGGTACGGTGCCCTCACCCGGCAGCGCCGCGACGACATGGTCGACGCCACCGACGCCGACCCCCGCGGCAAGCGGGACGCACGCGACTTCGCGCTCTGGAAGGGCGCGAAGGCCAGCGAACCGTCGACGGCCAGCTGGGACTCGCCCTGGGGCGCCGGACGGCCCGGGTGGCACATCGAGTGCTCGGCGATGTCCCGGCGCTACCTCGGCCCCGCGTTCGACATCCACGGCGGCGGCCTCGACCTGCGCTTCCCGCACCACGAGAACGAGCTCGCGCAGTCCACCGCGGCAGGGGACGCCTTCGCCTCGTACTGGCTGCACAACGGACTCGTCTCCGTCGGCGGCCAGAAGATGTCGAAGTCGCTCGGCAACTCGATCTTCGCCGCCGACTTCCTCGCCGCGGCCCGTCCCGTGGTGGTCCGGTACTTCCTCGGCGCCGCCCACTACCGGTCCACGATCGACCACCACGACGGCTCCCTGGCCGAGGCCGAGGCCGCACTCGACCGCATCGAGGGCTTCCTCGCCCGCGCAGCCGAGCGGCTCGAGGGGGTCCCGCTGTCGGACGCCCCGGCCGTGCCGCAGGGCTTCGCCGACGCGATGGACGACGACCTCGCGGTGCCGCAGGCCCTCGCCGTCCTGCACGAGACCGTCCGGGCCGGGAACGCGGCGCTCGACGCCGACGATGCGGAAGCGCTCGGTGTCGCGTACCATCAGGTGGCCGCGATGGTCGAGGTGCTCGGCATCGACCCGCGGGCACCGCACTGGTCGGGCGGCGCACACGACACCTCGGCAGCACCGCTCGCCGCCCTCGTCGAACGCCTCGTACAGGAGCGCGCCGACGCCAGGGCCGCCAGGGACTTCGCCACGGCCGACCGCGTCCGGGACGACCTCGCAGGCGCGGGCATCACGATCGAGGACACACCGTCCGGAACACGCTGGAGCATCGCCTGACCACGGCAGTGCCGAACAGGAGAACTGCATGAAGAACGTCTCGGGGAGCAAGAAGGGTCGTCCGGGCGCCGTCCGCACCGGCCGCAAGGGCAACAAGCAGGTCGGCTCGGGTGGCCAGGGCGCGCAGGCGCTCGAGGGCCGCAAGCCGACGCCGAAGGCCGAGGACCGTCCGTACCACCCCGCCGGCAAGCGCAAGGCGGCCAAGGAACGCTTCGAGGCGGCGCGCAACCGTCGTGGTGGCAGCGGGGCCTCGTCGTCGCCGCAGACCCGCACCGGCCGTCCGCCGACACGGAAGACCGACGACAGCGAGCTCGTGACCGGCCGCAACTCGGTGCTCGAGGCGCTGCGCACGAAGACCCCGTCGACGACGCTCTACATCGCGGCCCGGATCGAGGTCGACGACCGCGTCAAGGAGATCCTTGCGCTCGCCAACCACCGCGGCGTGCCGATCATGGAGATCATGCGTCCGGAGCTCGACCGCATCACGGGGCACGACAGCGTGCACCAGGGCGTCGCGCTCAAGGTGCCGGCGTACGAGTACGCCGTCGCCGAGGACATCGTCGAGCGTGCGTTCTCGCGCGACCAGGTCCCGCTGCTCGTCGCGCTCGACGGCATCACCGACCCGCGCAACCTCGGTGCGATCATCCGGTCGACCGCGGCGTTCGGCGGCCACGGCGTCGTCGTGCCGCAGCGTCGCTCGGTCGGTGTGACCGCGTCGGCGTGGAAGACCTCGGCCGGTGCCGCTGCTCGGACCCCGGTCGCGATGGCGCCGAACCTGACCCAGACGCTCAAGTCGCTCAAGTCGATGGGGCTCTTCGTGCTCGGTCTGGACGGGGACGGGGACGTCGAGCTCGACGGCCTCGAGCTCGCCGACCGTCCGATCGTCATCGTCGTCGGGTCCGAGGGCAAGGGGCTGTCCCGCCTCGTGACCGAGACCTGCGACGCGATCGTGTCGATCCCGATCTCGAGCGCGACCGAGTCGCTCAACGCGGGCATCGCGGCGAGTGTCACCCTGTGGGAGGTCGCGCGGCGCCGTCGCTCGGCGTAGCGAGGGCGGAGCCAGCCAGGGGAGGCCCGGTGCCGGTCCACGGGACCGGTGCCGGGCCTCCCGTCTGTCCGCGGTCCGGCGCACGCGCCGGGGTCGCACGCCCTGCTGGTCGCGTCAGCCGGGGTCGCGCGTTCGGCCGGTCGCGTCCGCCGAGGTCGCGCGTTCGGCCGGTCGCGTCCGCCGGGGTCGCACAACACGCCGCTCGCGTCCGCCGAGGTTGCACGGTCGGTCGATTGGCCGGGTCGGGGGTGGCGGTTCGTGCGACGTCGGCGGCCCGCCCGCGGTGTGTTGCGCGACGTCGGCGCCTGCGTGCGGGCGTGTGGTGGTGCGGTGGCCGTCGTGGGCGGGGTCGCAGGACCTGCCGCTCGCGTTCGCCGAGGTCGCACGTTCGGTCGGTTGGCCGGGTCGGGGGTGGCGGTTCGTGCGACGTCGGCGGCTGGCCTGCGGCGTGTTGTGCGACTTCGGCCCGCGCCGGGCCCGGCCGCGCCCCGCCGCGCGCCGCGCGCCCCGCGCCGGGCCCTGCCCCGGGCCCCGCCCCGCGCAGGGCCCCGCCCCGCCGCGCGCGCCGCGCGCCGCGCGCGCCCAACCGCCCCGCGCCCCGCGCCCCGCGGCCCAGCGGACGTCAGACCGAAGCGCGCCAGTCGTCGACGTCGTCGTCGTCGTCCGCCCCGTCGATCGGCAGCGCGATGGACGACGTCGGCGGGTTGATCAGCGTCCGCTCGTCCCGGCGGTGCCGCAGCACGTCGTTGATGTACGCGGTCGTGGCCTCGGGCAGCGAGACGGACCGCTCCTCCTGCTGCGACATGAACCAGCGGTGCTCGAGCAACTCGTGGAACACCTCGGCGGGCTCGAGCCGGCCGCGCAGGTCCCGGGGGATCGCCCGCACGACGGGTTCGAACACGCGGGAGACCCACTCGTGCGCGACCATCTCCTCGTCGAGCTCCTCGCGCCCGTTCCGCGCCCGGTAGGCGTCGAGGTCGTTGAGCAGCCGTCGCGCCTGGTTCTCCTCGGCGTCGAGGCCGGTCAGGCGCAGCAGGCGTCGCTGGTGGTGGCCGGCGTCGACGACCTTCGGCTGGATGCGGACCTGCGCGCCGGACTCGGCCGTGCGGATCGACAGCTCCTCGATGTCGAAGCCGAGGGCGTTCAGCCGCTCGACGCGGTCGTTGATGCGCCAGCGCTCGGCGGCGTCGAACTGCTCGGTGCCGGTCAGCTCCTTCCAGAGCGTGCGGTACTGGGCGACGATGCGGTTGGACACGTCCACGGGGTCGGCGTTCTCGTCGAGTCGGCCGCCCGCCTCGAGGTCGAGCAGCTCCCCGGCGATGTTGACGCGCGCCACCTCGAGGTCGTTCTCGCGCTGCCCGTTCGACAGGCCGCCCGGGTAGAGCTTGCCGGTCTCGGCGTCGACCAGGTACGCGGCGAAGGAGCCCGCGTCGCGCCGGAACAGCGTGTTCGACAGCGAGACGTCGCCCCAGTAGAAGCCGATGACGTGCAGGCGGACGAGCAGCAGCGCGAGGGCGTCGACCAGGCGCGTGGCCGTGTCGGGCCGCAGCGTCTGCGAGTACAGCGCACGGTAGGGGAGCGAGAAGCGCAGGTGCCGCGTGACGAGGACGGGCTGGAGCTCCTCGCCCTCGCGTCCGATGCGGTTCGTGATGACCGCGACGGGGTCGACGCAGGGCACGTCCGTGCGCTGCAGGGTGCGGAGCATGTCGTACTCGGACCGCGCGAGCTCGGCGCTGGTCTCCTTGACCGCCACGACGTACCCGGAGAGGTGCACGAACCGCACGAGGTGCCGCGAGATGCCCTTCGGCAGCGCGACGATCGTCTCGTCGGGCCACGCGTCGAGGGGCAGGTCCCACGGCAGGTCGAGCAGGCCGGGGTCGACGGTGGCGGCGGTGATGGTCATGGAGTCGGGCACGACTGGGTCCTCGGGTGCTCGGCGGTGGGTCTGCCGGACGGGAGGCGCGGCACGGGTCGTGGACGCGCCTCCCGTCCGACAGGTGGAACGGCGGGAGCCCGCCACCCGCCTGGTGCGGCGGCTGGCGGGCTCCCGGTGGTGCTGGTCAGGCGCTGACGACGGCCTTGTCGTCGAGGCGGTCGCCCGACTCGGCGTCGAACACGTGCACGTGGCCCTGCTTCGGGCTCACGACGATGGTGTCGCCGATCGAGGGGTGGTTGCGACCGTCGACGCGCGTGACGATGTCCGTGCGCGTGCCGTTCACGTCGGCGTGACCGTAGAGGTAGCCGTCGGCGCCGAGCTCCTCGACGACGTCGACCGTGACGGGCAGGCCCTCGCCCGACTGGGACACGATGATGTCCTCGGGGCGGACGCCCACCGTGACGGCGCCCGAGCGGGCGTTCGACAGGGTGTCGCGGTCGATCGGGTGGTTGAGCGACCCGAAGGTGATGCCGCCCTCGACCACGGAGGCCGGCAGGAGGTTCATGGCCGGCGAGCCGATGAAGCCGGCGACGAACACGTTGTTCGGCTTCTCGTAGAGGTCGCGCGGCGTGCCGACCTGCTGCAGGATGCCGTCCTTGAGCACCGCGATGCGGTCACCCATGGTCAGGGCCTCGGTCTGGTCGTGCGTGACGTAGACCGTGGTGACGCCGAGGCGACGCTGCAGCGACGCGATCTGCGTACGGGTCTGGACGCGGAGCTTGGCGTCGAGGTTCGACAGCGGCTCGTCCATGAGGAACACCTGCGGCTGACGGACGATGGCGCGGCCCATGGCGACGCGCTGACGCTGACCACCGGAGAGGGCCTTCGGCTTGCGGCCGAGGTACTGCTCGAGGTCGAGGAGCTTGGCGGCCTCCTGCACGCGGGTGGCGCGCTCTTCCTTGCCGACGCCGGCGATCTTGAGCGCGAAGCCCATGTTCTCGGCGACGGTCATGTGCGGGTACAGCGCGTAGTTCTGGAACACCATCGCGATGTCGCGGTCCTTCGGCGGGACGTCGGTGACGTCGCGGTCGCCGATGCGGATGGCGCCGGAGTTGACCTCTTCGAGGCCGGCGAGCATGCGCAGGGACGTGGACTTGCCGCAGCCCGAGGGGCCGACGAGGACGAGGAACTCGCCGTCGGCGACGTCCAGGTCGAGGGAGTCCACCGCGGGGCGGTTGCCCCCCGGGTACAGACGGGTTGCCTTGTCATAGGTGACGGACGCCATGAGCGTTCGGTCCTCTCCACCGGCAGGTACGTGCCGGACGATCCGTTGTGAAGCGGCGACCCGCGAGGGCCGGCGGATGGTCGCCGTCGACCATCGCTGTTCATACAACACGAGTTCTCGGGTCCGCGCCACTGGTTCCCTGCTGGTCGTCCACCGGTTGCCTGCTGGTTGGCTGGTTCCCATCGGCCGCCACTACAATCGCCGGGTCCGTCCGCCGACCGGGGGGAGGCCGAGCGGACACCGACCAGGAGGACGACCGCACGATGACCAACCGCCCCGAAGGCTCCGCCCGCGACGAGCGGAACGCACGCCGTGCCGCTGCCCGCGAGCGCGCCCAGCGCACCCGTACCCAGCAGAAGCGTCGACAGCGGGGAGCCCGCATCGGACTGCAGGTCGGGCTCGGCGTGGTCCTGGTCGCGGCGGCCACCATCGTGACGCTCGTGCTGGTCAACTCCTCCCGACCCGCCGGCCCCGGCCCGCAGTCGATGACGGACGGCGGGATCACGATCGGCACGGGGCTGAAGGCCGTCGACCCGGCAGCGTCCTCGTCGCCGTCCCCGAGTGCGACCGGCTCGGCGGACGCCGTGCGCATCACGCTCTACGTCGACTACCTCTGCCCGATCTGCGGTGCCTTCGAGCAGACGAACAGCGACTACCTCGAGGGGCTCGTGACCTCGGGCGCCGCGACCCTCGACATCCACCCGATCGCGATCCTGTCGAACCGCTCGCAGGGCACGAAGTACTCGCTCCGCGCCGCGAACGCCGCGGCCTGCGTCGCCGAGGAGTCGCCGGACTCGTTCTTCGCCGTGAACCGCGCCCTGTTCGCGAAGCAGCCGGAGGAGGGCACGCCCGGGCTCACCGACCAGCAGCTCGCCGACGTGGTGACGAGCGTCCCCGGGGTCCGCAAGGGCTCCACGATCGAGTCGTGCATCGAGGACCAGCGCTACGGCAAGTGGGTGGACGAGCAGACCACCGCGGTGACCGGCGGCGACATCCCGGGCTCCGACCTGACCGAGTTCCCGGGGACGCCGCTCGTGCTCGTGAACGGGCAGCAGTACCCGTACTCGACGGCGTCCACCAACGACGAGTTCCGCACGTTCGTGGTCAGCGCCGCCGGTGCCACCGAGGCGACGCCGACCCCGACGCCGAGCAGCACGCCGACCCGCTCCGCCCGCCCGACCCGCACGCCGACGCCGTCCCCCTCGGCCAGCGCCCGCTGACCGCCCGCGGGGACGCCCGAGGCGCGCCGGTCAGAGCTGCGAGCCGGAGACGCTGAGGGTGTCGCAGCGCGACGCGCCCTGCTCGTAACCCCGCTCGAACCAGCGCTGCCGCTGCTCGCTCGTGCCGTGCGTGAACGAGTCGGGGTCCACCCGGCCGGTGGCCCGCTCCTGGATGCTGTCGTCACCGACGGCGCTCGCCGCGGACAGGGCGTCGGCGACCTGGGCCTGCGTGATCGGCTCGAAGAAGGTCGTGCCGTTCGCGGACTCCGTTGTGGCCGCGTCCCCGACCCAGGCACCCGCGTAACAGTCCGCCTGCAGCTCGACCCGGACGCTGTCCGACGCGGCGCCGCCACCGCTGCGGTCGGTCTCGGCGAACGTGCCCTGCAGCTGCTGCACGTGGTGCCCCCACTCGTGCGCGACGACGTACATCTGCGCGAGCGGCCCACCGGACGCCCCGTAGGTGCGCTGCAGGTCGTCGTAGAAGTCGGTGTCCAGGTAGATCGCGCGGTCCGGCGGGCAGTAGAACGGTCCCGTCGCCGCCGAGGCCGCTCCGCACCCGGTGTCGGTCGACCCGGTGAACAGGTAGAAGTCCGGCGTCGTGTACGACGTCCCGAGCGCCCGGGCCTCCGTCGTCCAGTACGCGTCGAGCGACTCGGCGGCGCCCTCCATGCGACACGAGACGTCGGCGTTCGCGTCGCGGCCGGTGCGGCACTCCTGGACGGGCTCGGCCTGCTGACCGCCGTCCTGGATCGTGGTCAGCCCGTCCCCGCCGCCGACCAGCCCGGTGAGGTCGACGCCGGTGAACTGCGCGATGAGGAACACGACGATCGCGCCGACACCGACCGCGCCACCGCCGATCGCCGTGGTGCGACCGCGCCGCTTGACCTTGCCGCCGCTGAGCTGCGAGTCGTCGTTGAACGTCATGCACCGAACCTACGGACGCGCTCCGGGACACGCACACGACCGGGTGCCCGCCGGTGACACCGTGCGTTCCCCGGAGTAGACCGGGGCGCATGCCGATCCTCGACGAGACCCACCCCCTCTTCCTGTTCGCGATGGACCAGCGGTCCTCGCTCCTCGAGCACACCTACGACGAGGACTCCGGCGAGCCCGCCGACGAGGCCGAGGCGCAGCGGGTCCGTGCCGGCAAGCAGCTCGTCTACCGCGGGGTGCTCAACGCCCTCGCGGCGGGGGCGGCGCGCGAGCACACCGGTGTCCTGGTCGACGAGCGGTACGGCGCGGACGTCGCCCGGCTCGCCAAGGAGGCGGGGCTCCAGCTCGCGATGCCGGTGGAGCGGTCGGGCCGCGAGTGGTTCGAGCTCGAGTACGGCGACGACTGGGTCGCGCACGTGGACGCGTTCGACCCGGACTGGGTGAAGGTCCTGGTCCGCGACAACCCGGCCTTCGACGCGGACCGTCGCGCGCAGCAGGCGTCCGACCTGGCCGCCGTCGCGCGCACCCTGCACGACGCCGGTCGCCCCTTCCTGGTCGAACTGCTCGTGCCCGGGACCGACGAGCAGCAGGCCTCGGTCGAGGACTACGACCGCGATCTCCGCCCCGACCTCGTCGTGCAGGTGCTCGAGTACCTGCAGGACCACGGTGTCGAGGCCGACGTGTGGAAGCTCGAGGGACTCGACCGCCGCGAGGACGCCGAGCGCGTCGTCGCCACCGCCCGCCGGGACGGCCGCGACGCCGTGCAGTGCATCGTCCTCGGCCGGGACGCCCCGCAGGAGCAGCTCGACGGCTGGCTGCGCACGGCCGCCTCGGTCGACGGGTTCGTCGGCTTCGCGATCGGCCGCAGCAACTGGGAGGAGCCGCTCGAGGACGTCGTCCGCGAGCACCTGGACACCGAGGCCGCCGAGCAGCTCGTCGCGGCGAACTACCGGCACTTCGTCGACACCTGGCTGGAGGCCCGTGGCGGCGTCGACCACGGGGTGGACGCCGGCGCGGTCTGACGTCCGGGCGGTCACCGCGCGCGGAGGCGGCCCGCGTACCGTCGGCGGTGTCGGAACGAACGACACCTGTCGCACAACGGAAGGACACCGCCCCATGGCCACCCCCATCCAGACCGTGATGAGCCCCGCCCGCTACGTCCAGGGCAAGGACGCCATCACCCGCGTCGGCGAGTTCGTCGCGCCCATCGGCAAGCGTCCCCTGATCGTCGCCGACGACGTCGTGTGGGGGATCGTGCAGCAGGCCGTCGAGACGAGCTTCGCCGAGGCCGACCTGCCCGTGGAGCGCGTCGGGTTCGGCCGGTTCGCCACCCCCACGGCGATCGACGACCTCGTCACCGCCATCCGTGAGCGCGACGCGGACGTGGTCGTCGGCGTCGGCGGCGGGTCCGCGATCGACGCCGCCAAGGCCGCCGGGCACCTCGCCGGCATCCGCTGGGCGAGCGTCCCGACGGCGGCGAGCACCGACGCCCCGACCTCGGCCCTCGCCGTCGTCTACACCGACGAGGGCGAGTTCATCGAGTACCGGTTCTTCCCGCACAACCCGGACCTCGTGCTCATCGACACGAGGCTCGTCGCGAACGCCCCCGTGCAGTTCCTCGTCGCCGGCATCGGGGACGCGCTCGCCACCTGGGTCGAGGCCCGCGCGGCTGCCCGTGCGCACGCCGACACCATGGCCGGTGGCCTGCAGACCGCCGCCGGTGTCGCGCTCGCCGAACTCTCGTGGACGCTGCTGCACGACAACGCCCTGCAGGCGATCGAGGCCGTGCGCGCGAAGGTCGTCACGCCCGCGCTCGAGAAGGTCGTCGAGGCGAACACGCTGCTCTCCGGGCTCGGCTTCGAGTCCGGTGGCCTGGCCGCCGCGCACGCGATCCACAACGGCCTCACCGCCGCACCGCAGGCGCACGGCCTCGCCCACGGGCAGAAGGTCAACGTCGGCACGCTCGCCCAGCTCGTCATGGAGGGCGCCCCGGCCGAGGAGATCGAGGACTTCGTCGTCTTCACCACGAAGGTCGGGCTGCCGAACACCCTCACCGAGATCGGGCTGACCGTCGACGACACCGACGTGCTCCGCGCCGTCGCCGACGCCGCCACGGTCGAGTCCGAGACGATCCACAACATGCCGTTCCCGGTCACGCCGGAGATCGTCGTGGACGCCCTGGTCGCGCTCGAGGGCATCTCCCGCGGCATCCGCGCCGAGCACGGTCTGCCCGAGCCCGTCCGGTACGAGCACCACTAGGCACCGCCCCGGACGGGGACGGACCAGCGGGTCAGGTGCGGACCAGCGGCTCCACGGTCGCCAGGTCCGCACCGATCCCGACGTCGACCAGCTCGATCCGCCCGGCCAGCGTCGCCGCGGGACCCCGGAGCAGTCCCGCCTTCACACCGCCGAACGTCACCGTCACGTCGGCGTGCAGGACGTGATCGTCCGCGATGCCGCCACTGTCCACGTCGATGCCGCTCGGCACGTCGACCGCCACCACGAACGGTGCCCGCTGGTCGCGGGCGAGCTCGCGGAGGGCCGCCACCACCTCGCGCGCGGGCGACCGCAGCGGACCGCCCCCGCCGATGCCGAGGATGCCGTCGAGCACCAGGTCCGCGTCGAGCCCGGCCTCGCGCGCGATCCGTGTCGCGCGCTCGCCGCTCGGCGGCACCGCGGCCTGCACGATGTCGGCGGCGCCCGCCGTCGAGGAAGCGACCGACCCGTCGTCCGCAGGGTCGTCCAGGAGGCGCGCCCCCGCCTCCAGGGCTGCTGCCAGGCCCGCCTCGTGGACGCGTGCGCCGACGCGCAGGACGGCGACGTGCCTCCCGGCCGCCGCCAGGCGCGCTGCCGCGAACAGTGCGTCGCCGCCGTTGTCGCCGCTCCCCGCCAGGACGAGGGCCGAGCCGGGCCCGTCCCCGGGGCGGACCGCCGGGTCGTCGAGGAGGTCGCCGACCACCGCGGCGAGCCCGTCCGCCGCGCGCTGCATGAGGGGTTCCCCCGCCTCGAGGTGGGGGCGTTCCGCCGCCCGGATCTGGTCGCCGCCGTAGCCGTCCATGCCTGCCACTGTGGCCGCACTACCCTGGACGGGCCATGTCACTCGTCCCCGAAGCGCCCCGTCCCCGCGTCGTCATGTCGCCCGACGGCCTGCCGCTCGCCACCTACGACTTCGGCGACCCCGACGCGCCGGCCGTCCTCGCCGTGCACGGGTTCGCCTCGGGCGCCGTCCTCAACTGGCACGCCTCCGGGTGGACGCGCGACCTCGTCCGCGCCGGACACCGCGTCGTCGCCCTCGACCAGCGCGGACACGGCGCCAGCGGGAAGCCCCACTCGCCGCACGGCTACTCGATGGACCTGCTCGTCGACGACGTCACCGCGGTCATCGACACGTACCTGCTCGACGACGTGGCCTTCCTCGGGTACTCGCTCGGCGCCCGGGTCGGGTGGCACGCGGCGGAGCGCATGACGGACCGGGTCTCGCGCGCCGTGCTCGGCGGGATCCCGGACGCCGACCCGATGCGCCGCGTCCGGGTCGACCAGGCGTGGGCGTACATCAGCGACGGCACCCCGGTCGAGGACCGCGTCACGAACGGCTACCTCACGATGGCGGCGAACGTCGAGGGCAACGACCTGCGCGCCCTCGTGGCGATGGTCGAGGGCATGCGCGACAGCGTCGAGCCGACGCCGGCGAACGCGCCGACGCAACCGCTGCTCCTCGCCGCGGGGTCCGAGGACGGGATCAAGGACAGCGCGGTGCGGCTCGCGGCGACCGCGCCGGACGCGACGTTCCTCGAGATCCCGGGGCGCAACCACTTCAACGCCCCGACGTCCAGGCAGTTCCGGGAGGCGGCGATCGCGTTCCTGTCCGCGGGCCGCTGACGGGTACTCGTGGGCCCTCCCGCCGCGGAGGCGGCCGGGCGTAGCGTCCGCCGCATGGACTACAGACTCCTCGGCTCCAGCGGGACAGCGGTGTCCTCGCTGACCCTCGGCACCATGACGTTCGGCAGCGAAGCCGACGAACCCACCTCCCACGCCGTCCTCGACGCGTTCGTCGCCGCCGGCGGCACGCTCGTCGACACGGCCGACGTGTACTCGGGCAACGAGTCCGAGCGCATCATCGGCCGGTGGCTCCGCGACCACCCGACCGAGGCGCAGCAGGTCGTGCTCGCCACCAAGGGCCGCTTCCCGCAGGGGGAGGGCCCGAACGACCTCGGACTGTCGCGCCGCCACCTCCGCCGCGCCCTCGACGCGTCCCTCGACCGCCTCGGCGTCGACCACATCGACCTGTACCAGATGCACGCGTGGGACGCCCTGACCCCGGTCGAGGAGACGCTCCGGTTCCTCGACGACGCCGTGTCCGCCGGCAAGATCGGGTCGTACGGCTTCTCGAACTACCTCGGCTATCAGGTGACGAAGGCCGTGTACGAGGCGAAGGCGCACGGGTGGGCCCCGCCGGTGACCCTCCAGCCGCAGTACAACCTGCTCGTCCGCGACATCGAGCACGAGGTCGTGCCCGCCTGCCTCGACGCGGGCATCGGACTGCTCCCGTGGTCCCCGCTCGCCGGCGGCTGGCTGTCCGGCAAGTACCAGCGCGACGAGGCCCCGACCGGCTCGACCCGCCTGGGCGAGGACCCGGGGCGCGGCATGGAGGCGTGGGAGGCCCGGAACGCCGACGAGCGCACGTGGCAGGTGCTCGACGCGGTCGCCGCGGTGGCCGACGCCCACGGTGCGTCGAAGTCGCAGGTCGCCCTGGCCTGGCTCCTCGCACGACCGGCCGTCACGAGCGTCATCCTGGGCGTCCGGACCGTCGAGCAGCTGCAGGACAACCTGGGCGCGGCCGACCTCGTGCTCGACGAGGCCGAACTACGGACGCTCACCGAGGCCAGCGCACCCCGCGTCGACGACTACCCGTACGGCACGGCGGGTGTGGCCCAGCGCGAGCGGAAGATCACCGGCGGCCGCTGACCGGGTCGGCCGCTGACCGGGTCGGCCGCTGACCGGGCCGGCCGCGGGCCTCCTGAGGGCCGGCAGCGGGACTTGAACCCGCAACCCCCGTATTACAAGTACGGTGCGCTACCAATTGCGCCATGCCGGCTGACCCGCCCATCGTACCGGGCGGACACGACGACGGCGCCCGGGCTCAGCCCGGGCGCCGTCGTCGTCCGCGTCACTGCTCCGCGGAGAAGTTCAGCGAGATCGAGTTCATGCAGTAGCGGTCACCCGTGGGCGTGCCGAAGCCGTCCGGGAAGACGTGGCCGAGGTGTCCGCCGCAGTTGGCGCACCGGACCTCGGTGCGGACCATGCCGAGGGACTTGTCCTCGATGAGCTGGACGGCCTCCGGCTCGACCGACTCGTAGAACGACGGCCAGCCGCAGCCCGAGTCGAACTTCGTGCCGCTCTTGAACAGTTCCGCACCACACGCTGCACACGTGTAGACGCCGGCACGCTCCTCGTCGAGGAGCTCGCCGGTCCACGGGCGCTCCGTCCCGGCCTGGCGCAGCACGGCGTACTGGTCCGGGGAGAGCTCCTCGCGCCACTGGGCGTCGGACTTGTCGACGTTGTATGCCATGTGCGTACCTCCTGGTTCCGACCGGGGCTCGTGACCGCCGGTGATCGTGCGTCACACCAGTAAACTCCGAGCGATGTCCGAGCATTCCGTCCGCCGTGCCCGCTGGGGCGACCTGACGACCGACGAGCTCTACGACGTCGTCCGGCTGCGCAACCGGGTGTTCGCGCTCGAGCAGCGCGTCTCCGCCGAGGACTTCGACGGCCGCGACCGCGAGCCCGACACCGAGCACTGGTGGGTCTCGCGCGCCGACGCCGGGACCGTCGGGTACCTCCGTCTGGTCCGGCCGGCGGACGGCGAGCCGCACCCGGCCGACACCGCCGACCCCACCCGGGTGATCGGCCGTGTCGCCACCCACCCGGACCACCGCGGGCAGGGCATCGCCGGTCGCCTGGTCGCGGCGGCGGTCGAGGCCCACGGGCACGGCGCGATGGTCCTGCACGCCCAGCAGTACGTCGCCGGCCTGTACGAGCGCCACGGGTTCGTCCGCTTCGGCGCCCCCTACGACGAGGCCGGCATCACCCACGTCGGCATGTACCGCGCCGGCTCCTGATGGACACACGGGAGCGCTACCGCGCCTACGCCGAGCGGGTCGCGTCCGTCTCGCCGACCTACGCCGCGTGGGCGCGCTCGGTCGACGACGCCCTCGTCGCCCTCCTCGACGCGGTGCCCCCGACGAAGCGCCAACCGGAACTGCTCTTCGCGGTCGCCCGACGGCTCGGCGCCGACCCGTCCGACCCGGCAGCGCTCCGCGCCCTCGGACGGGAGGCCCGCCCCGCGCTGGTCGCGGCCCTCACCACCGCCACGGTGCAGGCCAACGACCCGCGACGGCTCGCCCCGGTGGTCCCGGTCCTCGCCGCGCTGTCGGCGGCCTCGGACCGGCCGCTCGGGCTGGTCGACGTGGGCGCCGCCGCCGGACTGTGCTCGATCCCGGACCGGGTCACGCTCGACCATCGTGTCGTGCGCGACCACCGTGTCGTGCTCGGCCAGGTTGCGTCCGGGGATGCCGGGTCGGAGTGCGCCGGGTCCGGGGCCGGAGTCGAGGGTGCCGGGTCCGGGATCGCCGGGACGCGCCTCGTGCGGGTGCACACCGCGGTCGCCGGGCCGGCCGTGCACCTCGTCGCGGAGGTCACCGGTGACCCACCGGCCCCCGCCGCCACGTCGATCCGGATCGGAGCGCGGATCGCGCTCGACCCGAACCCGATCGACCCCGCGGCACCGGGAGCGCTCGACCGCCTGGCCGAGGCGGTCCCGCCCGAGGCGACGGACCGGACCGCCCTGATGCGGGACGCGTTGCGGGCGACGCTGGTGGAGCCTCCCGTCCGGATCCGCGGCATCGTGCCGGACGACCTGGACCGGGCGCTCGACGCCGTGCCGGACGGCTGCGAGCCCGTCGTCCTCACCACCGGCACGCTCGTCTACGTGCCGGGTGCCGGACGGCAGCGGCTGGTCGATCGGCTGCGCGAGCGCGACGTGCGGTGGGTGGCGCTCGAGCGCACCGGCGTCCTGACGGAGGTGGCGGCGACGCTGCCCGACGACGTCGACGCGGCGGACCCGGACGCCTTCGCGACGCTCTCGCTCGACGGCCGGGCGCTCGCCGTGTCCGATCCGTTCGGCACCCGCGTCCGCTGGTTCCCGTCGACGACCGCCTGACCGGCACGCGCGGCCGGGGCTGAGCGGGTTCTGCGACAGTCCAGCGCCGTGCCAGGGTCGACCTGCCGGACGCCCCTACGATGTGCGAGACCTGCAACCCGTCCGTGATCGGAGCCCGAGTGACCGCGCTGCCCGCCGACGAGCTCACCGAGCTCGCCAAGCACGTGCTCGCGTTCGAGCACGAGCGCGCGCGGCACGACCGGACGAAGGAAGCCGAGATCCGGGTCGAGTTCGACATGTCGCCGACGCGGTACTACCAGGTGCTCAACCAGGTCATCGACACCCCGGCGGCCCTCGCACACGACCCGCAGCTCGTCACCCGGCTGCAGCGTCTCCGCCACGCCCGGACGAGCGCCCGGGCTGCCCGCAGCTTCGTCGCGCCCGCGGCCGACCACGAAGGACGTGAAGAGGAACGATGACGAGATTCCCGCGAGACCGGTTCGACGACGTCCCCGAGGGGCCCCGGATCGGCGCGCACCGCGGTGCTGCCCGACGTGGCGGCGGCTGGGTCGTCTTCGCCTGGGCCGCGCTCGCGACCGGCGTGCTGGTCGGCGTCGGTGTGCTCGTGCTCAACCTCCTCAACGGCAGCGTCCAGTTCCCGGAGGGCGGCGGCAGCACGAAGCCGTCGGCCTCGTCGACGCCCACGCCGAGCGCGTCGACCGGTGGCTCCGCCTCCGACGCTCCCGCTCCGGGTGACGGTGCCGCCGCGCCGACGCAGTCCCCGTCCGCGCCCACCGGTGCCGCGCCCGCCGACCAGGGTGCGACGACGCTCGTCGTGCTGAACGGGACCTCCACCTCGGGCCTGGCGGCGAACGCGTCGGCGAAGCTCGCGGGTGCCGGGTGGACCGTGACCTCGACCGGGGACGCCGGCACCACCGGGTCGACGCAGACGATCGTCTACTACCAGCAGGCGTCGCAGGCGGCCCTCGCGCAGGGCATCGCGCAGTCGCTCGGCGTCACCGCCGTGCAGCAGTCGTCCGCCTTCCCGAACGCCGACGTGTCGGTCGTGCTCGGGGCGGACTACAGCGGCTGATCGGCCCGATCGCGGGTCCCGTGTTTCCGGCACGTTGCAGATCGGGGCCCGCGGCGTGAAATGCGGGTCACACCTCTTGCCGAAATGCTGACTGTCCGTCAGAGTCAGCGGTGGTCACCCCGTGATCGTGACGATGCCTCGACCCGAGGACCGTCGCCGCGGCCCGGGTGAGTCGACACGCGCTCGGACCCGAGGGACGCCACGTGCGATGGCGCCGTCGTTCGCAACAGCAGTACCGCAGGGAGCAAGGAACATGGCCAACGGAACCGTGAAGTGGTTCAACGCCGAGAAGGGCTTCGGCTTCATCACCGTGGATGGAGGGGGCCAGGACGTGTTCGTGCACTACTCGGCCATCGACATGAACGGCTACAAGGTCCTCGAGGAGGGCCAGGCAGTGACGTTCGACGTCGGCACCGGGTCGAAGGGCCCGCAGGCCGAGTCGGTCCGTCCCGCCTAGTCGTCACGAACCACTCGCGAACGCGCCGTCCCGTCGGGGGCGGCGCGTTCGTCGTTCCCCGACCGTTCGTGCGCCGGCGGTTCGGAGTGCGCGCGGTCCCGCGGTTCGTTCCCCTCGGGGTGGTGACCCGACCTGTGGAGTGGGGGAGAGCCTCCGGACTGTGTTGCACTCTCGGGTGGCGAGTGCCAGAATCGGGCTTGGCACTCGGCCCAGCGGAGTGCCAGAACGACCCCGATGACGACGTCCGGGAGGGACGAAGAACTCACATGGCAAAGATCATTGCTTTCAACGAAGAGGCCCGACGCGGCCTCGAGCGCGGCCTCAACCAGCTGGCCGACGCCGTGAAGGTGACGCTCGGCCCGCGCGGCCGCAACGTCGTCCTCGAGAAGAAGTGGGGCGCCCCCACGATCACGAACGACGGTGTCTCCATCGCCAAGGAGATCGAGCTCGACGACCCGTACGAGAAGATCGGTGCGGAGCTCGTCAAGGAGGTCGCCAAGAAGACCGACGACGTCGCCGGTGACGGTACGACCACCGCGACCGTGCTCGCCCAGGCGCTCGTCCGCGAGGGCCTCCGCAACGTCGCCGCCGGCGCCGACCCCATCTCCCTCAAGCGCGGCATCGAGAAGGCCGTCAAGGCCGTCTCCGAGCAGCTGCTCGCCGACGCCAAGGAGATCGAGACCAAGGACCAGATCGCCGCGACTGCGTCGATCTCGGCCGCTGACCCGACCATCGGCGAGCTCATCGCCGAGGCGATCGACAAGGTCGGCAAGGAAGGTGTCGTCACCGTCGAGGAGTCGAACACCTTCGGCACCGAGCTCGAGCTGACCGAGGGCATGCGCTTCGACAAGGGCTACCTGTCGCAGTACTTCGTCACCGACCCCGAGCGTCAGGAAGCCGTCTTCGAGGACGCCTACATCCTGATCGTCAACTCGAAGATCTCGAACATCAAGGACCTCCTGCCGGTCGTCGACAAGGTGATCCAGGCGGGCAAGCAGCTCCTGATCATCGCCGAGGACGTCGACGGCGAGGCCCTGGCCACGCTCGTCGTGAACAAGATCCGCGGCATCTTCAAGTCCGTCGCCGTTAAGGCCCCGGGCTTCGGCGACCGCCGCAAGGCCATGCTGCAGGACATCGCGATCCTCACCGGCGGCCAGGTCATCTCGGAAGAGGTCGGCCTCAAGCTCGAGAACGCGACGCTCGACCTCCTCGGTCGTGCCCGCAAGGTCGTCATCACCAAGGACGAGACCACGATCGTCGAGGGTGCCGGCGACGCCGAGCAGATCGCCGGCCGTGTCCGCCAGATCCGCTCCGAGATCGACGCGACCGACTCCGACTACGACCGCGAGAAGCTCCAGGAGCGCCTCGCGAAGCTCGCCGGTGGCGTCGCCGTCATCAAGGCGGGTGCCGCGACCGAGGTCGAGCTCAAGGAGCGCAAGCACCGCATCGAGGACGCCGTCCGCAACGCGAAGGCTGCCGTCGAAGAGGGCATCGTCGCCGGTGGTGGCGTCGCCCTCATCCAGGCCGGCAAGGTCGCGCTCGACTCGCTCACCCTCGAGGGTGACGAGGCGACCGGCGCGAACATCGTCCGCGTCGCGATCGACGCCCCGCTCAAGCAGATCGCGCTGAACGCCGGTCTCGAGCCGGGTGTCGTGGCTGCCAAGGTCCGCGAGCTCGAGTCCGGTTGGGGCCTCAACGCCGCGACCGGCGAGTACGTCGACCTGATCGCCACCGGCATCATCGACCCCGCCAAGGTCACGCGTTCGGCGCTGCAGAACGCTGCGTCGATCGCCGGTCTGTTCCTCACGACCGAGGCCGTCGTCGCCGACAAGCCGGAGAAGACCCCGGCCATGCCGGCCGGCGACCCCACGGGTGGCATGGACTTCTAGTCCGTCTGCTCGGCACGGGCCCCCGCACGCTTCGGCGTGCGGGGGCCCTTCCGCGTGCGCGGCGCGAGGGCTCGCAGGCGGGCTGGCGGGGGCGGGCCGGCCGGCGGGGGCCGGGGTGTGCTGGGTCGCGTGCGCTGGTCGCCGAGGGCGCGCGTTCGGCCGCCGGTGCGCGCTCGGCCCGGCACGTCGTGCGACCTCGGCGGAGGCCCGGCGGCGGGTCGTGCGACCCGGCTGCCCGTGCCGCCCTCGCCCCGGTCGGGCGGGCACGCTCGGGCCGGCCCCGTGCCGAGGTCGCGCGTTCTGCCGCCGGTGCGCGCTCGGCCCGGCACGTCGTGCGACCTCGGCGGAGGCCCGGCGGCGGGTCGTGCGACCCGGCCGTCCGTGCCGCCCTCGCCCCGGTCGGGCGGACGGAATGCTCGGGCTGGCCCCGTGCCGAGGTCGCGCGTTCTGCCGCCGGTGCGTGCTCGGCTCGGCACGTCGTGCGACCTCGGCGGAGGCCCGGCGGCGGGTCGTGCGACCCGGCCGCCCGTGCCGCCCTCGCCCCGGTCGGGCGGGCGGAACGCTCGGGCTGGCCCCGTGCCGAGGTCGCGCGTTCTGCCGCCCGTGCGCGCTCGGCCCGGCACGTCGTGCGACCCCGGCGGCGGGTCGTGCGACCCGAGCCGCGGGCACTCGGCACAGACGACCTCGGCGCTCGGGCTACGCGTCCCTGCACAGGAGGCTCCTCCCGCCGTCTTCTCCACAGGGTCACGGAAAACTCCCGCCGTCGCCCCGGCTGCTCGAGACTCCGGTGATGGTGAAGCCACGTCCGTTGCCCGAGCCCTTCGCTGCTGGCGCGTTCCTGGTCCGAGATGCACTCGCGGCGGGGGTGGACCCAGGGCGGCTCCGACGACTCGACCTGCAACGCCCCGTCCACGGGGTCCGGGTCAGGGCTGAGGAGGACGTGACGATGGTCGGGGCGCTCATGCCGCTCCTCCGGTCCGACCAGTTCTTCAGCCACACCACCGCCGCCGGGCTCTGGGGAGCGCCGCTCCCGCAACGCGTCCAGTTGGGGGTGCACGTGTCGACCGCAGGGCATGCCGCGCTCATGCGACGACCCGGCGTCATCGGGCACCGTGCTGCAGCGGACGTCGCGACGACCATGGCGTTCGGGGCGCGCCTCAGCACGCCCGAGCGGAGTTGGTGGGAGTGCGCTTCGGTCCTCACCGTCCGGGAGCTCGTCGCCGTCGGGGATGCCCTCGTCGGCAGGGCGGGCTTGACGACGATCGACGGACTGGCAGCGGCGCTCCTCCGCGGGCATCGGTACGTGACGGTCGCACGAGCCGCATTGGAGCTCGTGCGGGTCGGTGCGGAATCAGCGATGGAGACGTGGTTCCGGCTCGCCGTCGTCGACGCCGGGTTCCCGGAGCCGGAGTTGAACGTCGACGTCCACGACGCCGACGGGGTCTTCCTCGGCCGCGTGGACATGGCCTGGCCCGAGTTCCGCATCGCCTTCGAGTACGACGGCGATCACCACCGGGAGCGGGAGGTGTTCCGGCACGACCATCGGCGCGACAACGGGTTCGTCGTGAACGACTGGTTGGTGGTGCACGCCACAGCCCTCGATGCCGCCCGCCCTGCCTTGGTCTTCGAGCGGCTCCGGCAGGCGTTCGAGGCTCGCCGCCGGGGTGCCTGACCCCTCGCGCCGCCGGTTGCCGATCTGACTCCGGCTTCTGGCTCCGGCTTCTGGCTCTGAGTCGCAGGACGTGCCGCACGGTGACCGTCGAGGTCGCACGGGCTGCTGCTGGAAACGGGGATGGGCGGCAGATCACGTGACTGCGGCGCGAGCGGGGCGGCAGTTCGCGCGATGTCGGCGTCGTCACGGCGGGTGACCCGCTCGACCACCGGGTGGGAGGACTTCGGCGGCGCTGCCGGCCGAGATCGCGGGACTTGCCGCACGTGAGTCGCCGAGGTCGCACGATGTGCTGCGGCGGGCCCCGGCGGGCAGCAGGTCGTGCGACTTCGGCGGAGGTAGGACGGCGGGGTGTGCGACCTCGGCGCTCCTGGTCGAGGTCGCGGGACTTGCCGCACGTGAGTCGCCGAGGTCGCACGATGTGCTGCGGCGGGCCCCGCCGGGCGGCAGACTTCGTGACTTCGGCCGAGGTAGGACGGCGGGCCGTGCGACCTCGGCGCTCCTGGTCGAGGTCGCGGGACTTGCCGCACGCGCGGCGCCGGCGACTCCGGCGCCGCCCCGCGTCAGGACAAGGTGGGGGCGGCGGGAGCGGAGTCGCGGGGAAGCAGGGGGAGCCACACGCGGAAGGTGGCGCCGCCGCCGGGGGTGTCGAACACCTCGACGGACCCGTGGTGCGCGTGCACGATGCCCGACACGATCGCCAGCCCGAGGCCCGAACCGCCGGTGTCCCGCGCACGCGAGGTGTCGGCACGCCAGAAGCGCTGGAAGATCTTCTCGCGCAGCTGCGGCGGGATGCCCTCGCCGTGGTCGATCACGTCGATGTGGGCCATGCCGCGGTCGTCGTCCACGCCGATGCCGATCTCGATCGGGTCGTCGTGGTTCGTGAACCGCATGGCGTTGCCCATCAGGTTCGTGATGACCTGGCGGATCTTGTTCTCCTCGGCCAGGACGATCGGCGGGCGCTTCGGCAGGACGATCGTCGGCAGCGGCGTCGTCTCGGCCGTGGGGCTCTTGCCGTCAGCGCTCATCGCCCG
Source organism: Curtobacterium sp. L6-1 (assembly GCF_018885305.1). Lineage (NCBI taxonomy): Bacteria > Bacillati > Actinomycetota > Actinomycetes > Micrococcales > Microbacteriaceae > Curtobacterium > Curtobacterium aetherium. Next base: position 3,330,116 of record NZ_CP076544.1, read on the forward strand.
GGTCCGACGGGCACGCAGGCGTGCGATCGTCTGCCGTGAGAAGGCGATCGGACCGGTGGTGTTCAGCGACGGCGAGGTGGGACCGTTCGGGGACCCGTCGCCCTCGGAACCGTCGGCACCGGAGGCGGCCACCCCGAACGAGCTCACCGGCCGGACGGCCTGCGGCACGTTCTCGCCGGTCAGGGCGTCCTCGACGAGCACCTGGATCTCGCGGTCGGGGTTCGACGCCATGGTGTCGAGCGCGGAGTCGCGCGCGATGGCGACCAGGTCGACCGGACCGAGTTCGAGCGGCTTGGACTCGTCGATGCGCGCGAGCTGCAGCAGGTCCTGCACGAGGAGGCCCATGCGCTGCGCCTCCTTCTCGATGCGCTCCATCGCCTGCGCCACGTCCTCTTCCTTGCGGAGCGCACCCATCCGGTACAGCTCGGCGTACCCGCGGAGCGAGACGAGGGGGGTGCGGAGTTCGTGCGACGCGTCGCCGACGAAGCGGCGCATCTGGTCGATGGTGCGTTGACGGTCCTCGAAGGCGTCGTCGATCCGTTCGAGCATCGTGTTCAGCGAGCGGTTGAGCCGCCCGACCTCGGTGTTCGGGGTGTCCGCGTCGAGGCGCTGGTTGAAGTCGCCGGCGGCGAAGCGGGCCGCGGTGTCCTCGACGTTCCGGAGCGGGTCGAACGTGGCGGTGACGAGGAGGCGCGTGAGCATCGCACCGAGCAGGATCACCGAGATGCCGAAGAGCAGGAAGATGACGGTGAACTGGACGATGGTCTGGTCGGTGCCGGCGCTGGAGACGGCGACCAGGACGTACCCGGTCTCGGTGTCACCGGTGGACAGGTTCTGCAGGTTCGCCGGGATGACCTGCGCACGCCACTCGTGGTTGTGCTGCTTGTCGTACAGGCTGAACGGGCCGTTGATGCCGGCCGCCTGCGGGAAGTCCACGCGGGTGATGTCGGGCTGCGACGACGAAGGGGTGTCGCAGATCTGCTTGGCATCCCCGTCGTATGCGGCGACGTACGCGCTCTTCGCCAGGACGACCGACAGCTTGCAGTACTCGTCCCCGTCGCTGACGTTCTGCCCCTCGAGCTGCGAGGTCGTCGTCGTCACCTGGTTGTCGAGCTGACGCATCAGGTACGTGCTCAGCACCGTCATGGTGCCGAGGCCGGCGACGAGCAGGCCCAGCGCGACCAGGAGGACGGTGATCCCGGTGATCTTCGTACGGAGGGAGATCGCGTCCCACCAGTGGCTCATTCGCGCGTGCATGCTTCCCCAACAGTAAGCGGCGGCCGCCGGGAGGAACCCGGCGGCCGCCGACAGTCAGCTGTGTGACCGGACCCGCTGATGACTCAGGAGGCCTTGGACGCCTTGAGCATGTAGCCGAAGCCGCGCTTGGTCTGGATGATCGGCTCGGCCGAGTACTGGTCGAGCTTGCGACGGAGGTACGAGATGTAGGACTCGACGATGCCGGCGTCCCCGTTGAAGTCGTACTCCCAGACGTGGTCGAGGATCTGCGCCTTCGACAGCACGCGGTTCGGGTTGAGCATCAGGTAGCGCAGCAGCTTGAACTCGGTGGGGGAGAGCTCGATCTGCGCGTCCCCGATGGTGACCTCGTGCGTGTCCTGGTCCATCGTGAGCTCGCCGGCGCGGATGATCGCGTCTTCCTCGTCGTTCATCGTGCGACGCAGGATCGCCTTGATGCGGGCGACGATCTCGTCGAGCGAGAACGGCTTGGTGACGTAGTCGTCGCCACCGACCGTGAGGCCGGTGATCTTGTCCTCGGTGTCGTCCTTCGCCGTGAGGAAGAGGATCGGCGAGGTGTAGCCCGACGAGCGGAGGCGCTTGGTCACGCCGAAGCCGTTCATGTCGGGGAGCATGACGTCGAGGATGATGAGGTCCGGTTCCTCCTCGAGCACGGCGGAGATCGCCTGTGCCCCGTTGCCGACCGCACGCACCGCGAATCCGGCGAAGCGCAGCGAGGTCGTGAGGAGATCGCGGATGTTCGGCTCGTCGTCGACGATGAGGATCTTGGGTCCGTCGGTCATGCGACCATCATCTGACTGTTCCCTGGTTGCTTCCTGGGAGCGGTTCGTGTGTCGGCCAGGAGGCCCGTCCCACGACGTCACGCGTGGGTCGGAGCCACCTGGTCGGCGTCGAGGATCGTGTACGAGTACCCCTGCTCGGCGAGGAACCGCTGCCGGTTCTGCGCGAAGTCCTGGTCGACGGTGTCCCGCGTGACGAGTGTGTAGAACGACGCCGGGACGCCGTCCTTGTTCGGCCGGAGCAACCGCCCGAGCCGCTGGGCCTCTTCCTGCCGGGAGCCGAACGAGCCGGACACCTGGATCGCCACGGTCGCGTCGGGCAGGTCGACCGAGAAGTTCGCGACCTTCGAGACCACGAGCACGTCGATCTCCCCGGTGCGGAACGCCTGGTAGAGCCGTTCGCGCTCGTCGACCGGCGTCGCCCCGGTGATCTCGGCCGCGTCGAGCGAGGCCGCGAGTTCGTCGAGCTGGTCGATGTACTGGCCGATCACCAGGATCTGCTCGCCGCGGTGCTTCGCGATGAGGTCACGGACGACGGGCGTCTTGGCGGGCGAGGTCGCCGCCAGCCGGTACCGCTCGTCGTCGCTCGAGGCCGCGTACTCGAGCCGGTCCTCGTGTGCGAGGTCGATCCGGACCTCGTAGCACTCGGCCGGGGAGATGTAGCCCTGCGCCTCGATCTCCTTCCACGGGGCGTCGTAGCGCTTCGGGCCGATGAGCGAGAAGACGTCGCCCTCCCGCCCGTCCTCGCGCACGAGCGTGGCGGTGAGCCCGAGGCGGCGGCGTGCCTGCAGGTCCGCCGTCAGCTTGAAGACCGGAGCCGGCAGCAGGTGGACCTCGTCGTAGACCACGAGACCCCAGTCGAGGGCGTCGAGGAGGGACAGGTGTGTGTACTCGCCCTTCCGCCGGGCCGTGAGGATCTGGTACGTCGCGATCGTGACCGGTCGGATCTCCTTGACGCTGCCGGAGTACTCCCCGATCTCGTCCTCGGTCAGGGTCGTCCGCTTGAGCAGCTCGGTGCGCCACTGTCGGGCGGAGACCGTGTTGGTGACGAGGATGAGCGTGGTCGCCTTGACCGTCGCCATCGCCCCGGCGCCGACGAGCGTCTTGCCGGCGCCACAGGGCAGCACGACCACGCCGGAGCCCTGCTGGAAGAAGCTGTCGACCGCGTCGTGCTGGTACGGCCGCAGGTCCCAGTCGGAGGTGTCGAGGTCGATGGCGTGCGGCTGCCCGGGCGTGTACCCGGCGAGGTCCTCGGCCGGCCAGCCGATCTTCACGAGCTCCTGCTTGACCTGCCCGCGCGCCCACGCCTGCAGCTCGACCGCGGTGTCGGAGCGGCGCTCGCCGAGCAGGGGTTGGATGCGCTTCGACCGGACGACCTCGGCCAGGATCGCGGGGTCCGACGCGGTGAGCACCAGCGCCGGCTGCACCTCGAGCGCTTCGGCCGGGGAGTTCGCGATCGCCGGGGCGTCCTCGGGGTCCTCGCGCCGGATGACGAGACGGCCGTAGCGGGACACGGTGTCCTCGATGTCGACCGTGACGCTCTGCGGGACGGGGAACTTGGCGAAGCGTTCGAGCGTGGCGGTCATCGACGCGGCGTCGTGCCCCGCGGCTCGCGCGTTCCAGAGCCCGAGGCGGGTGATGCGGTACGTGTGCACGTGTTCGGGCGCCCGTTCGAGCTCCGCGAAGACCGCGAGCGCGTGGCGGGCGTCCTCTGCGTCGGGGTGCGCGACCTCGAGCAGGACGGTGCGGTCACTCTGCACGATCAGCGGTCCGTTCATGACGGATCAGCCTAGGCGGCGCAGCTGGTGCATCTCCCGGTTGTCCACAGGGCGTCCGTCACGCGTCGCTCTCGATGCCGACGACGAGGGACAGCGGGAGCGTCCGTTCGACGTCCACCGCGGTGTCCTTGCCCCGCACGCGGCCGGCCGCCATCGAGGTCGGCACGATCGAGAACGGCCGCTCCGAGCCGTCCGGCATGCGGACGGTGACGCGGATCGGCGTCCGCCCGCGGACGGCCATGTCGATCTGCCGCGCCATCCACTCCTGCTCCGGCTCGGCGTCGCCGCGCTCCGTCGTCAGCCGGAGGCGCTCCACGAGTGCCCGCGCCGCCTGCTCCGGCGACCGGCTCGGCGTGCGCCGTCGGACGGGAGGCCCGGATCGCGTCTCCGGGCGGGCGTCGGCTGCGAGCACGGCCGGGTAGCGCTGGTCCTCGAGTGCGCTCGCCACGACGTGCGGCGGGTACTTCGTGACGAGCGTGGTGAGGTCCGGCCGTTCCCACGCCAGCTGCCGGAGTTCCGCGTCCACCCCGATCAGGTCGAGCTGCTCGGGCGTCCCGTGCAGCACCGAGCCGAGGTCGCCCTCGCCACGGCCCACCACGACGCTGCCGTCGCGGGTGGCCACCTGGTCGATGAGGTAGGTGAGGGGCTGCGGGACCTCGGTCGCGCCCAGTCGGGTGAAGAGCGCGAGCACCTCGTCGCGGGTGCGACCGTCCCGGAGCGCCCGGCGGAGCGAGTCCTCGGACACCCGGTAGCGGGCCGCGAGTCCCGGTGCCTCGAGGTCGGCCACGGCGCGGAGGTCGTCGTCGTCCGCCGGTGCGAGCGGCCCCGGGGCGATGACGGTCAGGTCGGGCTGCAGGTAGACCCCGTCCACCGTGCCCGGCAGGTCGGCGGCAGCGGCGGAGCGCGCGGCGTCCGGGTCGTCCCCGAGCAGCGCCCGACCGGTGGAGGTCAGCCGACCGTCGACGGCGAGCCCGAGGACCCGGGCGGTCCCGGCGGCCTCCAGCAGGACGGCGTCGAGCCAGCGCGCACCCGCCGGGTACGCCCAGCGGCCGAGCGCGACGACGTCGGTGAGCTCGTCGCCTGCGAGGCCGAGGACCTCGACGACGGCCGGGTCGAGCCCCTCCCGCCAGTCGTGCACGAGCGTGGCCCAGCGGTCCGGCCACGACGAGCGGAGCCAGGTGTGCCCGTGGTCGGACACCTTCCACGAGCCGTCCTCGGGGTGCGCGGCGCCGACGCGGTCGAGCAGCACGAGGCGGTCCGGGACCACCGCGGCGTCGGCACCGGTGCGTTCGGCGAGCTGTCGGGCGAGCGGCGCGCCGATCCCGCCCTTGGCGAGTTCCCGCACCGCACCGGCGTCGGCAGCGCGGAGGAGCTCCGCCAGGACCGTGAGCGTCTCGAAGGCGTGCTCGGCGCCGGTCGCGCGGGCGCGCTCGTCGTCGTCGGCCGGGTCCTGCCGGTCGGTGGCGACGGGGCGGTCCGGAGCCGGGCCTCCCGGCTCGTCCGGCACGACGTCGGGGCGGGCGGCCAGCCGGGAGGCGACCGCGTCGTCGACCGCGCCGCTCTCGTCGACGAGTCCCAGCGCGACGGCCGGGGCGAGGTCCGCGACGGGACCACCGGTCCGCAGGGCGAGGAGCGCGCGACGCGGCAGCCGCTCGATGGCGGCGTCGACGGCGTCGTCGGTGCGCAGCGCCTCGGCGAGGTCGAAGAAGTCCGCGATGTGCTGCGGCCCGGACTCGCCGAGTGCTGCGGTGGGCAGGGAGCGCGCGAGCACGAGTCGCTCGAGCGCGTCGTCGGGGAGCTCGCGCAGACGCGCAGCGAGGTCCGTCGTGGTCGTCATCGTCCTCGGCCGGCGTCCGTGGCGGACGTCAGCGCGCCTCTGTGCGGTGCTGCCGGGCCTTGCGGGTCCACGTGATCGCCAGGAGCGTCAGCATGAGCACGAAGGCGATCGGCGGGCCGAAGTAGACGACCCCGAGCGCGACGGGCCAGATGCCGTCGCCGGGGATCCGCGGCAGGGTCAACCACCCGGTGATCATGATGATGAAGCACGTCAGGATGAGCAGGACGATCCCACCGACCATGAACGCGAGCGTGCGTTCGGTACGATTGAACGTCGCCAGGGGTTCCGCAGCAGTGCGGGAGTCCCTGGTGGATGGGGTCGGCTTGGCCATCGGCCCAGGATATCCGACGCACCGCGGCCGTCCACGTATCGAGGAGTCCCAGCATGCCCACCGGCAAGGTCAAGTTCTACGACGACCAGAAGGGCTTCGGCTTCATCTCCGGAGACGACGGCGACCAGGTCTTCCTGCACGCCTCCTCCCTGCCCGACGGTGTGGTGACGGTGAAGGCCGGGACCAAGCTCGAGTACGGGGTCGTGCAGGGCAAGAAGGGATCGCAGGCGCTGACCGTGCGGATCCTCGAGGCCCCGCAGTCCCTGTCGAAGATGACCCGGCGGTCCGCCGACGACATGGCCGTGATCGTCGAGGACCTCGTGAAGGAACTCGACCGGATCAGCGGCGACCTCAAGCGCGGTCGCTACCCGAAGAACGGTGAGCGCATCGCCACCATCCTGCGACACGTCGCCGACCAGTTGGACGCATAGACATGACCACCGACCTCACCGAGCTCGCCCGCGGCGCACTGCTCGAGATCACGCCCGAGTCGACCGTCGGGAACGCCGTCGGCACCGTCGACGAGGGTGACGGCGTCGTGTCCGTCCTCTTCGCGAACCGCATGCCGGGCTACCCGGGGTGGCGGTGGACCGTCAGCATCGCGCAGGTCGAGGGCGACGAGCCGACCGTGCTCGAGGTCGAGCTGATGCCGGGCGACGGGTCGCTCCTCGCGCCGGAGTGGGTGCCGTGGTCCGAGCGACTGGCGGACTACCGGGCGGCGCAGGACGACGAGGAGTCGGACGACGACGAGTCGGACGACGACGACGAGTCGGACGACGACGACGAGTCGGACGACGATGACGACTTCGACGACGAGTCCGAGGACGACGACGAGTCGGACGACGATGAGGACGACGAGTCGGACGACGACGAGTCGGGCGAGGACGACGACGCCGACGAAGCGCCCGCCCCGCCCGCGCGTACCCGTGGCCGCCGCCGGACCCGTCGCGTCCGCCCGGTCGACCCCGACGACGACCTGGACCTCGACCAGCTCGACGCCGGCGAGACGGACCCCGGCTTCCACCGGGCCTGACCCCGCACCGGCCACCTGCCGACACACGAACGTGGGCGGTCCCGCGCACCGGGACACCGATGCGCAGGACCGCCCACGTCTCGTCACGCGGCGGGAGCCGGTCAGCTCGCGAGTGCCCCGACCACGTGGTCGATCGCGCGCGTGAGCTTCGTCACGTCGTCCGGGTCGATCGCGGTGAACGTCGCGACACGGAGCTGGTTGCGTCCGAGCTTCCGGTACGGCTCGGTGTCGACGATGCCGTTCTGGCGCAGGGTGGCAGCCACGGCCTTGGCGTCGACCGCATCGTCGAGGTCGATCGTCACGACGACCTGCGACCGGTGCGCCGGGTCGGTGACGAACGGTGTCGCGTAGTCGGACGCCTCGGCCCAGTCGTACAGCGTCGACGACGAGGTCTTGGTCCGGCCGTCCGCCCACGCGAGCCCGCCGGACTGGTTCATCCACCGCACCTGGTCGTCGAGGAGCAGCAGGGTCGTGATCGCCGGGGTGTTCAGCGTCTGGTCCAACCGGGAGTTGTCGACCGCGTTCTTGAGCGACAGGAACTCCGGGATGTACCGGCCCGACGCGGCGATCCGCTCGACGCGCTCGATCGCTGCGGGGGAGAACAGCGCGAGCCAGAGCCCACCGTCCGAGGCGAAGTTCTTCTGCGGGGCGAAGTAGTAGACGTCGGTCTGGTCGACGTCGAACGCGGCACCGCCGGCGGCGCTCGTGGCGTCGACCACCGTCAGCGCGCCCGGGTCGCCCGCGGCCCGGACGACCGGGGCCATCACGCCGGTCGACGTCTCGTTGTGCGGGTAGGCGTACACGTCGACACCCTCGACGATCTCGAGCTCGGCGCGGGAACCGCCCGGGGCCTCGACCACGTGCGGCGCCTCGAGCCAGGGGGCGGCGGCGGCCTTGGCGAACTTCGACCCGAACTCGCCGAACGACAGGTTCTCGGCCCGGCGCTCGATGAGACCGAAGGCCGCGGCGTCCCAGAACGCGGTCGAGCCGCCGTTGCCGAGGACGACCTCGTAGCCGTCCGGCACCTGGAACAGGTCGGCGAGGCCCTGCCGGACGGAGCCGACCAGGTCCTTGACGGGCTTCTGCCGGTGCGAGGTGCCGAGGACGGTGGCCCCGCGGGTGACGAGGGTCTCGAGCTGCGCTCCGCGGATCTTCGACGGACCGCATCCGAAGCGGCCGTCGGTGGGGAGGAGGTCGGCTGGGATGACGATGTCTGCCATGGGCCGATCCTAGCGACGGCGGTGCTGCCGGCCCGTGGACCGGCCGGACGGGGCGGGGGTGGGGCGGGCCTCCCGGACCGGTGTCCGCGCAGAGCGCACGGTGTCGGTGCCGGCTCGTCGGACACAGCAAGTAGTGTGGGAGGCGCTGGGCCCGGACCATGAGAGGCGGACCGTGACCGATCTCGTCGACACCACGGAGATGTACCTCCGCACCATCCTCGACCTCGAAGAAGAGGGGATCGTGCCCCTGCGCGCCCGGATCTCGGAGCGGCTCGGGCACTCGGGTCCCACGGTCTCGCAGACCATCGCCCGCATGGAGCGGGACGGTCTGGTCGTCGTCTCGGGCGACCGGCACCTCGAACTCACCGACCCCGGTCGGTCGCGGGCCACGCACGTCATGCGCAAGCACCGGCTGGCGGAGCGGCTGCTCGCCGACGTCATCGGGCTCGACTGGGCGTTCGTCCACGACGAGGCCTGCCGGTGGGAGCACGTCATGAGCGAGCAGGTGGAGGTCCGCCTGCTCGAGATGCTCGGCAACCCGACCGAGTCCCCGTACGGCAACCCGATCCCGGGCCTGGCGGAGATCGGCGGTCCCACCGCTCCGGGCTTCCTCGACGGCGTGCGGAACATCGTGGCGGCCACCGACGACACCGACGCCGTCGCGACCGGCGTCATCCGGCGCCTGGGTGAGCCGGTGCAGTTCGAACCGGAGCTCCTGCACCAGCTCCGCAGTGCCGGGGTCATGCCCGGGCGGACGGCGAGCGTGCAGCGTGCGGGCGCCTACGTGTCGGTCCGCGTCGACGGCGAGGACGCCGGGATCGAACTGCCGACCGAGGTCGCGCAGCACGTCTACATCAGCACCGACTGAGGTGCTCTGAGCGCCGTGCTCCGGCGATCGGAGCGGCGGTCCTGCTCCACGGGCACACGGGTGAGCTAGTCTGCGTCGCGGGGGAACTACGACGCCGACCGGGGGAGGCACAGTGACGGACATCGAGTTCGACGCAGGCGACGCGAAGGCGATGGCCCGGACTGCGCGGGCGGCCGCCGACACGCTGCGCGGGCAGAGCGGATCGCGGTCGTCGGCAGCGGAGTCAGCGCTCGCGGACTTCGCCGGGTCCTACGCCGACCGGTTCAACGACGCCGTCGTGATCGAGTCCGAGGACCGGTCGAAGCTCGTCGGCGTGCTCACCGACCTCGCCACCGCGGTCGACGCCGCCGTCGCCGCTGCCGAACGCGAGCGCGAGCGCATCCGCGAGCACGCGGCGTGGACGGCGCGGGAGAGCGAGCGTCGAACGGCAGCGGCACAGTCCGGTGCCGGGCTCCTCGCCGACGCCGTCGTGGACACCTGGGACGCCGTCGTCGACCGGGAGCCGTCGAACGAGCCCGGCGCCCGACCCGTCGTCGACGCGGAGTTCCGAGCCCGGGAGCGCGCGCGGTACGCCGGGGGCGGCAGCGGGGGGAAGAGCTCGGCTGATCCCGCCGCGCTGCGCGGGTTCGTCTCCACCACGTCCGGCCTGGACATCGCGGCGCACACCGAAGCGGTGAGCGTCCGTTCGGCGTGGAACACCTTCACGTCCTCCTGCGGGTGGGTCGACTTCGACCGGAAGAGCGTCGCCCAGGGCTTCGAACGGTACGTCGACGAGAACGGCGAGGACCGCTCCTGGATGACGAAGACCGCGGGGGCGTTCGAGGACGCCGGAGGTGGTTCGCTGTCGGACGTCCTGCTCGACATCGCGACGATGGGCCAGCGCGCTCCCGCGGTGCAGGCGCTCTTCGCCTCGGGTCTCACCCCCGCGGAGGTCGCTGCGAAGTGGACGGAACTCGGTCTGACGACGGCCGACCGAACGGCGCTCGAAGGGCTGCCGACGTCGGTGCTCGCACAGCTCGGCAACCTCGAGGGCGTCCCCTACTGGGCGCGGAGCACCGCGAACGCGGTCGTGCTCAACCAGCGGATGGGCGACATCGAGCTCGAGCTCGACCGCCTGGAGGCGTCCCTGCCGTTCTCCCGCGACGCGTCGACCGCGGTGCTGGCACGGATGGCCATGCTGGAGAAGGACCTGAAGTCGCTGCGGAACATCAACGCGGCGCTGGCCAAGCCGAAGGACGCCGAGGGAGCGCGGTCGCTCATCTCCCTGACCGACGACCACCCGCCGCTCGCGTCGGTCTCCATCGGCGACCTCGACACCGCCGACGACGTGACCTGGGCCGTCCCGGGCATGAACACGACCACGGCCGACATGAGCAGCTGGACCCGGGCTGCGCAGAACATCTACGACGAGCAGGGACGAAGTGGGAACCCGCCGGACCGAGCGGTGCTCGCCTGGATCGGCTACGAGGCGCCTGACGCCACCACCGTCCTCGGGATGGGCAAGGCCGAGGCCGGTGCGCCTCGGCTGGCCGCGTCGATCAACGGCCTCGGCGCCGTGCGAGCCGGACGGATGCCCGAGACCAACGTCGTCGCGCACTCGTACGGCACGACCGTCTCGGCACAGGCGCTCTCGACGACGGACGCGCACGTCGACCGGTTCGTCGCGCTGGGGTCCGCCGGCCTGCCGAACGCGGTCGACTCGGCCGGCAAGGTGCACGCCGAGCACGTCTACGTCGGCCAGGCACGGAACGTCCTCCCCGACGAGGCCGGACAGGGCGACCACCTCGCAGCGCTGGGACGCAGGGCACCCGGGCACCACGTGGACCCGTCCCGAGAGGTCTTCGGTGCGACGGTCTTCGGGACGGACTCGAACCCCGCCGACGCGGCGGACCGGAAGCCGGTCCTCAACCACGACCCGCTCACCGGTGACGGGTCCGGCTACCTGGACGCCGACACCGAGTCCGTGTACAACGTGGGGCGGGTCACGACGGGGCACGAGGACGATGCGACCGCGTACCACCCGAAACCACCGACGAAGCGAGACCAGGACCTGATCGACGGGAAGCCCTGGTGGATGGCGGGACGATGACGACGACGACCACCGCACGATGGACCACGGCGAGGCGCGCCGTCGCGGGCGTCCTCGTCATGACGGCCACCACCACCGTGCTCGCAGGCTGTGTCCTGCGGGGACCCGACACCGCAGCACCAGGACGAACGGAGCCGACCGTGGACGCCGACACCGCGAAGCAGCAGATGATCGAAGCCGTCGACGACGCCACCGAGCGACTCGGTGGGGAGTGGAAGGCGCGCACCGGCCCGGACTACCCGGAAGACTGCGAACTCGAGGACGGCATGCCAGGGGCGCAGTGGCGCTACCTGAGCGGGAGCACGCTCGAGGGGTCGCCCGACGAGGACGCCACCCGCATGGAGGAGCACTGGAAGTCCCAGGGGATGCAGGTCGTCCGCCGCGAGTCGAGCGACGGTCCGGCGGTCATCGGCAGCGGTGGCGGGAAGATCGCGTCGATCAGCGCGTACGCGTACCCCGGGAACTACACCGTGCAGGCGGTCTCGCTGTGCTTCCCCGGCAACGCCGACGACATCGCCGAGGACCTCTCCGGCGAGTGACCTGTCGCCCGCCGGCACAGCACGGGCCAGGGTGCCGGGCGTCACAGCACGAGGGTCCGTTGGTGGACCGGGATCGCGGCGGTGAACTCGCGCCTGGGCCCTCGTGGTGGGCGAACCATAGGGGGTACACGTCGGGGGTACAACACCTTTGCGGACGTACAAGAACCGGGCGCACCGGTCCAACGCCTTCGACAGCGCTCTGACCGGGGCTTCTTCACCTGTTCGTTACCAGATCACGGTTTCATCTCGACAGCGTGACCGAGCGCCCGTACACTCGACGAGTCCCCGGGAGCAGCGATCGCGGGGACCCGTGGCAGGACGTCTCACGACCCGTCTCCTGCCTGGATCGGAAACGATGACGAACGGATGGGGTTGCACACGCTCGGTCGACCACCGGGTGCGTGTCGATGAGACGCCGGAGACCCACTTGACCCACACCGGTACCGCCGCGGACGACTCGACGACCGCGAACCCGACGACCTCCGGTGACGCCACCGCAGCTCCCCTGACCCGCAGGGCAGCACGCGAAGCAGCCGAGCGTGCCACGCGCCGACCGCTCGCCCGCACGGCGTCCACCCCCGCCCGCACGACCGCGGCCCGCCCGACGGCGGCCCGCACCGGCAGCGCACTCGGTGTCACCCGCACCGCCGCCACCCGCTCGGCAGCAGCGCCGACGAGCTCCTCGCGCAAGCGGAAGTTCATGGCGCCCGTCGTGCTCGCGGTCGCCGCCGGCATGTTCGGCACGATGGCCGTCCCCGCCGCCTTCGCGAACACCCAGCCGACGACCGCGGACGCCGCCCGCGCCGCAGCCCCGGTCCAGACGCAGGAGTTCGACGTCTCCGCCGCCGCGGGCACCGCCGACACCTCGCGCGACGGCTTCGGCGCCACCTCGACCGCGACGCTCGCAGCCGAGAAGCAGGCCGAGCACGCGACGGAGGTCGAGGCCGCCCGCGCCGCGAAGGCCGCCGAGTTCGCCTACGACGGCAAGACGGCGAAGGACTACCTCGCCGACTCGACGACGACCTCCACCACCACGGACACGGCCGCGACCACCACCTCGGCCGCGCCGGCCGCTGCCGCCCCCGCCGCCGGCACCCCGTTCTCCCTGCCCGCCGTGGTCGCCACCGCGAAGCAGTACATCGGGACGCCCTACGTCTTCGGCGGCGCCACCCCGGCCGGCTTCGACTGCTCCGGCTACGTCATGTACGTGTACGCGCAGTACGGCATCAGCCTGGCGCACTCGGTCCCGCTGCAGGACCAGGCCGGCACCACGATCCCCGAGTCCGAGGCGCAGCCCGGCGACGTGGTCATCTTCAACAACGAGGCGCACGACGGCTTCTACATGGGCAACGGCATGATCATGGACGCCCCGAAGCCCGGTGGCGCGATCTCGATCCGTCCAATCTGGACGAGCGACTACCACATCGTGCGCTTCGGGATCTGACTTCCCCGGAGCACCGTGTCCGACGTCCTGCCGTCGACCATGTGAACACCGTCCGAACCGGCCCCGCACCCCTCGTGCGGGGCCGGTTTCTGGGTTAGCCTCCATGCATCGGTTCGACTCGACCCGAACGGGAGACCACATGTCGACGTCACGCACGACCCGCACCATGGGTCTGCGCGTGCACGTCGACATACGGACGACCACAGCCTGCGGGCCTCGACCCGCACGCGACTGACCAGAGCACTGCCCTGACGGGTGGTGCTCTTCGTGTTTCCGGCCCTCCCCACCGCGGTGGGGCAGCGCCGGCCGGTGCCACCCCGGTGCCGGAGGCCGTGACCACCCGCTCGACGCCGACCGACCCGGTGCCCGCACCGCCTGGAAGCCGTCCAGGCACGTCGGAAGGGAACCCATGCGCACTCTCGTCCTCAACGCCGGTTACGAGCCCCTCGCGGTGATCTCGTTCCGTCGAGCCCTGGTCCTCGTCATGAACCAGAAGGCATCTGTCGTCGCCGCCGACACCCTGCACCCCGTCACCGGTGCCGCCGTCAGCTACGACCGACCGTCCGTCATCATCCTGACCCGGTACGTGCGCATCCCGCAGTCCCGGCTGATCCCGGTGTCCCGGCGCGGTGTGCTCCGCCGGGACGCCAACCGGTGCGCCTACTGCGGGCGGAACGCCACCACGATCGACCACGTGCAGCCGAAGTCCCGCGGGGGGCGCGATTCGTGGGAGAACCTCGTGGCGTGCTGCCTCGCCTGCAACAACGTCAAGGGCGACCGCACCCCGCGCGAGATGGGGTGGACGCTGCGCTTCCCGCCGAAGGCCCCGCACGGTTCGGCCTGGGTCGTGCGCGGCATCGAGCGGCCGCAGCCGGACTGGGACGAGTACCTGGTCGCCGCGTAGCGGCGTCCCCGGGGCACGACGGACGGGAGGCCCGTGGCGAGCTCGCCACGGGCCTCCCGTCCGTCGTGCGGTCGGTCGTCAGGGCAGGTAGTACGTCGGGTTCGGCAGCTTCACCGACCGGTCGGCGGAGCCGCCGACGAGGTCGCTGTACTGGTCGCCGACGTTGGCGACGACGTCGTAGCCGCCGCCGGCCCGCGACTCGACGTGCGCGCGGGTCTGCGCCTTGTACTCGATCGTCGTGCACTTCGCGGTGGCGCAGTGCACGTAGGACGGCTGCTCGGACGATCCGGTGCCGGTCCACTTCGTGTAGTACGTGCGGTTGCCGTCCTGCGTCGCCGTGAACTGCGGGAAGCCCACCTTGTGCAGGTTCTCGATGGTCGCGGTCTGCTGCGCCTCGTTCCGCCCGGTCAGGCCGATCACGGTGCAGCCGGCCCGCTGGGCGGCCGCCACGAGCCCGGTCATCGCCGGGGTGGCCGGGAACCGCTCGTCCTGCACCCAGACGTCCTGCTCGGCCGGGTTGAACACGAAGTGCATGTCCGCGACCTCCATGTCGTACGTCCACAGGGTCGTGTCGTCGGCGTCGAGGACGATCGCCGGCTTGCGGTGCCGAGGCTCGGCGGCGGTGCAGGCCGCGGTGATCGCCGGGGTCTGTCGCGCGACGACGGACCGCATCTCACGGATGTAGGGGCTGTCGGTCTTGTCCGCGATGCCCGTGCCCGGGTCGCCGTAGTACGTCGCGATGGTGGCCTTCACCGAGTCGATGTTCGGGATGCCCTCGCCGCCCTGCGTCCGGCCGGAGGAGCCGTCCGCGGCCATCCGGAAGTGCGTGCGCGGCGCCAGCTTCGGCTCACGCACGCCGGGGAGGTCTGCCGAGGGGAGGTAGTACGTCGGGTTCGGGAGCTTGAGGGTCCGGTCCGCGAAGCCACCCTGCAGGTCGGACCACTGGTCGCCCACGTTGAGGGTGATGTCGTAGCCGAGGTCCTGCTCGATGTGCTTGCGGGTCAGGGCCTTGTACTCGACCGTGGTGCACTTCGCCGTGGCACACGTGACGTAGCTCGGCTGCTGCGAGGCGCCCTTGCCGGTCCACTTCGTGAAGAACCGGTCGGCGGTGAAGCCCGAGTAGCCGACCTTCGCCAGGTTGCCGAGCGTCGCGGCCTTCTGGTCGTCGTTCCGGCCGGTGATCCCGAAGACCGTGAAGCCGATCCGCTGCGCCGCGTTCACGAAGCCGACCATCGACGGGGTCGCCGGGAAGCGCTGCCCCTGCACCCAGACGTCCTGCTCGGCCGGGTCGAACACGAAGTGCATGTCCGCGACCTCCATGTCGTACGTCTCGAGGGTGGTGTCGTCGGCGTCGAACACGATCGCGGGCTTCTCGCCGTGCCGGACCGCGCGGTCGTAGGTGCGCTGGAGGGCACGGGTCTGCTTCGCGACGATCGACCGCATCTCCCGGATGTACGGGCTGTCGGTCTTGTCGGCGATGCCGGTGCCCGGGTCGCCGTAGTACGTCGCGATGGTCTTCTTGACGGAGTCGATGTTCGGGATGCCCTCGCCGCCCTCGGTCGCGCCTGACGAGCCGTCCGGCGCCATCGTGAAGTGGGTCCGCGGGGTCAGGTGCCGGTCGGTCCGGCTGGTGTGGGCGCTGCCGGTCGTGACGGTCGTGGAGGCGGTGCTCGCGGTGGCCGCGTCGGCGGCGGTGCCGCTGAGCAGGCCGCCGGCGAGCGCCGCGGCGGTGACGGCTGCGATCGCCGCGGAGCGGCGCAGGGGAGCGGGGAAGGGCATGCTGGTCCTCCGGTTCGGGGCACCCCCGACCGGGGGTCGTGACGACGCTAGTTGTGAGGGTGCCGTGCGTCCAGGGAACCTGTTGCATCCCTCATCATCGGGCGGGTCCGGCGGCTCCCGCTAGAGTGGTCGGGCCGGCCTCTGTAGCTCAATGGAAGAGCAGTTCCGTCCTAAGGAAAGGGTTGGGGGTTCGAGTCCCTCCAGGGGCACTCCGGTGGTCCGTCCGGTCCCGCCCTCAGGAAAGGGTTGGGGGTTCGAGTCCCTCCAGGGGCACTCCGGTGGTCCGTCCGGTCCCGCCCTCAGGAAAGGGTTGGGGGTTCGAGTCCCTCCAGGGGCACTCCGGTGGTCCGTCCGCACCGCCAGGCCACCACCAGACGACGCAGTCCCGGAGGTACCCGTGTCCCGATCGTCCGCCGCCGACGCGCTCCCGACCACCGCACACGACGTCGAGTGGTCCGCCGGCACCTGGACCAACCCGCCCGCCCGTGTCGTCGCCGACCAGGACGGCCTGGCCGTCACCGCCCGCGCCGGCAGCGACGCGTGGCGCACCACGTCGTACGGCTTCGTGCACGACACCGAGCACGCCCTCCTGGCACCCTTCGCCCCCGGGACCGCCACCGAGGTGTCCTTCCGGCTCGACTTCTCGGCCCAGTTCGACCAGGCCGGGGTCTTCGTCCGCGTCGACGACACCACCTGGGTCAAGGCCGGCGTGGAGCTGAGCGACGGCGAGGAGGGCCTGGGCGCCGTGGTCACCCGGGGTGTGTCCGACTGGTCGCTCGCACCGGTGCCGTCGTGGCGTGGCCGCCTCGTGACGGTGCGGGTCAGCCGTTCCGGGGACGCCCTCACCGTCCGGGCCCGGGTGGACGACGAGCCCTGGCGTCTCGTCCGGGTCGCGCCGCTCGCTCCGGACGCGGTCGCCGCCGCCGGCCCGTTCTGCTGCGCACCCTCCCGGGACGACCTGACCGTGCGCTTCACCAGCTGGCGGACCACCCCGGCGGACGCCTCGCTGCACCCGGACGACGACGCCGAGGCCGTCGGCGGGGACCAGCCGAGGTCGTCCTGACCGTCACCGGCGCAGGTCCGCTCGGTCCCGTCCTCAGGGACGGGTGCCGTCCGTCGTGTTCGTCGGTGCGAGCGCCAGGACGACGAGCGCGGCCCCGATCACGCCCAGGGCGACCCACCCGAGCGCGGTCAGCCGTTCGCCGACGACCAGCACCGCGAGCACGGCCGCGACCGCCGGCTCGGTGAGGGTCACGGTCGTGGCGGTGCTCGCCGGGATCCTGGACAGGCCGTAGCCGAACAGCAGGTAGCCGAGGAACATCGGCACGAGCGCCATGTAGGCCCCGACCGCGATGTTCTGCGCTGCGGCGAGCAGCGGTGCACCGGTGACGGCGAGGACCGGCACGAGGAGCAGCCCGCCGCCACCGAACACGGCGCCCATCGCGGCCGCCCGCGGGACCCCGTCGACCATGAGCCGCCGCGACGCCCACGAGTACACCGCGTACGTGACCCCGGCCACGAGGCCGAGCACGACGCCGAGGACCATCGATCCGCCGTCGCCGTCGCCGTCGCCGGCGCCGGCGCCGTCGGCCGGGCCGCTCCCGTCCGCCGCTGGGCCCGTCGCCCCGGCCACGCTGGACAGGCAGAGCAGCGCGCTCCCGAGGACGCCGAGCACCGCCGCGAGCACCCACCAGCAGCTGAGCGGTCGGCGGTCGACGACCCGCTCGAGGACTCCCGAGGCCAGGGGCGCGGACGCCAGCGACACCACGGAGCCGACGGCCACCCCCGCCGTGTGCATCGCGCTGTAGAACGCGAGCGGGTACACCGCGACGGCGACCGCCCCGACGAGGACCAGCCCCCGGCGCCGCGCGAGCAGCGGGACGTTCGTCCGCAGCGACCGCGCGCCCACGGCCGCCTGCAGGAGTCCGCCGATCCCGAGCGCCGCCGCGCCGATCGCGAGCGGGCCGACGTCGGGCGCGAAGGTCGCCGCGGTGCCGGTGGTGCCCCACAGCAGGGCGGTCACGGTGACGGCGAGCAGTCCCGCGCGGCGCTGGTCCGTCACGATCGACCTCCGTCGTCACCGGTGCGGGTGCGGCCTCCGCCCGGTCTGCGGCTCACTCTAGCGAGCAGCCGCGCCGGCGACCCCGCGCGCCGACCGCGTGCGACGACCCCGCGCGCCGACCGCGTGCGACGACCCCGCGCCGCCGACCCCGTGCGGTGACCCCGTGCGTCCGGCGCGGTGCAGGCGGATACTGGGGGAGTGCGAGAACTCCAAGCCGCCATCGCCGCGGACCTCAACGTCCAGCCGACCATCGACCCCGAGCAGGAGGTCGCCCGGCGCGTGGGCTTCCTGCGCGACTACCTCCTGACCACCGGCGCGAAGGGCTACGTCCTCGCCGTCAGCGGCGGGCAGGACTCCACCCTGGCCGGTCGCCTCACGCAGTTGGCGGTCGAGTCGCTCCGGTCCGAGGGCCACGCCGTCGAGTTCACCACGGTGCGCATGCCGTACCGCGTGCAGGCCGACGAGGACGACGCGCAGCTCGCCCTGCAGTTCATCGCCGCGGAGCCGGGCATCGTCGTGAACATCGAGCACGGGGTCGACGGCGTGGTGCAGGACACCGCGGACGCCGGCGTCGCGCTGAGCGACTTCGTCAAGGGCAACGTCAAGGCCCGCATGCGCATGGTCGCGCAGTACGCCGTGGCCGGGCAGCGCGGGCTCCTGGTCATCGGCACCGACCACGCGGCCGAGGCGGTGACCGGATTCTTCACGAAGTACGGCGACGGCGGCGTCGACCTCACGCCGTTGACCGGCCTGACGAAGAGCCAGGGACGCCAGCTGCTCGAGCACCTCGGTGCGCCGGCCCGTCTGTACGAGAAGGCGCCGACCGCCGACCTGCTCGACGACCTGCCCGGTCAGACGGACGAGGCGAACCTCGGCCTGACGTACGCCGAGCTCGACGCCTACCTGCAGGGTCACGACGTCCCGGTCGAGGTGGCCGAGGCGATCGAGGCGCGCTACCGCGCGACGGAGCACAAGCGCCAGGTGCCGGCGTCCCCGTTCGACGACTGGTGGCGCGCGACGGCCTGATCCGACGGCGACGCCGTCGCGACGACGCCGCAGACGCACGGGAGGCTCCCCACCGGACCGGTGGGGAGCCTCCCGTGCGTCTGCGGTCGGTCAGGCGGTGTCGCGGTCGCCGTGGTCCTCGGGTCGCGTGTCCGGGTGGCCGGCGTCGGAGCGTCCGGCGTCAGCGCGACCGCCGTCGGGGTGTCCGGCGTCGGCCTGCTGGGCGAGCCGCTCCTGCCAGAGGATGCTGCGGGCGGCGCCCTCGAGGACGTCGTCGACGCTGTTGCCGGTCTGCGCGGCGAGGGCGCCGCTGAGCCCGGCCGTCAGGGTTCCGCCGGCCTGGGCGAGTCGCTCGACGACCTCCTCCTGCCGTGGCGTGAGGGGCACGTCGACGAGTTCGTCGACGGCGTCGCGGATGTTCTCCTCGCTCGCGTCCATGGCTGCTTCGTCGCCGGACTGCAGCGCGGCGGCCTCGCCGACGACGACGAGGCCGAGTCGGGCGGCGTCCTGCTCTGGGCGACGGGTGTCGTTGTCGTCGGTCATGTCGTGGACCGTACGCTCCGCGCCTGCGCGCGTTCCGGACACGGGGGACGCGGTGCTGCCGGCCCGCGGTGCGCACACGACGACGGGAAGCCCGGTACCAACTGGTACCGGGCTTCCCGTCGTACGTCAGCGCAGGTGCGCGACCGGTGTCAGCGGCGGTTCGCACCCCGACCCGCGAAGCGGGTGTAGAGGAACAGCACGATGACGGCGCCGATGATCGAGCCGATGATGCCGGCCGGCTGGAAGAAGCCGTCGGTCGCGTCGTGCTGGAAGATCAGGAAGCCCAGCAGGCCGCCGACGAACGAGCCGACGATCCCGAGGACGATGGTCATCAGGATGGACATGTGCTGCTTGCCCGGGATGATGAGACGGGCGAGTGCGCCGGCGATGAGACCGACGATGATCAGGCTGATGATGAGACCGAGCACGGTGTCCTCCTTGTTCTGCGGCCGGTCCGAGGCAGCGGCGGATCGCCGAGCTCAGGGCCGACGCCCGAGTGAACACGCCTCCGGCTCAGCGTGCTCCCAGGAAGCCGCTCGGGGCGGTTCCCTGGGAGCCGTGCCGTGTGCTCAGACCGCGCCCGAGGCCTCCAGCTCACCCTGCAGTTCGGCGTCGG
Source organism: Curtobacterium sp. L6-1 (assembly GCF_018885305.1). NCBI lineage: Bacteria > Bacillati > Actinomycetota > Actinomycetes > Micrococcales > Microbacteriaceae > Curtobacterium > Curtobacterium aetherium. The sequence continues at coordinate 3,350,197 of NZ_CP076544.1, forward strand.
ACGGCTCCACGAAGTGCTTGCCGTTCGGGAGCACGACGACCGGGATGTTCTTGCGTCCGCTGATCGCCTCGGCACGGTCCGCGGCGGACAGGTCGGCCTCGACGTCCACGTACTCGTAGTCCACGCCCAGGCGGTCCAGCAGCGCCTTGGACCGGCGGCAGTCGCGGCACCAGTCCGCGCCGAACATGGTCACCTTGTCGAACGTCTCGTCACTCATGTCCGTCACTACGCGTGGTGCGTCCGCGGTATTCCCGGTGACCCTCCGGCGCGGGCCGGAGCACGATGGGGCCCATGACGCTGGAGACCCTGCCCGTCGCCGACCACCCGCACCACCGCCACGGCTGGTGGTGGAAGACGCTGCTCGGCGGTCTGCTGCTGTGGGTCGTGACGATCGTCGTCACCGTCGCCACGCAGAACACGAACCTCGTCCCGACGATCATCCTGCTGGGCAGCTTCCTCGTGCCCTTCGCCGTGGTGCTCTTCGTCATCGAACGGGTCACGGGCACGGTCAGCACGCTGCAGCTCGTCACGGCGTTCTTCGTCGGCGGGATCCTCGGGGTGCTCGGCGCGTCCCTGCTCGAGGCCGACCTGCGGCCCGGCGCCGGGCTGTACCTGCTCGTCGGCTTCGTGGAGGAACTCGTCAAGGGGGTCCTGCTCGTCGTCGTCGGCTGGCGGGTGCGGCCGAGGATGGCCCGGCAGGGTGCGCTGCTCGGGGCGACGGTCGGTGCCGGCTTCTCGGCGTTCGAGTCCGCCGGGTACGCCTTCAACGCGGCGATCACCACGCGGGGGATCGACCTGGCCTCGCTGCTGCAGACCGAGGTCTTCCGCGCGGTGCTCTCGCCGGTCGGCCACGTGCTCTGGACGGCGATCCTCGGTGCGGTGCTCTTCGGGGTCGCGCACGGACGGGCCCGGTTCCGGTGGACGTGGCAGGTGCTGCTCGCCTACGTCGTGGTCGCCGTGCTGCACGGTCTGTGGGACTCGAACGCGACGATCTCGACCCTGCTGGCGTTCGTCATCACCGGGACCCCGTTGTCGGCGGCGCAGGACGGGAGCGTGCCCGCGGCGCTCGCCGGGCTCGTCACGGCCCTGTACGTGGCTGGACTCGTCGTCGTGTCCGTGATCGGCGTCGGCGTGCTCGTCGGCGTGCTCCTGCACCACCGGCGGCAGGCCCGACGGATCGACGCCGCCCGGGACGCCCGGGACGCCGGGGTCGGCGGACCGTGGCCACTGCCCGGGGACGGCGGACCGTGGCAGGTCCCCATGGACGGCGGACGGGGCGACGGCGAGGACGAGGGCCCGGTCTGGCACCGGACGCCACCGCGGCACACGCTCTGACCGGACCGGACCGGACCAGACCGGACCGGGCCCGACGCGGCCCGACGCGGCCCGTCCGCGTCCTACGATGGCTCCATGCCGCGCGCCGACCCGACGACCCGCGCCGACCCGGCCACGCTGCACTGGGCCTCCACCGCGGTCCGCCACGTCGCCCGCGTGACGAACATGCTCGTCGCGGCCCGCCGCTTCCGCATCGTCGGCGGTGACCGGCGGGAGGCCGCCGTCCTGCACCACCTGCTCACCGGCCTCGGCGCACGACCGGCCGACGCCGCCGACGGCACCGCGGTCGACCAGCTCTGGTGCCTCGGCACGCCCGACGAGAGCGCCGCCGCCGTCGAGACCGCCACCACCGACCGCGCCCGGGGTGCCACGCTCCTCGTCGTCGACGCCGGGCGTCACGTCCCCGCCGTCGACGAGGACGCCGCCGGCCCGACGACCCTCGCCCGACCGGGGGTGCTCGGCGTCCCGATGCTCTCCGACGACGTCTTCCTCGTCTCGACCGGCCGCGACGCCGAGGACGACCCCGCCGCCGCCGCACGCATCCGCTGGGCCCGCCGGTCGATGCCGGTCTCCCGCGCGGTCGCCGACGAACTCCGGCAGGGAGGCCTGCTGCGCGGCACCCGCATCGGCGTGAGCCTGTTCCTCGAACCGAAGACCGCCGTGCTGTCGCTCCTGCTGCGGGACGCCGGCGCCGAGGTCGTGGTCTACGCCCACGCGGACGAGACCGACGACGCCGTCGCCGCGGTCCTCCGTGCCGCGGGTGTGCCGGTGCACGCGAGCAGCACCGCGACGGTGGCGGAGCAGCGTGCCCTCGCCCTCGCGATGCTCGACACCCGGCCGCACGTGCTCGTCGACGACGGCTCCCACGTCGTGCGGCTCGTGCACCAGGAACGCCCCGACCTGCTGCCGACGATGCTCGGTGCGGCCGAGGAGACCACGAGCGGCCTGCGCCCGTTGCGGGTCCTCGCCGCCCGCGGGCAGCTCGGCATCCCGGTCGTCGCGGTGAACGACGCCCGCACCAAGACCTTCTTCGACAACCGGTACGGCACCGGGCAGTCGACGGTGTTCGCGACGCTCGACCTGGTCGACGCGCTCGACCCCGCCGTGCGGCCGGAGCTGACGGGAGGCGCGGCGGTCGTCGCCGGGTTCGGGCACGTGGGCGAGGGGGTCGCCCTGGTGCTCCGGGCGCTCGGCTTCCGGGTCACCGTCGCGGAGACCGACCCGGTCCGCGCGCTGCAGGCCCTGTTCGCCGGGTACGCCGTCGCACCGCTCACCGAGGCCGTCCACGCCGCCGACCTCGTGGTCAGTGCGACCGGGGTGCCCGACACGGTCAGCGTGGCGGTCCTGCGGGCCTGCGCCCCCGACGCCGTCGTCTCGGTCGCGGGCGGGGTGGACCAGGAGGTCGCGGTCGACGAGGCCGTGGCCGCCGGGGCCGTCCGCACGCCGGTCGGACGGAAGGTCGAGCGGCTGGCGCTGCCGGACGGGCCCGCCGTGCTCCTGCTCGACGGGGGCGGCTGCATCAACATCACCGCTGCCGAGGGCAACCCGATCGAGATCATGGACCTGTCGTTCGCGGCGCAGCTCGGCGCCGTGCGGATGCTCGTCGAGCGGGGCGACGAGCTCGACCGTGCCGTCGTGCCGATCGACTCCGCGGTGGACGAGGCGACCGCCCGGGTGGCGCTCGCCGTGTTCGGGGCGGTGGCCGCGCCTCCCGGCGGGACCGCCGCGCCGTCCGGTGGCCGCACCGACGGACCCGGCGCGCTCGCCGCGCAGGCCGTCGGCCTCGCCGCGCAGCCCGTCGACCGGGAACCCGACGTCCGGACCCGACGGTTCGGGGACCCGACGTGACCGGTCGACCGGACCCCGCGGCCACGACCGTGCACTCCGCGCGGATCGTCGTGCCGATGACCGCGCCGCCGATCGCCGACGGAGCGGTGGCGGTGCGCGACGGCCGGATCCTGCACGTCGGCGAACGCTCGTGGGTCGTGGACCAGCTCGACGGCACGCCGTTCACCGAGCGGCGCTGGCGCGGTGCGCTGCTGCCGGGCCTCGTCAATGCCCACACGCACCTGCAGTACACCGGCATGGCCAGTGTCGGGCAGCGGCAGTACAACGGGTTCGAGGACTGGGCGGCCGCGTTCAACGTCGACTACGCCGAGCCGCACGACTGGCGGGCCGAGGCCGCCGCGGGCGCCGTGCAGTCGATCGCGGCCGGGGTGACGAGCATCGCGGACGTCGTGACGGACATCGAGGCGGCCACCGCGCTCGAGGCCCACGGGCTCGGCGGCATCGCCTACTGGGAGGTGATGGACTGGGAGAACGCGGTCTGGCAGGAGCACGGGCGCGCCCAGGTCCTCGCCGAGCTCGAGCGCGTCCCGACCAGCCCCGGCGCCGGGCTGTCCCCGCACGCGCCCTACTCGCTCGACGTCGCCCCGCTGCTGGAACTGCCCGACATCGTGCGGCAGCGCGGCCTCCGCCTGCACCTGCACCTCGGCGAGGCCGCCTTCGAGGGGGAGCGCGCCGCCGTCGAACCGGTCCCCGGGCTCGACGGTGTCGCCGGGATCGGCCACGGCGCGGACTGGCACCTGGCGAACGTGCCGTCCTTCCGGGCCATGCGGGCGCTCGGGTTCGGTGCGAGCGCGACCTCGTTCGTCGACCGCCTCGGCGTCCTCGGTCCGGACTGCCACATCGCCCACGGCGTCTACGTGACCGCGGCCGACCGCGCGCTGCTCCGGGCACGGGGGACCGCCGTCGCGCTCTGCCCGCGGTCGAACGCCGTCATCGGACTCGACCCGCCGCCCGTCGCCGACTACCTGCGCGAGGGCAGCCCGATCGCCGTCGGCACCGACTCGCTGTCGTCCTCGCCGTCCCTCGACCCGATGGCCGACGTCACCGCGCTGCACCGCATCGCCCGCGCGCAGGGGTACGCCGCGCGCGACCTGCACGAACGGCTGCTCGCGGCCGCGACCCTGGGCGGCGCGCACGCCATGGGGCTCGCGGTCGGTCCGGACCGCACCGGGCACCTCGCCGTGGGGGCGCGGGCGGACCTGGCCGTGTTCGACGTCGACGCGCGGACCGTGCCCGACGCGCTCGCCGAGCTCGTGGAGGACGGCGCCGGACGTGCCGCCGCCACCGTGGTCCGCGGGGTCGTCCGGACCGCGGGTGCCGCGACCGTCGGCCCCACGGCCGGCAACCCCACGCCCGGCAGCCCCACGCCCGGCAGCCCCATGCCCGGCGGCCCGACCACCGGAGCCGTCACCACCAGCAAGGAGTCCCGATGACCGACACCCCGCCCCGCCCCGGCACGGCCGCCCGCCGCACCGTCTCCGGCGACCTCGTCGAGTGGCTCGACGTCCCGCAGCGCGCGGCCGCCCTCGGCATGGAGCCGCACCCCGAGGGCGGCTGGTACGTCCGCACCTGGACCTCGCCCGCCACCGTGCAGACCCCCGCGGGGGAGCGACCCGCCGCGACCCTCATCCACTTCCTCCTGCCGCCGGGCGAGGCGTCGGCGTGGCACCGGGTCACGAGCGACGAGATCTGGATGTGGCACGGTCCCGACACGGTCGAGCTCGAACTCGGCGGGTCCGGGGAGCAGCCCGAGCCCGGCGCACGGATCACCCTCGGCCCGGACGCCGGGCGCGACCGGGTCAACGACGCGCAGGCGTTCGTCCGCGGTGGTGTGTGGCAGCGCACGATCCCCGGGGACGGCGAGGTGCTCCTCAGCTGCCTGGTGTCGCCCGGCTTCTCGTTCGAGGACTTCACGATGGTCCAGCCCACCGAGTAGCGAGGAGTCATCCGCTTCGCGTTGGTATCCCACGGCGAAGTACACTTCGTCCTGCCCTGTTCTCCTCTCGACGAAGGCCAGACCGTGACCCGTCCCCTCCGCCTGACCATCGCCCTCGCCTCGGCCCTCGTCGCCGCGACCGCCCTCGCCGGGTGCTCGTCCGGCGGGAGCAGCAACGCCGACGGCACCGTGACCGACGGCAAGCTCACGATCGCCACCGGCCAGCCCGCGTACTCGCCCTGGGTCGAGGACGACGACCCCGCGTCCGGCAAGGGCTTCGAGGCCGCGCTCGCCTACGCCGTCGCGAAGGAGATGGGGTACGAGAAGTCCGACGTCGTGTGGAAGCGCAGCACCTTCGACAGCGCCATCGCCCCGGGCGCGAAGGACTGGGACCTCAACCTGCAACAGTTCTCGATCGACGCCAAGCGCAAGAAGGCCGTCGACATGTCGTCGCCGTACTACACGACCACCCAGGCCGTCGTGACGTCCGCGGGGTCCGCCGCAGCCGGGGACACCACCGTCGCGTCGCTGAAGAAGGACACCATCGGCGTCGCCGCCGGTTCGACGAGCATCCAGAGCGTCAAGGACGTGCTCGGCGTCACCCCGCAGGTGTTCAACTCGAACGACGACGCCGTCCTGGCGCTCGGGTCCGGTCAGATCGACGCCATCGTCACCGACCTGCCCACCGCGTTCTTCATCGCCGCCTCGCAGGTCGACGACGGCACCGTCTCGGCGCAGTTCCCGGCCGACGGCAAGGGCGACCAGTTCGGCATCGTGCTGCCCAAGGACTCGGCCCTGACGAGCAAGGTCGACGACGCGATCGAGTCGCTCGACGCGGACGGCACGCTCGAGGACCTGCAGACCAAGTGGCTGTCCTCCGAGACGAACACGCCGGTCCTGAAGTGACCCGCGCATGACCCTGCCCGCCGGCGCGGGCGGTCCGGCGGGAGCCGGCACCCCCGTCGTCGCCCCGGCACCGAGCCAGGTCGAGCGCGAACGGCAGCTCTACCGCCGGCAGCGCGGCCGCCGCTCGGTCGCCGTGTCGGTGGTGTCGACGCTCGTCGTCGTCGCGCTCGTCTGGACCGGCATCGTCAACACCCCCGGGTGGGCCGCGGTGCAGCGGTCGTTCTTCGACCCGGCCGTTGCGTGGGCGACGCTGCCGGACATCCTGCTCGGCCTGTGGCTGAACGTGCGGATCCTGTTCTTCGCGAGCATCGGTGTGGCCGTCCTCGGCACCCTGCTCGCGGTCGTCCGCGGTCTGCGGAGCCCGGTGTTCTTCCCGCTGCGGATGCTCGCGACCGGCTACACCGACCTGTTCCGCGGCCTGCCGCTCATCATCGTGCTCTACCTGGTCGGCTTCGGCCTGCCCGGCCTCGGCGTCTTCCCGCGCCTCGCCCCGGAGTTCTGGGGCACGATCGCCATCGTGCTGACGTACTCGTCGTACGTCGCCGAGGTGCTCCGCGCCGGCATGGAGGCGGTGCACCCGTCCCAGCGCCTGGCCGCTCGGTCGCTCGGCCTGTCCCACGCCCAGACGCTGCGGTTGGTCGTGCTGCCGCAGGCGATCCGCAAGGTCACCCCGGCGCTCATGAACGACTTCGTGTCGATGCAGAAGGACGTCGGGCTGGTCTCGATCCTCGGCGCGGTCGACGCCGTCCGCAGCGCGCAGATCGCTCAGGCCGAGGAGACGAACTTCACGCCGTACCTCGTCGCCGGCCTGCTCTTCGTCCTCATCAGCCTGCCGCTCATCCGCATCACCGACGGCATCGCCCGGAAGCAGCAGCAGCGCGAACAGATCGGAGGCACGGTGTGAGCGACGAGACCGTTCCCGTCCTCGAACTGCGCGGCCTGCGCAAGTCCTTCGGCGACCAGCAGGTCCTGCGCGGGATCAACCTGGCGGTGCACCGGCACGAGGTGATCTGCGTCATCGGTGCCTCGGGCTCCGGCAAGTCGACGCTGCTGAAGACCGTGAACCTGCTCGAGGGCATCGACGACGGCCAGATCCTGCTCCGCGGCGACGACGTGTCGGACCCGCGGGTCGACGTCGACGCCACCCGCGCCCGGATCGGCGTCGTGTTCCAGCAGTTCAACCTGTTCCCGCACATGAGCGTCCTCGACAACGTGACGCTCGCCTCGCGGAAGGTGCACCGCGCCTCCCGGGCCGAGGCCGAGGCGACCGCACGCCGCCTGCTGGACCGGATCGGGCTCGCGGACTTCGCGTCGGCGTACCCGGACCGGTTGTCCGGCGGACAGCAGCAGCGCGTCGCCGTGGTCCGGGCGATCGCGTCCGACCCGGAGCTGCTCCTGCTCGACGAGGTGACCAGTGCGCTCGACCCGCAGCTCGTGGGCGAGGTCCTCGACCTGGTCACCGAGCTCAAGCAGCAGGGCTCGACCATCCTCATGACGACGCACGAGATGCACTTCGCGCGGAACGTCGCCGACCGGATCGTGTTCCTGCACCAGGGCGAGGTCGTCGAGGAGGGCGCTCCCGCGGCGGTCCTCGACGACCCGCAGCACCCGGCACTCCGGGCGTTCCTGGCGCGCGTGCACGCCTGACCGGGCCTACACGGCGAGCAGCAGCTTCCCGACGACGTCGCCGGACGCCAGGCGCCGGTGCGCCTCGGCCGCGTCGGCGAGCGGCAGCACCGTGTCCACGACCGGACGCACCCGCCCGTCCTCGACGAACGGCCAGACGTCCCGCCGCACCGCCGCGACGATCGCGGCCTTCTCGGCGGACGGCCGCGCCCGGAGGGTCGTCCCGCTGACCGATGCCCGCTTGCGCATGAGCTGCCCGATCGGCAGGGTGGCGTCCGGCCCGGACCCGGCCGCGATGATCGCGAGGTGACCGTTCGGCGCCAGGACCTCGAGGTTCCGGTGCAGGTAGGACGGCCCGACCACGTCGAGCACCACGTCGACGCCGACCCCGTCCGTGAAGGCGAGGGCGCGCTCGACGAAGTCCTCCTCGCGGTGGTCGACGACGAGGTCCGCGCCGAGCTCGCGGGAGGCCGCCACCTTCCGCGCGCCGCCGCTCGTCGCGATCACCCGGGCGCCGAGGGCCTTCGCCCAGAGCACCGCGTGCGACCCCATCCCGCCGGTGCCGCCGTGCACCAGGAGCGTCTGCCCGGGGCGGAGTCCGGCGAGCATCCCGATGTTCGAGTACACCGTGCACGCGGCCTCGGGGAGCGCGGCCGCGGCCACCAGGTCGAGCCCGTCGGGCACCGGCAGGAGCTGCGCCGCGGGCACGACCGCGAGCGAGGCGTACCCGCCGCCGCTCAGCAGGGCGCAGACCCGGTCGCCGACCGCCCATCCGGTCACGCCGGCGCCGAGCGCGCGGACCGTTCCGGAGACCTCGAGCCCGAGCACGTCGGACGCGCCGGGCGGCGGCGGGTAGTTCCCCTGCCGCTGCTGCAGGTCCGCGTTGTTGACGCCCGCGGCCGCGACCTCGACGAGGACCTCGCCCTCGCCGGGCACGGGGTCGGGGAGCTCGCCGAGGGTGAGGACGTCGACGTCGCCGGGCTGGGAGAAGGTGATGGCACGCATCCCTCGACCGTACGCGCCCGCCCGACGGGCCCGGTCGCCCGTGCCGGACTCCTGAGCATCCGGTCAGTACTGTCGGAGCGGAACGGCGCCCCGAACGGGAGCCCGTCACGAACCAAGGGGGATCCCATGTCCACGAAGCACGTCTCCGTCCTCGCGACCGCGGCACTCGCGATGGCCCTGCTCGCCGGGTGCTCGTCGGGCGGCAGCACCACGGCCGAGGGGAACCAGGACGCCGGGGGTGCGACGAGCGGTTCCTCGAGCGCGCCGTCGAAGGCCGCCGAGGAGCAGTCGGACTCGCAGTCCAAGGCCGACGCGTGCAAGGCCTTCGAGAGCAAGGTCCGCTCGGCCGCCGAGGGCCTGCAGTCCGAGGCCACGAAGCTGCAGTCCGACCCCGACGCCGCGGTCGCGAAGCTCAAGGAGCTCGACGCGAGCATCGACGAGGGCGTCGACTCGGTCAGCAACACCGAGGTGAAGGGCAAGGCCGAGGCCTTCCAGAGCGCCTACGGCGACATGGTGACCCGTCTCGAGCAGATCACGAAGGACCCGGAGTCCGCCGACCTGTCGGCGTTCCAGGAGTCGGCCACCGCGGTCCAGACCGCCGGGACCGACTTCGACACGACCTGCCAGTCCTGACACGCGACGGCCGTCGCTGACGCGCCCCGTGCCTCCAGACCGCCTGGAGGCACGGGGCGCGTCCCGTCTCGTCGGTCGCCTACGCGGCCTGCTCCGGTCGCGACGCGTCGAGCCGGTCGACCTCCTCGGGGCGGAGCTTGACGGTCGCCGCCGTGACGGAGTCGAGGATCGACTGCGGCCGGGACGCTCCCGGGATCGGGATGACGACGTCGCTCTTGGCGAGCTCCCACGCGAGCGCGATGACCTGCGGGGTGACGTCCCGCTCGCGGGCGATGACGGCGAAGTCCTCGGCCGTCGTGCCGAGGTCCGCGGCACCACCGATGCCGCCGAGCGGGCTCCACGGCAGGAACGCGATGCCGAGCTCGTCGCAGAGCTCGAGTTCCGGCTCACTCGAGCGGAACACCGGCGAGAACCGGTTCTGGACCGAGGCGAGACGGCCGCCCAGGACGTCGTTCGCCTCGCGGATCTGGTCGACGGTCGCGTTCGAGATGCCAGCCATCCGGATGACACCCTCGTCGAGCAGTTCCGCGAGCGCACCGACCGAGTCGGCGTACGGCACCGCGGGGTCCGGGCGGTGGAACTGGTAGAGGCCGATCGCCTCGACGCCGAGGCGCTTCGCCGAGGCCTTCGCCGCCTCCTTGAGGTACGCCGGGTCGCCGTTCTGCGCCCACGCGCCGGCTTCCGGACGCAGGTGCCCGCCCTTCGTGGCGATGAGCACGGACGAGGTGTCGCCCGAGAACTCCCGGACCGCCTTCGCGATGAGCTCCTCGTTGTGGCCGACCTCGTCGTGCGCGGCCAGGTGGTACGCGTCGGCGGTGTCGATGAGGGTGACGCCGGCCTCGAGGGCGGCGTGGACGGTGGCGACGGAGCGCCGTTCGTCCGGCCGCCCCTCGATGGACATCGGCATGCCGCCGAGACCGATCGCGCTGACGGACGTGTCTCCGATGACTCGTTGCTTCATCGGCCCAGCATGCGCCCGGCGGCGGGGTGGGCGTCCAGGCGAGCAGGCCACGGAACGCACTCGGCGGCGCGCTCCCCGTCGCGACGGGTCCGCCGGGCGCACCCGCGACCACCGTCGCGCTCGTGTCCCGGTCCCCGATGTCCCGCCGGGCGGTCGGGCGGCTGCTCGGGCCAGGCGGGCGACCGGTCGTCCGGCCCCTCGTCCACCTGGGCGGCAGCAGCCGGGCGGTCAGCCGGTCGGCAGCTGCGCGGACGCGACCCCGCCGTCCCGACCGACACCCTGCTGGTCGAGGGTGCCGACGAAGAGCACGGTGCCCCACGTGACGGCGACGACCGCCAGCACGAAGCCGATCCCGGCGATCCACCACGAGGTCCGGCGGCGGATCCAGGCGCGGACCGCGAACACCAGCGTCACGACGCCCACCACGAACGCCCCTCCGGCGGCGAGCACGGCACCACCGACGAGCCCGCCCGTGCTGCACGACGCGCTCGTTCCGCAGGACGTCGCCGCGGACGCGACCGCGACGATGCCCGCGACGGCCGCGACCGCGGTCAGGACGGCACCCGCCGCCAGGAGCAGGACGGTCGACACCCGGTCGGCGATCTTCCCGGGCGGGAACAGCGAGGTGGCACCCTGCTCCCACGCGGCACGCTCGGCGTCGGTCGCACGCTGCGACGACCACCCGTCCTGCTGCGGGCGGTGGTGCTCGGGTCCGGATCCGGGGACGTTCGACCAGGTCATGGGACCGTCCTACCGGGGCTCGACCCCGAACGCCTGGGCGAGACGCTGGATCTTCTGCGCCCGGCCGAGGCGCGGCAGGTCGGAACCGTCGCGGATGACCCGGCCGCGGGCCTCGAAGTCGTCGAGGAAGTCCTGCGCCCACGCGACGTCGGTGGGGGTCGGGGAGATGACCTCGTTGATGACCGGCAGCTGCTCGGTGTCCAGGCAGAGCTTGCCGGTCAGGCCGAGGGACACCGCGACCTGCGACTGCTCCCGGAGGATCGGGTGCGACGACCCGACCGTCGGACCGTCGATCGGACCGGGCAGGTCGCCGACGCGCGAGGCCACGACCAGGCGGGACCGCGGGTAGGCCATCGCGAGGGTGTCCGCGCTCGTGCCGGTGTCGCGCCGGTAGTCACCGCTGCCGAACGCCAGGCGGAACGCGCCCTGCGCCTTCGCGATGCTGGTCGACTCCTCGATGCCGACGGCGGACTCCACCAGGGCGATCACGGGCGTCTGTCCACCGAGCCGGTGCCAGGTGTCCGTGACCTGCGCCGGCGACTCGGTCTTCGCGAGCATCACGCCCTGCAGCCCGGGCAGCCCGCGGAGCTCCTCGACGTCGTCCGCCCAGAAGTCGGTCGTGACGTCGTTGATCCGCACCCAGGCCTCGCCACCACCGGCGAGCCACGCGGCGACGGTGGACCGGGCGGACGGCTTCGCTGCCGGGTCGACGGCGTCCTCGATGTCCAGGATCACCTGGTCGGCGCGGGAGCGGGTGGCCCGGTCGAAGCGCTCGGCGGCGGTGCCGGCGACGAGGAGCCAGGAGCGCGAGATCTCGGCGGGGACCGATCGACGCCGGGAGCCGGCAGGGGTGGACGGAGCGGGACGGTCGTCGATGGCCATGCACCGTTGGTACCACACCCCGGCGTCCGGGCTCCGGCGAGCGCGCCACGACGGCTGGACGCCGGACGCGTGCCGACGGGCGGCGCCGGCGGGTCGTCGTCGGGCGTCGGTCGCCCGGCTGCGGTGTGGTGCGACCGGTGGAGGCGCCGCCCCGGGACGGAAAAGGCGGGAACCGCGGGCTCATTGCCAGAGAGGCACCGCGCCTCCGCCTACAGTGGGCGTGTGTGGCGAGTGGACAGGGCGACTGATGACGGGGACGACGTGAACGACGACGCCTCGGTCGAGGGTGCCGACCTGCCCGACGAGCAGTCACCGCTGCGCCCCGAGCTCCAGGTCACCAGCCCGCACGCGATCAGCCTCGGCGATCCCCGCCTGACCGCGGGCAACGCCGCCGAGCCCGCTTGGGACGCCTGGCGGGAACAGCTCGCCGGCGTCGGCGGGACGAGCCCGCTCGTGCACTTCGCCGACCACCCCCGCGGTCGCATCGAGCTCTCGACGACGCACCCGGGTGGCCTCGCCCAGTTCATCACCGGCAAGACGACGCTGCTCTCCAGCCTGATCCGCGACGAGGTCGCCCTCCGCGCCGCCCGCGTCGCCGCCGGGCACGTCGAGGCGAAGGGCACCGAGCTCGCCACCGTCCGCGGCATCGACGCCGTCAAGCTGGGCATCGGCATCGCCGACTGGCAGCACGGCGACGAGCACTTCCGCGGTCCGGTGCTGCTCCGCCCGCTCGCGATCCGCCGCCACGGCCGTGACTTCGAGGTCCGTCTGCTCGGCGAACCCGTCCTCAACCCCGGACTGTCCGACGCACTGCGTGAGCAGTTCGGCGTGACCCTCGACGCGCAGTCGTTCGTCGCGCTCGCGCAGCAGGACGGCTCGTTCACGCCCAACCCGGTGATCGACCGGCTCCGTGGGCTGACCGCGCACATCCCGGGATTCTCCGTCCACGCCCGCCTGGTCGTGTCCACGTTCGCCGAGGTCGCGACCGGCCTGGTCGAGGACACCGAGGACCTGGCGCACCCCGTCCTCGACGCGCTCGCCGGCAACCCGAGCGCCAAGTGGCAGGTCGAGCAGTCGTACCACCCGGTCGAGCAGACGCCGTCCGACGAGCGCAGCCCCGAGACCGACACGCTCCTCCTCGACGCCGACGACGAGCAGGAGAACGTGATCGCGCAGATCACGGCCGGCAACTCCATCGTCGTGAAGACGCTGCCCGGCACGGGCGGCACGCAGACCATCGTCAACGCGCTCGGCGGCCTGGTCGCCGCGAACAAGCGCGTCCTCGTGGTGAGCCCGCGACGGGCCACGCTCCGCGGCATCGCCGCCCGCTTCGGTGAGGTGCACCTGCCCGGTGTCGCCGTCACGCCGGGCACCCTCCGCCGCGACGTCGTCCGCGCGATCGCCCGGAACGAGAAGGCGAGCCGTCCGAACCTGCGCGAGGTCGACGACGCCCTCGTCCGCCTGCGCAAGGTCCTCACCGACTACCGCGGCGCCCTGACCCGCACCGACCCCGACTTCGGCGTCAGCGTGCTCGACTGCCTCGTCGAGCTGTCGCGCCTGTCGCTCCTGCCGGTCGCGCCGTCCACCACCGCCCGCCTGTCGAAGCAGTCCGTCGTCTCGATGGTCAGCGGTCGCGCCCGCGTCGCCGAGACCATGGTGAGCGCCGCCAACCTCGGCGAGTTCCGCTACGGCCCGGACGACTCGCCCTGGTACGGCGCGAAGTTCACCTCGAGCGACGGTGCCCAGCGCGCCCACCGGACCGCGCAGGAACTCGACGGCGGGGCGCTCCCGGCCCTCCTGCAGCGTGCGCACGACCTCGTCGCCTCGACGCACATGCGGCAGTTCACGACGATCAACGAGCTCGGCATCTACCTGCGCCTGCTCACCGAGATCCGGGACACCCTCGACCGCTTCCTGCCCGTCGTCTTCGACCGCTCGGTGTCCGAGCTGGTCGCCGCGACCGCCCCGCGTGGCGAGGGCGCCCCGATGTCGAGCACGAACCGCCGCCGGCTGAAGAAGCTCGCGCGGGAGTACGTCCGTCCGGGCGTGCACGTGTCCGACCTGCACGAGGCCCTGACCCGCGTGCAGCAGCAGCGGGTCCTCTGGCAGCGCTACGTCGCCGCCGGCGTGAACCCCGAGGTCCCCACCGGCATCGCCGACGTCCAGGTCCTGTTCTCGAACGTCGTCCAGGACCTCGCACGCCTCGACGAGCCGCTCGGCCGCACCAGCCGCGACCAGCAGCTCGCGAACCTGCCGATCGACCAGCTCGTGCCGACGATCGCCGAACTCGCGGCCGAGTCCGACGTCCTGCACAACCTGCAGGAGCGCACCGAGCTCATGCAGACCCTCCGCGACCTGCAGCTCGAGCCCCTGCTGACGGACCTGGCGAACCGCCACGTGCCCGACGTGCAGGTCCCCGCCGAGCTCGAGCTCGCCTGGTGGCAGTCCGCCCTCGAGACCATGCTCGAGTCGGACCGGGCACTCCTCGGCGCGAACACCGACATGCTCGACCGGGTCGAGGCCGACTTCCGCCTCGTCGACGACGCGCACGCGGCCGGGGTCTCCCAGGGCCTGGCGTGGCAGCTCGCCGAGAACTGGAAGGTCGGGCTCGTCGACTGGCCGGAGGAGTCCGCCGCGCTGAAGACGCAGCTCAAGGAGGGTGCGATCACCTCGCGCCTGCTGCACGACTCCGCGCCGCACCTGTCCCGTGCCATCGCGCCGGTCTGGCTCGCCTCGCCGTACGAGGTCGCGCACATCGCCGACACGATGCCGTTCGACACCGTGATCCTGGTCGACGCCGGTGCGGTCACGATCGCCGAGACCGTCGGCGCCGTCCGCCGTGCCCGCCAGACCGTCGTGTTCGGCGACCCGGTCACGCAGACGCCGTCACCGTTCCGCATCGCCGTCGACCCCGAGCACCGTGCCCTGCAGGTGGACGAGGAGACGCTCGACGCGCTGCACGCCGACTCGGCGCTGGCGAAGCTCTCGACGCTGCTGCCGACCCTCTCGCTCACCCGCTCGTACCGTGCCGGCGGCGAGGACCTGGCGGAGCTCGTCAACCGCCGGTTCTACGGCGGCCGCATCGAGTCGCTGCCGTGGGCCGGGTCGTTCCTCGGCCACGGGTCCATCGCGCTCGACTACGTCAGCGAGGGCAAGGCCGTCCCCGACCCCGAGTCCGGAGCGGTCGAGAGCGTCGACGCCGAGGTGGACCGCGTCGTCCGCCACGTCATCGAGCACGCCCGGACCCGACCGACCGAGTCGCTCATGGTCATCACGGCCTCGGCGAAGCACGCGGTCCGCGTCGAGCAGGCCGTCCTCGCCGCCGCGCAGGGCCACAAGGACCTCACCGAGTTCGTCATCGGCGACCGTCCCGAGCCGTTCATCGTCGCCACGCTCGAGCAGTCCGTGGCGCAGAGCCGCGACCGGGTCGTGTTCTCGATCGGGTACGGCCGCACGCCGCACGGCCGCGTCCTGCGCGACTTCGGTCCGCTCGGCAAGCCCGGCGGGGAGCGGCTGCTCGCGGTCGCGATGACCCGTGCCCGCCGCTCGATGGTCATCGTCACCTGCTTCCAGCCGTCGGACATCGAGGCCGAGCGCATGGGCCACGGCACCGTCGCCCTCGCCGAGATCCTGGCCGAGGTCCGCGCCCGCACCACCGCCGAGTACGTTCCGGACGACTCCGACCCGCTGCTCGTCGACCTCGCCCGGCGGCTCGAGATGCGCGGCATACCGGTCGCGCTCGGACACCGCGGCAAGCTCGGCCTGGTCGCCGCGCACGGCGGTGTCTGCGTGACGATCGAGACCGACGCGTCGCTCGTGCGCGGATCGCTCCGGGAGTCCCTGCGCCTCCGCCCCGAGGTCCTGCGTCGACTCGGCTGGCACTACGTGCGCGTGCACGCGTTCCAGCTGTTCTCCGACCCGGACCGGGTGGCGAACACGGTCGCGCAGGTGCTCGGCGTCGACCGCGGTGCCACGCAGGAGATCTCGATCCCGCCGGTCCCCGCTCGTCGATGACGGCTCGTCCGTCGCGTCGGGCCGCCCGCCCGGCGGGGCCGGTCACGGCCACCACCGACCAGCTCACCGGCACGTGGACGCCCGCCGCGACCGACCCGCCCGTCGCGACCGACCAGGCCGGGGCGGCCGACCCGACCGGGGCGGCCGGCCGACCGACGCCGACCACCCCGCCGACGGGAGCGTCGTCGACGACGGTGGGCGAGCCTCCCGAGCGGTCCCGGCCGGGAGGCGCGACCCGCGCGGGCAGACGCGTCACCACCCAGCCGGTGCCGGGCAGCGACCCGACCCCCGCACCGGAGCCCGCGCGGCACGGGGACGGCGAGAACGACGACCGCCTGCTCCGCGACCGGCCGCCGCACTGGGGCTGACCGGTACGCTGGGGATCCGACCCCCGAACGGAAGCGTGTGATGACGGACCCCTCCCGGCGGCGCCGGCCCGACTGGCAGACGTGGCCGAACCTCATCACGCTGGTGCGCTTCGTCCTCATCCCCGTCTACGTCGGACTCGTGGTCGCGGGGCACCCCGGGTGGGCGCTGACGTCGCTCGTCGTCCTCGGGGTGAGCGACTGGGCGGACGGGTTCCTCGCGCGGCGACTGCACCAGGAGTCCGCACTCGGCAAGGTGCTCGACCCCGTCGCCGACCGGCTGGCCATCGTCGCGATCGTGCTCTCGCTCGTGCTCGTCGGGCTGCTGCCGTGGATCGTCGTGGTGATCGTGCTGGCCGTCGACGTGGCGCTGGTCGCCCTCTCGAGCGCGTGGTTCCGCGGCAACCCGGACCTCCGCGTGACGTGGACGGGCAAGATCCGGTCCGCGCTGCTGTTCATCGGGCTGCCGGTGCTGCTGTTCTCGTCGACCTCGGTGGCTGCGGACCACGAGTGGATCCGGAACATCGCGCTCGTGTTCGTCTGGCTCGGAACGATCGGCCACGTGCTGGCCGGGCTGCAGTACGCGGCGGAGATGTCCCGGAAGCACCGGACGCAGCGCGCTCCGGCGTAGCGCGGGCGCGGGCGCGGCGGCGGCCCGGAGGCGGCGGCCGGAGGCGGCGGCCGGAGGCGGCCGGGCGGGGGCCGAGGTCGCACGACATGCCGCTCATGTCCCCGGGAAGCGGCGTGTCCTGCGACCCCGGCGTCCGGCCCGCGGCACGTCGTGCGACTTCGCTGAGGGGAGGCCCGCCGCGCCAGTGCGACGCCCGTCCCGTGCCGCCACACCCGGCGCTCGGCGCCGAGGTCGCACGAACTGCCGCCGAACCCTTCTCGGGGCGGCAGTTCGTGCGACCTCGGTGTTCGGCCGCGGCATGTCGTGCGACCGCGGCGTTGAGCCCGCGGCATGTCGTGCGACCCCGGCAAGCGGCGCCCCGAGCCTCGCCGCCACTCCCGGTAGGCGACGTCGAGGTCGCACGATCAGCCGCCGAACCCCTCGCAACGCAGCGGTTCGTGCGACGCGGGCGTCTGGCGGGCGGCGGGTTGCGCGACCTCGGCGGGGGCCGACGTCTGGGGAGGCACGCCCGGGGAACGGCGTCGAGGTCGCACGGTCTGCCGCGGACCCTCTCGGGAGGCGTCAGGTCGTGCGACCTCGCTGGGCGGTCGGCGGCGTGTTGCGCGACCTCGGCCGGGGCGGCGACACGAACCCCGCGCGGCCGCCGACTGCGCAGGCGCTAGAGCTTCGTCGTCCCCGCGATGCCGGGGCCCTCCGGCTCGCTCGGCGGGGCGACGTGGGCGCCTCCACCGGTCCCGCCGACGGCGGCGTCGCCACCCTGCTGGGCACGGAGCAGGTCGCGGATCTCGACGAGCACCTCGACGTCGGTGGGCGGGACGTCCTGCGGTGTCTGCTCCTCGTTGTTCTTCACCCGGTCGAAGGCGACCTTCTTGAGGTGGTTCACCGGCACGACGAGCGCGAAGTACACGACCGCGGCGACGATGACGAAGTTGATGACGGCGCCGATGACCGAGCCGAACATCAGCGGAGCGTGCCCGCCCGAGACGGTGGGGATCTTCCAGATCAGGGCCTTGTCCAGGCTCGACGCGTTGAACACCGCACCGATGAGCGGGTTGATGATCGCGTTGACGATGCTCGTGACGATGGCGGTGAACGCGGCACCGATGACCACTGCGACCGCCAGGTCGATGACGTTGCCGCGGAGCAGGAACTCCTTGAAGCCCTTCACGCGAGCCCCCCTTCTGTCGTGGACGGCCGCCGGGAGGCGGCCCGGTCCAACCTATCCAGGAGGCGCGGGGTGGGTCAGGACGCGGACGATCCGCCCGACGACGATCCGCCCGACGACGAGCCGGACGAGCCGGACCCCGACGACGACGCTCCCGACGAAGACGACCCGGACCCGGACGACCCGGACCCGGAGGAGCCGGACCCGGAGGACCCGGACCCGGACGAGCCCGACCCGGACCCCGACGACCCCGACCCGGACGATCCCGACCCGGACCCCCCGCTGCCCGCACCCTTCGGCGTCGCACGCGAGTCCGTCCGGTAGAAGCCCCCACCGTTGAAGGTCACCCCCACCGGCGAGAACACCTTCCGCAGCACTCCACCGCAGACCGGGCACTCTGTCAGTGCGTCGTCGGAGAAGGCCTGCTTGATGTCGAACGCGTTGTCGCACTCGGTGCAGCGGTACGAGTAGGTGGGCACGTCAGCTCCGGAACGTGATGATGCGCGACGGCGTGATGATGCCGTCCACGGGTTCGTCGTGGGCTTCGCGCGGGACCTCGTCGAGGTACTCCGCATCGAACACCACAGCATAGACGGGCGGGCGGTTCGCCATGGACCCGAGGGTCTTGTCGTAGTACCCGCGGCCCCAGCCCATCCGGACGCCGTCGTGCCCGACCGCGGCGGCCGGGGCGAGGATCGCGTCGACGTCGTTGATCGCCAGGGGGGAGAGGACCTCGCCGACGACCTCGGGCATCCCGAACAGGCCCTCGCGCTCCGACGAGCCGTCGCCGACCGCCCAGTCGAGCAGGCCGTCCTCACGGGTCACGGGCAGCAGGACGCGGATGCCCCGGTCGAACGCCCAGTTCAGGAAGGGGCGGACGTCGGGCTCGTCCGGCGCCGACAGGTACAGCGCGACGGAGGTGATCTGACGCTCCTCGACGAAGCGCTGCAGCGTCGCCGTCAGGGCGAGGGAGTCGGTGTCGCGTTCGGTCGAGGTCCGGCTGCGCCGCCGCTGCCGGAGGTCGGCTCGCAGGGCGCGCTTCTCGTTCCCGAGATCGGCGGTCATGGCGACGAGTGTAGCGAGCACGGGTGATGCGGCTTCCCGCCGATCTCCCTGTCCTCCTATCCGTTGACATGCCCGTGAAGGGGGATTCGGATACGGTCTGCCCATGGGCTTCCAGATTTCGAAGGCCGTGATCCCCGCCGCAGGGCTGGGCACGCGCTTCCTCCCCGCGACCAAGGCGATGCCGAAGGAGATGCTCCCCGTCGTCGACAAGCCGGCCATCCAGTACGTGGTGGAAGAGGCCGTCGACGCCGGCCTCACCGACGTCCTCATGATCACCGGGCGCAACAAGAACGCGCTCGAGAACCACTTCGACCACGTCTCGGAGCTCGAGGAGACCCTCAAGAAGAAGGGCGACCACGAGAAGCTCCAGAAGGTCAACCAGTCGACCGACCTCGCCGACATGCACTACGTCCGTCAGGGCGACCCGCTCGGTCTCGGCCACGCGGTGCTCCGCGCGAAGATGCACGTCGGCCGCGAGCCGTTCGCCGTGCTCCTCGGTGACGACATCATCGACGCCCGGGACCCGCTGCTCAAGCGCATGATCGAGGTCCAGGGCGAGAAGAAGGCGACCATCGTCGCCCTGCTCGAGGTCCCGGAGTCGCAGACCCACCTCTACGGCATCGCGACCGTCGAGGAGACCGACACCGACGACGTCGTGAAGATCACCGGCCTGGTCGAGAAGCCGGCCCAGGGCGAGGCACCCTCGAACCTGGCCATCATCGGCCGCTACGTCATCCGCCCCGAGGTCTTCGACGTCCTCGAGAAGCAGGAGCCGGGCAAGGGCGGCGAGATCCAGCTCACCGACGCCCTGATGAAGATGGCGAGCGCCGAGGAATGGACAGGGGGCGTGTACGGCGTCGTGTTCCGTGGACGCCGCTACGACACCGGTGACAAACTCGACTACATCAAGGCGATCGTGCAGCTCGCCTCGGACCGCGAGGACCTCGGCCCGGACCTCAAGTCCTGGCTCAAGGAGTTCAACGCGGGCGAATGAGTCGACCCATCCCGCACGGGCCCGGTGATCCCCGGCCCGTGCGGGACACCCGTCCCGCCGAGCGCGGGACCCCGGAGGAACCAGAAGCGATGACGACGATCCCGACCCTCACCCACGGGCGGGTCACCATCCGCCCCCTCCGGGTCCGCGACTCCCGCGACCTCGACCTCGCGCTGGCCGGCAACCGATCGTGGCTCCGCACCTGGGAGGCGACCAACCCCTCCGGACTCGCCTCGTCGGACGTCCGCGGCAGCATCCGCGCCCTGCAGTCGAACGCCCGGGCCGGGTTGGGCCTCCCGTTCGCCATGGAGCTCGACGGTCGCTTCGTCGGTCAGCTGAACGTGTCGGGCATCACGTACGGCTCGCTCGCGAGCGCCTCCATCGGCTACTGGGTGGTGCAGGACGCCGCCGGCCACAACGTGACGCCGACCGCCGTCGCGCTGGCGACCGACCACTGCTTCCGCACCGTCGGCATCCACCGGCTCGAGATCTGCATCCGTCCGGAGAACGCCCCGAGCCTGCGCGTGGTCGAGAAGCTCGGCTTCCGCTACGAGGGGCTCCGCCGCCGGTACATCCACATCAACGGGGACTGGCGCGACCACTTCTGCTTCGGCCTGGTCGCCGAGGAGGTCCGCGAGGGCGTCCTCGACCGCTGGGTGCGCGGACAGGTCCCGCACGGCGTGGGCAGCGTGCCGCCGGACGCGTGGGACGAGGCGGCCGTGCCGCTGCAGACCTCCCCGCGGGGCTGACCGGCGCGGTCCGTCCCGTCGCCGTCTCCGGCGGGTCCGGCCGGGAGGCCCGGGGCACGTCCGCCGGTTCGGTCGCGACTCGCTCGACACGCTCCCGGCAATGGGCGGTCGGGCGGTGTGCTCCCCCTACCGTTGCCCCATGGGATTCGGGACCTGGGGCGGCGGCATCGTGCTGCTCGTGGCGGCGGTGCTCTGGGTCGTCTACCTGATGCCCGCGTGGGCCGCCCGTCGGCAGTACCTCGCGACGGAGCGCAACGCCGTCCGGCTGCAGCAGACCCTCCGCATCCTCGCGCAGACCGCCGAGCTGCCGGACGAGGTGCGGGTCGAGATGAACGCGAAGTCCCTCGCGGAGGCGCAGCGCGTCGCCCGCTCCGAGGAGGCCAAGCGTGCCGCCATCACCCGCGCGCACGAGGCCGCTCGGCAGCGCGAGATCACCCGTCGTCTGGCGGCGCAGGCGCCCGTGCTCGAGCGGGCGTCCTCGGTGCCCGCGCTCACCGCGATGCGCATGCGTCGCTCGCGCCTCGGTGCGACGATCCTCGGCACGCTCGGCCTCGTCCTCGCGGTCGTCGTCCTCGTCACCGCCCCCGGCGCCTGGCTGCTCGCGGTCGCCGGACTCGTCGCCGCCCTCGGGTCGGCCGCCGTCCTCGCACAGCTGCACCAGGTCGCGACCGCTCGCCGTCGGCGGGCCGCAGGCGGTGCGCCGGAGCCGCGCCGGGCCTCCGCACCGACCACCACCTGGACCGACCCGGCACCGCCGCTGTCGACCGAGCAGCCGCAGGCCGCTCCCGCCGACCGGAGCTGGACGCCGGGGCCGCTCCCGAAGCCGCTCTACGTGCAGACGCCCACGCAGCCCGGGCCGTCACCCGAGTCGTCGGCGGAGCTCGCCGCCCGGCTGCGGGACCGTGTCGCGCAGGCGAAGGCCGAGGCGGACGCCGAGGCCGCGGCCATCCGCGCGGGGGAGTCCGACCCGTCGCTCGCCCGGGTGTCGCGGATGCGTGCCGACGTCGAGCAGGCCGCCGCGGCGCTGTCCTCGCACGACCAGGGACGCCTGGCGGAGCGCCTGGGTCTCCGCGCGGCACCGTCCGAGGCGTCCTCCCGCTCCGGTGCCACGGCGTCCGGCCGAGCCGACGCGGCTCCTGCTGCCACCGCTCCCGCTGCCGCCGCTCCGGCCGACGCCGCCCCGGCCGAGCCGGAGACACCGGCCACGCCGAGCCGGTGGGCGGGCATGGGCGTGATCGGTGACGACGCCTACGGCGAGACCGACCTCGACGCGATCATGCGTCGCCGTCGCGCGGTCTGACGCGGCAGGACGGGCGGCGCGCCCGACCGCGGCGGCTCGATTTCGGTTCGCTGCGACCCGGTGCTATCGTGGTCGAGCACTTGGGGCTATGGCGCAGTTGGTAGCGCGTCTCGTTCGCAATGAGAAGGTCAGGGGTTCGAATCCCCTTAGCTCCACCAGATGCACGAAGGCCCGGACCCGATCGGATCCGGGCCTTCGTCGTTCCGCGCTGTCGTCGTTCCAGTGCTCGTCGTTCCAGTGCTCGTCGTGCCGGGCGCTCGTCGTGGCCGGCGCCCGTCCGTCCCCGTGCGTACGTCCGTCCCGGTGCGCACGTCCTTGCCGCCCGGGGATCGGGCTGGCACGATGAGCCGACGGACGAAGGAGCCCATCATGACCTCACGGCTGAACCCCTACCTCGGCTTCCGGGACGACGCCCGGCAGGCGCTCGAGTTCTACCAGTCGGTGTTCGGCGGTGACCTGCGCATCGGCACGTTCGCCGAGATGGGCGCCGAGGGGGACCCGGCCGACGCGGACAAGGTCATGCACGGGCAGCTCGAGACGACGAACGGGTACGTCCTCATGGCGTCGGACACCCCGGCGGCGATGGGGCGATCGGAGACGAACAACATCTCGCTGTCCCTCTCCGGCGACGCCGCCGACGCCGAGGACCTGCGTGGGTACTTCCGGGCACTGTCCGCGGGCGGGACGGTCCTCGAACCGCTGACACCGGCACCGTGGGGCGACGAGTTCGGGATGGTGACCGACCGGTTCGGCGTCTCCTGGCTCGTGAACATCAGCGCCCCGGCGGCCTGACCCACCGAGGTCCACGGCGCTGCGGTCGGGCGATCCGCGGACGGCGTCGCCTACCCTGGACCGGTCATGACTGCTCCGATCACGCGCCGCACCCTCCTGTCCCTCGCCGGCATCACCGGTGTCGGCTTCGTCGCCGCTGCCTGCTCCTCGGACGGCCCGGCGACGCGGAAGCCGTCCGGTGCGGCCTCCGGCGGGGCGTCCACCGCCACGGGCTCCTCGTCGAGCGCGGCGTCCGCGGCACCGGCGGCTTCGTCGGTCGAGCCGGGCACGATCCCGCTCGCCGGCGGTGTGACCGTCACGGTCACCGGGACCGGGCTCGCCGCGGTGCGGGGTGTCACGGTCGGCGGCGTGGCGGCACGGGACGTCGAGGCGACCGCCTCGCGGGTGACCTTCACGGCGCCGCACCAGGCGATGTACACCGCCGGCAGCGCCGACGTGGCCCTGTTCACCGAGCCGGTCGCCCCCTCGCCGTCGGTGGACCGCACGTCGGACGGCAACGGCAGCCAGGCGAACGACGGCCAGAGCGGCACGACCCAGGACACGAGCACCGCGACCCCGACCCCCACCGCCGCGCCGGTGCCGGACGCGAGCGCCGCGGTCGCCACGACGACGGTCGCCTACGCCGCGACCACCGACGTGGACCGGCAGCTCGAGTACGCCATGCGCCACTGGGAGGACTACAACACCGCCGAGTACGGGACGATGAACCCGATCGGCGGCGACTGCGCGAACTACGTCAACCAGACGCTGCAGGCCCGCGGGTGGGAGCAGCGCGCCGACTGGTACAACCGCGCCGGCGGAGCCGAGCACTCCGCGACCTGGACGTACTGCCCGGCGATGGACCCGTGGCTCGACCAGAACGCGGCGACCTTCGGGCTCACCCGCCGGACCTCGGACGAGCGCGAGCACGTCAAGGTCGGCGACATCGTGATGTTCGACTGGAACGCGAACGGTTCGCCCGACCACACGACGATCGTGTCCGAGGTCTTCACCGAGCAGGACGGCACCATCCGCATCAAGTCGGCGAGTCACAACCAGGACGGCCCGTACCGTGACCTCGACGAGATGATCACGGTGCAGCACCCGGGCGGCTCCGCCTGGTTCCACACCTTCGACGCCTAGCCGCCCGGGACGCCAGCGCCGCACACCTGGCACCCCACCCCAGCGCCCACAACAGGCGCGCCACCCAAGCGTCCGCGACGCCAGCGCCCGAGGCGGCCTCAGGGGTACCCGAGGAACCAGAGCACCACGACCGCGACCGCCTGCAGACCCACGCCGACGACGAGCCACGTGACCGCACGCCGCCGGGTCGCCGTGAACGCCTCGGCCGCGCCCAGCGGCGCCACGGGCATGAGCAGCCGCGGCAGGCTCTGCTGCGGCAGGAACACCGCGACCAGGTAGGCGACGTAGGCGACCGCGAAGCCCGGGACCTCCGGCCCGAGCGCCCGCACGTCCCGCCGGCGGAGGAACCACGCCGCGGCGGCGAGGACGACCACCACGAGCACGATGCCCACCGGACCGAGCCACCGTCCCGCCATGAGGAACCACGGGGTCAGCGGTGCGAAGTGCTGCCGCCCGACGAACCCGACCCACCAGGACAGCTCCGTCTCGAGGTAGGCGTCCGGGTGCCCGGTCACGGCGGACGCCACGAACGGCCACGCCAGCCCGGCCGCCGCCACGACCAGCCCCGCGAGGACGACCGCCAGCCGCTCCCGCCACGGGAACGATCCGGCGCCGCCGTCTGCCGCGGCCGCCCCCGCCCGTCGCGCCGCGACCCACCGCACGACGAGGTGCACCGCGAGCGCGACCGCGAGTGCCAGCACCCCGGGCCGGGTGAACGCCGCGAGGACGCCGAGGACCGCGACGAGCCCGTACCGCCGCCGCACGAGCGCGAGCAGGGCGCCGAACAGCAGGAGCAGGAACGTGCTCTCGGCGTAGGCGACCTGCAGCAGGAACCCGGTGGCGCCGAACGCGAAGAACGCCGTCGCCCACCGCGCCCGTCGCACGTCCGCCACGGCGAGCACGAGGCGGTACAGGACGACGCAGGCCCCCGCACCGCACAGGGTGGCGACCGCGATGCCGGCCACCCAGAACGATGCGCCGGTCACCGTCATCAGGGCGCGCACGACGCCGGGGAACAGCGGCAGGAACGCCCACGGGTTCGGGACGACGTGCCCGGCCCCGTCCGTCGGCAGGACGGTCGGGTACCCGTGCTCGGCGATGGTCCGGTAGAACGACGCGTCCCACGAGCCGGAGAAGGTGGCGAAGGACGGGTCGCGCCGCACCGAGGCGAAGTGCCAGCCGTTCGCCGTCGCGAGCCAGTAGACGGTGACGAGCAGCACCGTGCTGACGACGCGGGAGGCCAGCCACAGGAGCAGGGGGGTGGTCCACCTGCTGGAGCGCGCCTCCAGGACGGCCGTCACCGTCCGGCGCAGGGCGGCCGGTCGGGAGGCGCGGGTCGTCTCCGCCTGGTCCGTCACCCGCACGATCCTGGCAGAGCGCGCCGTGTCCGTTCGCCGCACGACCTCCAGCGGCCGTCCAGCGGCTGCGCGTTGCATCGCGGACGTTCCCTGGAAGACCAACCACACGGAGGCACCATGCCGTTCATCACCGTCGGCGCCGAAAACGGCCACGACATCGACCTGCACTACGACGACTTCGGCACCGGCGACCCGGTCGTGCTGATCCACGGCTGGCCGCTCTCCGGCCGCTCGTGGGAGGGCCAGGTCCCGGCGCTCGTCGCTGCCGGCCACCGCGTCATCGCCTACGACCGCCGTGGCTTCGGCCAGTCGTCGCAGCCGTGGAACGGGTACGACTACGACACCTTCGCCGCGGACCTCGACAAGCTCATCACCGAGCTCGGGCTGACGAACGTGACGCTCATCGGGTTCTCGATGGGCGGCGGCGAGCTCGCCCGCTACGTCTCGACCTACGGCACCGGCAAGGTCGCCAAGCTCGTCTTCGCCAGCGCCGTGCCGCCGTACCTGTGGAAGTCGGACGAGAACCCGGAGGGCGGCGTCGACCAGGACCTCGCCGACTGGTTCGCGAACGGCATCACGGGTGACCGCCCGGCGTTCCTGCACGAGTTCGTCGACATGTTCTACACCGCCGGTGGCAAGGTTTCGCTGACCCACAAGCCGCTCGTGAGCGACGACCAGCGCGCCTACGACCTGGCGATCGCGGAGCTCGCGTCGCCGAAGGGCACGCTCGACTGCACCGCGGCCTTCGCGACCACGGACTTCCGCGACGACCTGACGAAGGTCGACGTCCCGACGCTCGTCATCCACGGCGACGCCGACGGCATCGTGCCCTTCGAGGTCTCCGGCAAGCGCACCGCCGAGGCGATCCCGAACGCGGAGCTGCACGTCATCGAGGGCGGCCC
Source organism: Curtobacterium sp. L6-1 (assembly GCF_018885305.1). Lineage (NCBI taxonomy): Bacteria > Bacillati > Actinomycetota > Actinomycetes > Micrococcales > Microbacteriaceae > Curtobacterium > Curtobacterium aetherium. The sequence continues at coordinate 3,376,527 of NZ_CP076544.1, forward strand.
GCACGGCGTGCTCGCCTCGCACCGCGACGAGTGGAACCAGGCGGTGCTGCGCTTCCTCGCGAAGTAGCGGCAGGGCCGGCCCGACGGGGCCGACACCGGACGGGAGGCCCGTGACCAGCTGGTCACGGGCCTCCCGTCCGGTTCCGCGGTCCGGCCCGGCGGCGCCCCTCCCGGGGTCAGCGGCCGGGATCAGCGGCCGAGGACGGCGCGGCGGATCCGCTCGATCGGCTCCTTCGGCGTCCGGTCCGCGTTGAGCAGCCCGTTCGTCTCCTGCATCGTGTCGGTGAGCTGGGTCCAGCAGCTGCCCGCCAGGAACGAGCTCGCCCGCACCGCGTCGTACAGTGCCGTGATCCGGGCGATCCAGTCGTCGCCGTCCGCGGCGGTCGTGTAGCCCCAAGCGTCGTCGCGCTGCGCACCCGGCTGGTGGTTGACCCCGCCGAACTCCGTGAGCATCACCGGCTGCCCGCGGTCCTCGGCGCCGCCGACCAGGATCGGCCGGTCCGCCGGGCCGACCCCGGCGAGCAGGCGCGTCCGGGCCTCGTCGTCGGCGTAGGTGCGGGCGAGGCGCTCCCCGTCGCCCTCGTAGTCGTGGACGGACAGGATGTCGGAGTCCGGGTGCTCCCAGCCGTCGTTCGAGATGACGGGCCGCGTCGGGTCGAGCGCGCGCGTGACGTCCGCGAGCGCCCGGGCGTACGCCTGCTGCGCTGGGTCCGTCGCGATGTGCTGCACGCCCCAGCTCTCGTTCGCGGGCACCCAGGTCACGATCGACGGGTGCGAGGCGTCCCGCTCCACCGCGTCCATCCACTCCCGCACGAGCCGCTGGACGGCCGTCGGCGAGAACGCGTACGCGCCGGGCGCCTCACCCCAGACGAGCAGGCCGAGGCGGTCCGCCCAGTACAGGAAGCGGGGGTCCTCGATCTTCTGGTGGTTCCGCGCCGCGTTGAATCCGAGCTCCTTGATGAGCTCCACCTCGCGGCGCAGGGCCTGCCGTGTCGGGGCGGTGAGGTGCGACTCGGGCCAGTAGCCCTGGTTCAGGACGCTGCGCACGTCGGTGCTGCGGTCGTTGAGCAGGAAGCGCCCGTGGCCGATCGCCGTGGTGCGGATGCCGAAGTACGAGCTCACGGCGTCGAGGGTGTGCCCGTCCGGGGCCACCAGGGTGACGACCGCGTCGACGAGGTGCGGTGCGTCCGGGCTCCACTGCAGTTCCTGCTCGGCCTGGCCGTTCGCCTGCCGGGCGATCGGGACGACGACGTCGACCTCGTGCGCGGTCGGCCCGACGACGGCCTCGACGGTCGCGAGGTGCTCGTCCTGCTCGGTCCAGTGCGCCTCGACGCGGACGCGCGTCCCGACCGGGTGGGCGCCCGCCAGCCGGACGGTCAGCCGCATGGTCTCGTGGTCGACGTTCGTCCAGCGCAGTGCGGCGACGGCGGGGTCCGGAACGGCCTCGAGCCACACGGTCTGCCAGATCCCGGTCGTGCGGCGGTACCAGATGTCGTGCGCCTGCTCGTGCCAGTCCTGCTTGCCGCGGGGCTGGGTGAGGTCGTGCGGGTCGTCCTCGGCGCGGACGACGAGCGTGTGGACCGCATCGGTGTTGCCCGAGGCGCTCGCCGGGGCGCTCGCCGAGGCGCTCGCCGGGGCGGTGAGCGCCTCGGTGACGTCGAGCGTGAACGGCGTGTGCCCACCCTCGTGCTCGCCGATGAACTGCCCGTCGACCCAGACCCGGGCGCGGTGGTCGACCGCGCCGAAGTGGAGCAGCAGCCGCGTGCGGTCCTCGTCGTGTCCGGCGGCGGCGAGGTCGGCGGCCGTGATGCCCCGCGCGTACCAGACCACCGGGTGGAACCCCGGCTCGTCGATCCCGGACGCGGCGGACTCCGGCGGGAACGGGACGAGGATGTCGCGGGCGTCCGGGAACCCGTTGCGCCAGGCCGGGTCGTCGCCGGTGTTGCGGAACGACCAGGTGCCGTCGAGGTCGGCCCAGTGGGACCGCATCATCTGGGGGCGCGGGTACTCCCCGTCCTGGCGGCTGGCGAGCGGGAGACCTGGGGCGGCGACGGTGCCGGGGTGCGCGTGCATCCCTCCATGCTGGCCGCCGAGGTACATCGATGTAAAGAGAACCGGGCGAGACCGGTCGAGCGGGGCCGGGCGACGTGCCCGCCGGCGTCGGGGCCGCGCACCGGTGCGGACCGGGCGCGGGGGACCGCACATCCGCAGCCGCTTGCGCGAACGCGCAAGAGTGCCCCGCATCCCCTTGTCGGTCCGCGCAGGGGCCACCTACCGTCTGGTGACGACGTCGTCTCGACCGCCCCCGCGAGCCACCCACTCGCCGGCGGTCTGCGCCCGGCTGACCACCGCGCACCCCGGATCTCCCACCCACGCCAGTCCGAAGGACCCGAACCCATGGACACCCTGGCCGCGCTCGCCGCATCCCAGTCATCGACCCAGGTCGTCATCGACCAGCTCGTCGCCTTCGGCCACGAGGCACTCAAGTACGTCCCCGTCGGCATCGCCGGTGTGATCGTGTGGGCCCTGTGGCTCTACCGCGTCGTGCTGTCGGCGCGGGCGAAGCCGGTCCGCAACGGCTTCCGCACCACGACCTCCGTCGTCGTGCCGAGCTACCACGAGGACCCCGACATCCTGCTCCGCTGCCTCGACTCGTGGCGGTCGCAGCACCCCGACGAGATCATCATCGTGCTCGACGTCGCCGACACCGAGGCGTACCGCCGCATCGTCGCCGTCGGGGACCCGACCGTGAAGCCGGTCCTGTTCCACCACGCCGGCAAGCGCAGTGCCCTCGGGCAGGGCATCCGGCTCGCCCGCTACGACGTCGTCGTCCTCGTCGACTCGGACACCAGCTGGGAGCCCGGCCTGCTCGAGAACGTGCAGATGCCGTTCGTCGACACCACCGTCGGCGGCGTCGGCACGCAGCAGAACGTGTACCAGCGCAACTCGAGCATCTGGCGGATCATCGCCGACTGGCTCGTCAACCTCCGGTACTTCAACTACGTCCCCGCCATGGGTGCCGCCGGTGCCGTCCCGTGCCTGTCCGGCCGCACCGCCGCGTACCGCCGCTCGGCCGTGCTGCCGGTCCTGGACAACCTCGAGAACGAGTTCTTCCTCGGTCGCCGCTGCGTGGCCGGTGACGACGGCCGCCTCACGTGGCTCGTGCTCGCCTCGGGGTTCAAGACCGTGCACCAGGAGAGCGCGAAGGCCCTCTCGATGTTCCCGGCCACGGGCAAGGCGTTCTTCAAGCAGCGCATCCGCTGGAGCCGCAACTCGTACCGCACCTACCTGACGGCCATCGCCAAGGGCTGGATCTGGCGCGTGCCCTTCGTGACGAAGATCACCGTGCTGCAGATCATCCTCACCCCGGTGACCATGGGCATCACCATGTGGTACCTGCTGTTCAGCCGCCTCGAGCTCAGCGTCATCGGCGCCGCGTTCACCATCGCCTGGCTGCTCGCCGGCCGTGCCGTCCGTGGGTTCTCGAACCTCCGCCGCCACCCGCTCGACATCTTCGTGCTGCCGGTGCTCGCCCTCGTGGTCATCGTCATCGCGCTGCCGATCAAGGTCTTCTCGTTCATCACCATGAACAAGCAGGGGTGGCTCACCCGGCACGCCGACCAGATGGGCGGCGACGGCCAGACCGCCGCGACCCTCGAGCGTCCGACCACCCACGGGACCGGGCAGTCCGCACCGGTCGCCCCGCCGCTGACCGTCCCCGCACCGGGGTTCGCCACCACGGCGGCACCCGCACCGGCCGCGCCGACGACCGTCGCCCCGGCCGCCACCACGTCCGGAGCCGGACGTGTCCCGGTCCCCGCACCGGGCCTCCAGGCCGGAGAGGTCGCCGCAGCATGAGCACCGGACCCACCCCCGCGTCCGCCGCGCGCCGCGGCACCCGCACCGGCCGGCTCGCGACGAGCGCCGTGCTCGCCCTCGCGCTCGCCGGCGCCGCAGCCCTCACCGTCCCGACGGCCGCCGACGCGGCGACCCCGGGCAGCTCCCGGGCCGCCGACGGGTCCACCGTCGTCACGGGCGACGCCTACCCGGGCAGCCCGAACAAGGAGGCGAAGCTCGTCGCCGCCGAGAACGAGCGGATCTACAACGTGCGGGCCCTCGCGTCCGCCGCGCGGTGGAGCGGACTCGTCACGACGAAGCCGTACCGACTCGCGACGGGCAGCTCCTACACGCTCGTCCTCGTCGCCCGCGGCTCGGCGTACACCGTCGACGACCTCAAGCGACTCGCACCCTCGACGTTCGTCAAGCAGCCCGACGGGTCGTACCTGCTCAGCGAGAACATCGTCGTCGAGAACGGCGCGACCCTGCGGCTCACCAGCCCGGACGGCCTGCACATCCACCTGCAGAGCGACGACCGCGGCTTCGTGTCGATCGTCACGCAGGCCGGGGCGCTCCAGATCGCCGGTTCCGCCAAGGCCCCGGTCGTCATCGACTCGTGGGACCCGCAGGCCGGCAAGGTCGACACCGACACCACCGACGGGCGTTCCTACGTCCGCGTGCAGGGCGGCACCGCCACCCTGAGCTACGCGGCCTTCCGCGACCTCGGGTTCTGGAGCGGCACCACCGGGGGCGTCTCGCTCACCGGCACGGACCTCTCCACGCTCGACGCGGCGTCCGGCACCCAGGCCGCGAAGACCCTGCGCACGACGAAGGACGTCTTCGGCAGCACCCTGCTGCCGACCGGCGCGGTCGACGGCACCACCCCCGGCGAGAGCACGGCCGCGGGCGCGTACAGCTTCGTGTCCGCGAAGATCCAGCACACCGAGTTCGACGGCAACGCGTACGGTTTGTTCCTCACCAGCGCGGACGGCATCGTCATGTCGGACTCCACCATCGAACACTCGCTCATCGACGGACTCGTCCTGCACCGCTACGTGACGAACAGCACGCTGTCCTCGGTCGACTCGCACGACAACGGGGTGGACGGGATCAAGATGACCCGCGCCTCCACCGGCATCGTCCTCAGCCAGGTCACCGCGAACCGCAACGGGCGCAACGGCATCACGCTGAACGGCGGGGCGCTCGCCGACGGCCCGAACGCGGTCGGCATGCCCACCGGCGACTACGGCAACAACTCCCTGACCGACAGCACCGCGTCGGACAACGGCCGCTACGGCGTCGAGGTCCTCGGCGGCGAGAACGTCAAGGTCAGCGGCTCCACCATGGACGGCAACCGGATGGGGATCGTCGTCGGGCAGGAGGCCGTGAAGACCACGATCCGCAACAACGTCGTCAAGGGGTCCATCCAGAACGGCATCGCGGTCCTGGACGGCGTGCGCTCGTCGGAGGTCAGCGACAACACGATCGCCGGCGCGGACATCGGCATCTACAGCCGTGGCTCCGACGCCGACGTGGACGGCAACGAGATCTCCGGCGCCCGCACCCACGGCGTCACCGTGGTCGGACCGTCGAAGGGCACGACCGTCACCGGCAACTCGGTCGCGGGCAAGGGGCCGAGCGCCATCGACCTGGCGCGTGCCGACCAGGCCGTCCAGCGCGGCAACACCACCACCGGGTGGCAGTCCACGAAGCCGCTCCTCGTCACCCTGCGCGGGATCTTCCAGCCGCTGACGGTGCTGTGGCTGATCCTGCTGCTCGTCGTGCTCGCCGCGGCGATCGGCGGCGTGATCCGTGGCCGTCGCGGTGAGCAGCGCGAGCACCCGTACGCCGGGCAGGCGCCGCTGTCCTCGTTCACCGCCGGGGTCGTGGACCCGACCACACTGGGGCTGCCCGCGTCGCCGATCTCGGCACCGACCGCGGCGCAGACCACGGCACCCGAGCAGCCGACGGGGGAGCCGGACGCCGGCCGCCGCGCCGCCCACGCCGCCCGGTCCGAGGAGGCCGACACCACCAGGGCCGACGGCTCCGACCCCGCCCTCGCGGCGCCGGCACGGTGACCCGGATGCCGGACCGCTTCCGACGACACCGTGTCCAGCTCGTCTCGGGCGCCGTCGGCCTCGTGGTGGGTGCCGTGCTCGTCGGCGGGATCTGGGGTGTCAGCGCCGCCGTCACCGGGCCGGACACCGTCGCCGCTCCGCCGACCTCGACGGCGTCCGCCCCGGCCGACGCCCAGGGCGCCCCGACACCGAGCCGCACGCCCGAGCTCGGCCCCCTCGACGGGGACGGCGCCGCGAACGGTGCCGACCCGGACGCGACGCCCGGCCCGGGCAGCGCGACGAGCGGGACGAGCGGCCGCACCCCCGCCGCCGGTCCCGCCGCCTCGTGCGGGACGCCCACCGTCCGCGTGGGCACCGCCGACGCGCTCACGAAGGCACTCGACCGTGCGCGGGCGGGCGACGTCATCGCCCTGGCCGACGGCACCTACCAGGGCACGTTCGAGGGCACCGCGACCGGGACGGCCGCCCAGCCGATCGCACTCTGCGGTGGGAGCGGGGCCGTGCTCGACGGCGGCGACCCCTCCGACGGCTACGTGCTCCACCTGGACGGCGCCGCGTACTGGACGCTCTCCGGCTTCACGGTGCAGAACGGGCAGAAGGGCGTGATGCTCGACGACACCCAGCACTCGGTGCTGCAGGGGCTCACGGTCCGGCGGACGGGCGACGAGGCGGTGCACCTCCGGGCGAACAGCAGCGACAACACCGTCCGGGGCAACAGCGTCTCCGACACCGGCCTGCGCAAGCCGAAGTTCGGCGAGGGCATCTACGTCGGCTCCTCGAAGAACAACTGGTGCAAGGTCTCCGACTGCCAGCCGGACCGGAGCGACCGCAACGTCGTCACGGGCAACACCGTGGCGGACACCGCGGCCGAGAACGTCGACATCAAGGAGGGCACCACCGGCGGCGTGCTCTCGGACAACTCCTTCGACGGTGCCGGTATGCAGGGGCAGAACCACGCGGACTCGTGGGTCGACGTCAAGGGCAACGGCTGGAGCATCACGGGGAACCGCGGCACGAACTCGATCCTCGACGGGTTCCAGACGCACGAGCTGCTCTCCGGCTGGGGGACCGACAACACGTTCTCCGGCAACACGGTCGACCTGGGCAACAGCGACGGCGTCGCGTTCGCGTTCCGTCCGGTGCTCGGGAACACCGTCTCGTGCGACAACGACGTGGTGGGCTCGAACGAGTTCTCGACCACGACGTGCACGGGGTGAGCGGCCGGTGACCAGCCGATCGGCGGCCGGTGACGGGCCGATCGGCGGCCGGTGACCGGCCGGTGACCGGCCGGTGACCGGCCGCGGGCGCGCACGCCCCGCCCGCGGCTGACCGGCCCCGCTCGCCCCCGCGCCGGGCCGGACGACGACGAACCCGCACCCCGGCGCAGCCGCGACGGGTAGCGTCCCCGACATGACCGACGCCGTGCACGCCGACCCCCTCGAGACAGCAGTCGCCGGTTGGATGGCCGACCAACGCTGGTACGCCGCCAAGGGCGGGACCCCCCGCACCACCGTCATCGCCGAGCGGACCGCCCGGACGGACGAGGTCACCGTCCGCACGCTCTTCGTCCTCGACGACGCCCCCACCGGCCCCGTGCTCTACCAGGTGCCGCTCACGGTCCGGGCGACGCCCGAGCCGTCCCTGGCTCACGCGCTCGTCGCCGAGGTCGACGGGGCCACCGTGTACGACGCCCCGCACGACGTCGCCTACGCCCGCTGGCTGCTCGGCCGCATCGAGGCCGACGGCGAGCACGTCGGCCCGGTCCGCTCGGCCCGGGTGCTGAGCGGCGAGCAGTCGAACACGTCGGTGATCTGCGACACGGACGAGAACGGGCAGGTCATCACGAAGGTGTTCCGGGTCCTGCACCACGGCGACAACCCCGACGTGACCACCCAGCGCGCGCTCTCGGCCGCCGGGTCGGTCCGGGTCCCGCGCACGTTCGGCGCCCTGTCCGGGGAGTGGCCGGACGCCGGGCAGCCCGGTGGGTCCGCAACCGGACACCTCGCCTTCGCGCAGGAGTTCCTGCCCGGGCTCGAGGACGCCTGGCGCGTGGCCCTCACCGCCGCGCGGACGGGCACGTCCTTCGCGAGCGACGCCGACCGCCTCGGTGCCGCCCTCGCCGAGGTGCACACGGTCCTGGCCGGTGCGATGCCCACCGCGACCGCCGGCCCGGAGCAGGTCGACGAGGCGATCGCGACGATGCGGCGACGACTCGACACCGCCGCCGCCGAGGTGCCGCAGGTCGCGGAGCACGCCGACGCCGTGGCCCGCGTCTACGACCGCGCGGCGACGGTGCCGTGGCCGACCATGCAGCGCATCCACGGCGACCTGCACCTCGGGCAGGTCCTGTCCGCGCCGGAGCCCCGCGGGTGGGTGTTCCTCGACTTCGAGGGCGAACCCCTCCGTCCGATGCCCGAGCGGTCGCGCCCGGACGTGGCCCTGCGGGACGTCGCCGGCATGCTGCGCTCGTTCGACTACGTGGCCGGCGCCCTGGCCCACGAGGACGAGCCCGTCGACACCGGGGACTGGTCCGAGCAGGCCCGCCACGCCTTCCTGGACGGCTACGCCCGGGGGAGCGGCTCCGACCTGCTGGCGCACCGCGCGCTGCTCGACGCCTTCGAGCTCGACAAGGCCGTGTACGAGGTCGTGTACGAGGCGCGGAACCGACCGACGTGGGTCGGGATCCCGGTCGCCGCGGTGGACCGGCTGGTCGCGCGCGCCGCGGGCTGAGCCGCGACCGGCGGCCGGGGAGCCGCCCCGCGGGGCGGTGCGTGACCGCACGACGGACGGGAGGCCCGTGGCGACACCGCCACAGGCCTCCCGTCCGTCAGTCCGGACCGATCAGGTGACCGGCCCGGTGTACTTCTCGCCCGGACCCTTGCCCGGCGCGTCCGGGATCGCCGACGCCTCGCGGAAGGCCAGCTGCACCGAGCGCAGGCCGTCGCGCAGCGGGCGGGCGTGCTGGTCGCCGATCTCGGTGGCGGCGGCGGTGACCAGGCCGGCCAGCGAGGTGATGAGCTTGCGCGCCTCGTCCAGGTCGGTCTGCCGCTCCGGGTCGTCCGCCAGGCCGACCTTGACTGCGGCCGCGCTGAGCAGGTGCACGGCGACGGTGTTGACCAGTTCGATCGCGGGGACCTCGGAGATGTCCCTGGCGGCGTCGTCCGCGCCGTCGGGCCCGATCTCGTCGGATCCGGGGGTGGCGTTGCTCGGGGTGTCGGTCACGGTGCTCCTCTGCTAGACTCGCCGACGGCAGACACTGTCCGCGCGCCCGGAAGCTTCCGGGGGTCAGGACGGTGTCACGAAAGAGGAGTTCCTCCCACCCGTGGCTGCACCAAGGCTACCGGGTCACCACCGCTCCGCCGGAGCCCACCACGTGGGTGCTGGTCGGCCGGACCGCAAGGGTCGGCGTCGGGCGGCTGCCGAACGGGTCCCGATCCGTGCGTCAGATCTCCTCTCTCGTGCCGTCGTCCCGGGCACACGCCCCGGACGGCCACCACCTGATTGAAGGAGCTCCGCATCACCGATCCCCGTACCAACGACCGAATCCGCGTCCCCGAGGTCCGACTCGTCGGTCCCCAGGGCGAGCAGGTCGGCGTTGTCCCCATCGCCGTCGCACTGCGCCTCGCGCAGGAAGCCGAGCTGGATCTGGTCGAGGTCGCGCCGAACTCGAAGCCGCCCGTCGCCAAGATCATGGACTACGGCAAGTTCAAGTACGAAGCCGCTCAGAAGGCCAAGGAAGCCCGCCGCAACCAGGTCAACACCGACCTGAAGGAAGTGCGGTTCCGCCTGAAGATCGACGTGCACGACTACGAGACGAAGCGCAAGCGCGCCGAGGGGTTCCTCCTCGGTGGCGACAAGGTGAAGGCGATGATCCTCTTCCGCGGTCGCGAGCAGTCGCGTCCCGAGCAGGGTGTCCGGCTCCTCCAGAAGTTCGCCGAGGAGATCGCCGAGTTCGGCGTCGTGGAGTCCCGTCCCACCCAGGACGGCCGCAACATGACGATGATCATCGCGCCCCTCAAGAACAAGTCGGACGTCAAGGGCGAGCAGAACGCCAAGCGTGCCGCAGAGAAGGCCGAGCGGAAGGCCACCGAGCACTCCGCGAAGACCAAGTCGGAGGGCGACACCACGCCCGCCGCAGCAGCTCCCGCCGACTCGTCGGCCGAGTAGGTCCTCCCAGGCCGATCCCGCGCTCGACGCGGCCCCCCATCCACCCCACGGAAAGGCACCACGATGCCCAAGCAGAAGACCCACTCCGGGTCGAAGAAGCGCTTCAAGGTCACCGGCAGCGGCAAGATCATGAAGCAGCAGGCCGGTATGCGTCACAACCTCGAGGTCAAGTCTGCCAAGCGCAAGGCCCGCCTCAACGAGGACCAGGTCCTCTCGAAGGCCGACGCCAAGAACGTCAAGAAGCTCCTCGGCCACTGAGCCGGCCCGGAACGTAAAGGAACAGACCAATGGCAAGAGTGAAGAGAGCGGTCAACGCCGCCAAGAAGCGCCGCGTCATCCTCGAGCGCGCCGAGGGCTACCGCGGCCAGCGTTCGCGCCTGTACCGCAAGGCGAAGGAGCAGGTCACCCACTCCCTCGTCTACGCGTACCGCGACCGTCACGCGAAGAAGGGCGAGTTCCGTCGCCTCTGGATCCAGCGCATCAACGCTGCGTCCCGTGCGAACGGCCTGACCTACAACCGCCTGATCCAGGGGCTCAACCTGGCCGGCGTCGAGGTCGACCGTCGCATCCTCGCCGACCTCGCGGTCAACAACGCCGAGACGTTCGCCGCGCTCGTCGAGACCGCCAAGAAGGCCCTGCCGGCCGACACCTCGGCGCCGAAGGCAGCCTGAGCCACGTCACCGTGCACCGGAACCCCCGCTCCAGACGGAGTGGGGGTTCCGTCGTTCCCAGGGGGCGGCGGCAGCGCGTCCGCCGCGACCCGGTCGTGGCCCCGGACGGACGTTCCTAGACTGAGCACGTGAGCGATCTCCTCGAGAACCCCCGTGCCGGCCGTGTCAAGGCCGTGGCCGCCCTGGCCAAGAAGGACGTCCGCGCCGAGACCGGGCTGTTCCTGCTCGAGGGGCCGCAGGCGGTGCGCGAGGCGATCGAGTACCGCCCCGAGCTCCTCCGTGAGCTCTACGTCACGCCGACGGCGGCGGCCCGCCACGGCCTCGACGACGCGCCCGTCGACACGTGGTTCGTGACGGAGCAGGTGCTCGACGCGATGGCGGACACCGTGACCCCACAGGGCGTCGTCGCGGTGTGCCAGCAGTTCCCGACGTCGGTCAAGGACGTCTTCCCCGAGGCCGGCCCGGAGGCGCGGGTCGACGCCGACACGTCGGGCGAGCTGCCCGGGCTGGTCGCGATCCTCGAGGAGGTCCGGGACCCCGGCAACGCCGGCACCATCATCCGGGCCGCCGACTCCGCGGGCGCGGACGCCGTGGTCCTGACCGGACGCAGCGTCGACCCGTACAACCCGAAGGTGGTCCGCTCGACCACCGGGTCGCTCTTCCACGTTCCGGTGTCGGTCGGGGTGACGCTCGCCGACACGGTCGAGCGGGCGCGCGGCCTCGGGTACACGATCCTGGCCGCCGACGTCTCGGGCGACGACCTGCCGGACGTGCGTGCCGACGGGATGCTCGACGGGCCGACCGTCTGGGTCTTCGGGAACGAGGCCCGCGGGCTCACCAGCGAGGACCTCGCGCTCGTGGACCGTGCCGTCAAGGTCCCGATCTACGGCCGCGCGGAGTCGATGAACCTCGCCACGGCCGCCTCGGTCTGCCTGTACGAGAGCGCGTTCGCCCAGCGGAGCCGACGCGGGGCCGCGCGGGCCTGACGACGCAGCGGCGGCCCGACGACGGCCGGACGACGGCCGTCGGGTGACCGTCCGACCGGTGCAGGACGGCGGTATCCCACGGGCCGGTAGGCTTGGCTCTCGTGTCAGAACCTCTCGAGATCAGCGAACCGGCAGTCGCCGACGCGGTCGCCGCGGCCCTCGCCGCCGTCCGCGCCACGACGACCGTCGCGGAGCTGAAGCAGGCCCGTGCCAAGCACACCGGCGAGCAGTCCACGCTCGCGCGGATGAACGCGTCGATGCGCAGCGTCCCGCCGGAGCAGAAGGCCGCGGCGGGCAAGCTCGTCGGTCAGGCCCGCGGGCAGGTCAACCAGGCGATCGCCGCCCAGGAGTCCGTGCTGGCCGAGCGTGAAGAGCGTGCGCGACTCGACGCCGAGCGGGTGGACGTCACCGCCCTGCCGTCCCGTCGGACCCCGGGTTCGCGGCACCCGCTGTCGCTCCTCAACGAGACCGTGGCGGACATCTTCGTCGGCATGGGGTGGGAGGTCGCCGAGGGTCCCGAGCTCGAGCACGAGTGGTTCAACTTCGACGCGCTGAACTTCGACCAGGACCACCCGGCCCGGGCCATGGCGGACACCGTCTTCGTCGAGCCCGTCGACCGGCACCTGCTGATGCGCACGCACACCTCGCCCGTGCAGGTGCGCTCCCTGCTCTCCCGCGAGCTCCCGCTCTACGTGATCGCCCCCGGACGCGTGTACCGCGCCGACGAACTCGACGCCACGCACCTGCCGGTCTTCACCCAGGTCGAGGGCATCGCGATCGACAAGGGCCTGACGATGGCGCACCTCCGGGGCACGCTCGAGCACTTCGCCCGGCAGGTGTTCGGCGCCGAGGCGCAGATCCGCCTGCGCCCGAACTACTTCCCGTTCACCGAGCCGAGTGCCGAGATGGACGTCTGGCAGCCGAACGCCAAGGGCGGTGCGCGCTGGGTCGAGTGGGGTGGCTGCGGCATGGTCAACCCGAACGTCCTGCGCGCCGCCGGCATCGACCCCGACGAGTACCAGGGCTTCGCCTTCGGCATGGGCATCGAGCGGACGCTGCAGTTCCGCAACGGCCTGAACGACATGCGTGACTTCCTCGAGGGCGACCTCCGCTTCTCGCAGCAGTTCGGAACGGTGGTCTGATGCGCGTCCCACTCCGCTGGCTCGGCGAGTCCGTCGACCTGCCCGACGACGTCTCCCTCGAGCACGTCCACGCCGCCCTGGTGTCGGTCGGGTTCGAGGAAGAAGCCGTGCACACCGTCGACCTGACCGGACCCGTCGTGGTCGGTCGGGTCCTCGAGCGCGTGCCCGAGCCGCAGAAGAACGGCAAGACGATCAACTGGTGCCAGGTGGACGTCGGCGAGCCCGAGCCCCGCGGCATCGTCTGCGGTGCCCACAACTTCGACGTCGGCGACCTCGTCGTGGTGTCGCTGCCCGGCGCCGTGCTCCCCGGCCCGTTCCCGATCGCCGCGCGCAAGACGTACGGCCACGTGTCGGACGGCATGATCGCCTCGGCGCGTGAGCTCGGACTCGGCGACGAGCACGACGGCATCCTCCGCTTCGCCGACCTCGGCATGGACCCCGCGGTCGGGGCGGACGCGATCGCGCTCCTCGGGCTCGACGACGCCGCCGTCGAGATCAACGTGACGCCGGACCGCGGGTACGCGCTGAGCATGCGCGGTGTCGCCCGTGAGTACGCCCACGCCACCGGTGCCACCTTCTCGGACCCGGTCGACCGCGTGCTGCCCCGCACCGGCGACGGCTTCTCCGTCACCGTCGACGACGACGCTCCGATCCGCGGCCGTGTCGGTGCGCACACCTTCGTGACCCGGGTCGTGCGGGGCGTCGACGCCGCCCGGCCGACGCCGGCGTGGATGGTCGCGCGCCTCACCCTGGCCGGGGTGCGCTCGATCTCGCTGCCGGTCGACGTCACGAACTACGTGATGCTCGAGCTCGGCCAGCCGCTGCACGGGTACGACCTGTCGACGGTGCAGGGCGGCCTGACGGTCCGTCGCGCCACCGCGGGGGAGCGCCTGACGACCCTCGACGGCGTCGAGCGCGCGCTCGACGCCGAGGACCTCGTGATCGCCGACGACGCCGGCGCGGTCGGCCTCGCCGGCGTGATGGGCGGCGCCCGCACCGAGATCACCGCGGCGACCACGGACGTGCTCGTCGAGGCCGCCGGCTTCGACCAGGTCTCGATCGCCCGCACCGCCCGCCGGCACAAGCTCCCGAGCGAGGCGTCCCGTCGCTTCGAGCGCGGCGTCGACCCCCTCGTGGCCGAAGCCGCCGCGAACCGTGCGGTCGAGCTCCTCGTCGACCTCGCCGGTGGGACCCCGGACCAGCTCGGTTCGACGCTCGTCGACGACGCACCGCGTCCGACGGTCTCGATGCGACTCGGTCGCGCGGCCGAGCTGATCGGCGTCGCGTACACCGACGCCGAGGTCCTCGACACGCTCCGTGCGGTCGGCTGCACGGTCGACGTCGACGGGGACCTGCTCGCCGTCACGCCGCCCACGTGGCGACCCGACCTGGTGGACGACGTCTCCCTCGTCGAGGAGATCGCCCGCGTCGTCGGGTACGACCGCATCCCGAGCGTGCTCCCCGTCGCCCCGCCCGGACGAGGACTGACGCCGCACCAGCAGGCGCGACGTCGGGTCTCCGCCGGACTCGCGGCAGCCGGGCTCACCGAGGTCGTCACCGCGCCGTTCGTCTCCGCCGCCACGGCAGCGGCCTACCCGGGCATCGACGCCGACGGCGGCCCGAGCGTCGTCCTCGCGAACGCGCTCGACAGCGCCCAGGACCGCCTCCGCCGGAGCGGTGTCCCGGCGCTCGTCGACGTCGCGCGGCGCAACGTCTCCCGCGGGCTCGTCGACGTCGCCGTGTACGAGACGTCGCGGGTCTTCCTCCCGACGGCGGACCTCGTGCTCGGCACGACCGACGTCCCGGTCGGGGCAGCCCGTCCGACGAACGAGACCCTCCGCGCGCTGGACGCCGCCCTGCCGGCCCAGCCCTTCCACGTGAGCGCGCTGCTCGTGGGCAACGCGGTCGTCAAGCAGCCCGGCACGGCGCCCGAGCCGTTCGGCGTCGCCGACGCCCTCGACGTCGCCCGCACGGTCGCCTGGGCGGTCGGTGTCGAGCTCACGGTGGCGCAGACCAGCCACCCGTCGCTGCACCCGGGCCGTGCCGCGTCGCTGCTCGTCGGGGACACCGTCGTCGGCGTCGCGGGCGAGCTGCTCCCGGAGCGCGCGGCGGACGCCGACCTGCCCCGTGTGGTCGCGGTCGTCGAGCTCGACCTCGACGCCCTCGTCGCGGCTGCTCCTGACGTCGTCGAGGTCGCGGCCATCGTGTCGTACCCGGCGGCCACGCAGGACCTCTCGCTCGTCGTGGACGCGGCGGTACCGGCCGGTGACGTGCTGGCCGAGGTCCGCGCTGGCGCAGGAGACCTGCTGGAGTATGCTCGCCTCGTGGACGACTACCGGGGCACGGGCATGGACGAGGGACAGAAGTCCCTGACGTTCGCCCTGCGCTTCCGTGCCACGGACCGCACGCTGACCGCTGCCGAGGCCTCCGAGGCCCGTGACGGCGCCGTCCGACGTGCCGGCGAGCGATTCGGGGCGACCCTGCGCGACTGATCCACGACGGATCACCGCCCGGGGTCGCCGCCTCCGACTCCCTCGACGAACAGTCCGACCAAAGGTGGAACCCATGTCCGTATCCGTCGCCGTCGCTGGTGCCAGCGGCTACGCGGGTGGCGAGTTGCTGCGCATCCTCTCCGCTCACCCCGAGTTCGAGGTGCGGACGGTGACCGCGTTCTCGAACGCCGGGAAGCCGCTCGTCGCGACGCAGCCGCACCTGCGGTCGCTCGCGCACCTCACCCTTTCCGCGACGACCGCCGAGGTCCTCCGCGGCCACGACGTGGTGTTCCTCGCCCTGCCGCACGGCCAGTCCGGAGCGATCACGGCGGAGCTCGACGACGACACGCTCGTCGTCGACTGCGGCGCCGACCACCGGCTGACCGACGAGAGCGCCTGGGCGGCGTTCTACGGCGGCGAGTACCACGGCGCCTGGACCTACGGGCTGCCCGAGCTCCTGCACGCACCGCCCGCGCCGGGTGCGGCCGAGGAGTGGCGGGACGTCGACGACATCGTCGCGCAGGGTCGGCAGCGCACGGAGCTGGCGAGCACGAAGCGGATCGCCGTCCCCGGGTGCAACGTCACCGCGGTCACCCTCGGCATCCAGCCCGGTGTCCAGGCCGGACTGGTCGAGTCGGACGACATCGTCGCCGTGCTGAGCGTCGGGCCCAGCGGAGCCGGCAAGAAGCTCGAGACCACCTACCTGGCGTCCGAGATCATGGGGTCGGCCAGTGCCTACGCGGTCGGCGGGAAGCACCGGCACGTGCCGGAGATCCAGCAGAACCTCCGCGTCGCCGGTGCCGCCGACGTCAAGGTCTCGTTCACGCCGGTGCTCGTGCCGATGTCCCGCGGCATCCTCGCGACCACGACCGCGCGCCTGGCGCCGGGGGTCACCGCCCACGACGTCCGGCTGGCGTGGGAGCAGGCGTACGCCGACGAACCCTTCGTGCACCTGCTGCCCGAGGGGGTCTTCCCCCGCGTGGCCGACACGATCGGCGCGAACACCGCACTCGTCGGCATCGCGGTCGACGAGGCCGCCGGCCGTGTCGTCGCGGTGACCGCACTCGACAACCTCGCCAAGGGCACCGGCGGTGCGGCGGTTCAGTCCGCGAACATCGCACTCGGCTTCCCCGAGACCCTCGGCCTCAGCGTGGACGGAGTCGCCCCGTGACCGACCAGGACCAGGCACCCCACCAGGACACCGCCACCGACGGGCTGCAGGGCGTCACCGCCGCTGCGGGCTTCCGCGCCGCCGGCGTCACCGCCGGCCTGAAGACCAGCGGCAAGCCGGACGTCGCCCTCGTCGTCAACGACGGGCCCGCCGACGCGGTCGCCGCCGTCTTCACGTCGAACCGTGCGCAGGCGCACCCCGTCATCTGGTCGCGCCAGGCCGTGGGTGACGGCGTCGCCCGTGCGGTCGTCCTCAACTCGGGAGGCGCGAACTGCTTCACGGGCCCGTTCGGCTTCCAGACGACCCACATGACCGCCGAGGCGGTCGGCGACGCCCTCGGCATCGGCGCCGCCGACGTCCTCGTCTGCTCGACCGGCCTCATCGGGGTCGGCGACCAGACCTTCCGCGACGGCGTCCTCCGCGGCGTGACGCTCGCCGCCGACGCCCTCGCATCCGACGGTGGCCCGGCCGCGGCGACCGCGATCATGACCACCGACACGAAGCCGAAGCAGTCCGTGGTGACGGTCGACGGCTGGACGCTCGGCGGGATGGCCAAGGGCGCGGGCATGCTCGCCCCGGGGCTCGCGACGATGCTCGTGGTGATCACGACCGATGCGGTGCTGCCCTCGGCCGATCTCGACCGGGCACTCCGCGCGGCGACCCGCGTGACCTTCGACCGCGTCGACTCGGACGGCTGCATGTCGACGAACGACACCGTCGTGCTCATGTCGTCCGGCGCCTCGGGGGTGACGCCCGACGCCGAGGTGTTCCAGCAGGCGCTGACGGACGTGTGCGCCGACCTCGCCCGACAGCTCCAGCAGGACGCCGAGGGCGCCGCGCACGACATCACGATCGAGGTGACCGGTGCGGTCAGCGAGGACGAGGCGGTGACGGTCGGCCGCAGCGTCGCCCGCAACAACCTGTTCAAGGCGGCGGTCTTCGGGAACGACCCGAACTGGGGCCGGGTGCTCGCGGCGATCGGGACGACCGACGCCGAGTTCGACCCGTACGCGGTCGACGTCTCGATGAACGGTGTCCGGGTGTGCCACGCCGGTGCGCCCGACCGGCCGAGCGACGAGGTCGACCTCACCCCGCGGGACACGCTCGTGCGCATCGACCTCGGGGTCGGCACGGCCGCGGCGACGATCCTGACGAACGACCTGACACACGACTACGTCCACGAGAACAGCGCGTACTCCAGCTGATGAGCCACGCGGACCTCTCGAAGGAAGAAGAGCACGAGCTCGCGACCGTCAAGGCCGCGACCCTCATCGAGTCCCTGCCGTGGCTGAAGCGGTTCTCGGGCAAGATCGTCGTCGTCAAGTTCGGCGGCAACGCGATGGTGAACGACGACCTCAAGCGTGCGTTCGCCGAGGACATGGTCTACCTCCGGTACGCCGGCCTGCACCCGGTCGTGGTGCACGGCGGCGGCCCGCAGATCTCGGCCGCCCTCAAGGAACAGGGCATCCAGTCCGAGTTCCGCGGCGGCTACCGCGTCACGACGACCGAGGCGATCACGGTCGTCCGCGACGTCCTGGCCGGCGAGGTGAACCGCGAGATCGTCGACCTCATCGACGAGCACGGCGAAGGCCTCGGTGTCGGGGTGTTCGGCGACGGCGGTTCCCTGTTCACGGGCGAGAAGAAGGGCGTCGTCGTGGACGGCGAGCACTTCGACCTCGGCCACGTCGGGGACATCACCCACGTCGACCCGTCCGGCGTCCTCGCGGCGATCCGCGCCGACCGCATCCCGGTCGTCTCGAGCATCGCGATCGACGACGCCCACCCGGACCAGGCGCTCAACGTGAACGCCGACGCCGCTGCGGCCGCGCTCGCGATCGCGCTGAACGCCTCCAAGCTCATGATGCTGACCGACGTCCCGGGGCTGTACCGCAACTGGCCGGACCGCGACTCGATCATCGACCTCATCGCGGTCGAGGAGCTCCGGCAGCTGCTGCCCTCGCTCGAGTCGGGCATGATCCCGAAGATGACCGCGTGCCTCGACGCCGTGGTCGGCGGGGTCGGCGGCGCGACGATCATCGACGGCCGCATCCCGCACTCGATCCTGCTCGAGGTGTTCACGCTCCGCGGCGCGGGCACCGAGGTGATCCCGGACCCGAGCCGCCGGACCGAGAACCAGAACACCCACGCCGAGATCGGCCGACGCGCCGCCGTGCACGCACCGGGCAGCGGACACCACGTCGCCCGCGACGGCGACGACACCGACCAGACGACCCCGCACGACGACGAGAAGGGCACAGCACGGTGAGCACCGAGACGCAGACCGAGACCTGGAACGACCGGTTCGGGGCGTCGCTCATGCGATCCCTGATCCCGCCGAAGATCATGCTCGAGCGCGGCGAGGGCTGCCGGGTCTGGGACGTCGACGGCAACGAGTACCTCGACTTCCTCGCCGGCATCGCGGTGAACTCCCTCGGACACGCCCACCCGGCGCTCGTCGAGGCGATCGCCGACCAGGCCGCCAAGCTCGTGCACGTCTCGAACTACTTCGCGACGCCGCCGCAGCTCGAGCTCGCCGAACGGCTCAAGCGCATCTCCGGTGCGGGCGACGCGGGCCGCGTGTACTTCGGCAACTCCGGCGCCGAGGCCAACGAGGCCGCGTTCAAGCTGGCCCGCCTGAACCGCGGCGCGAACGGCGAGAAGACCCGCATCATCGCGCTCCAGCAGGCGTTCCACGGCCGGACGATGGGGGCGCTCGCGCTCACCGGCAAGCCCGCGCTGCAGCAGGACTTCCTGCCGATGATCCCCGGTGTCGAGCACGTCGAGACCTCGATCGAGGCGCTCGAGCGGTCGATCGACGGCACCGTCGCGGCGCTCGTCCTCGAGCCGATCAAGGGTGAGGCCGGCGTCGTCGACCTGCCCGAGGGCTTCCTGCAGGCCGCCCGACGCCTCACCGAGGAGCACGGCGCCCTGCTGATCCTCGACGAGATCCAGACCGGCATCGGCCGGACGGGTGCGTGGTTCGCCTTCCAGAACACCGGGGTCGTACCGGACGCCATCACCGTCGCCAAGGGCATCGCCGGCGGCTTCCCGATCGGCGCGCTCGTCACCTTCGGGTGGGCGTCCGACCTGTTCTCCGCCGGGCAGCACGGGTCGACCTTCGGCGGCAACCCGCTCGGCACCCGCGTCGCGAACGCGGTGCTCGAGGAGATCGAGCGCGCCGACCTCGTCGCCGGTGCCGTCGTCAAGGGCGAGCGGATCCGCGCGGGCATCACGGCCCTCGGGTCGGAGCTCGTCGAGGAGGTGCGCGGGAGCGGCCTGCTCGTCGGCGTCGGTCTCCGTCGCCCGGTCGCTGCGGCCGTCGCGGCCGCCGCCCTCGAACGCGGCCTCATCATCAACGCACCGAACGAGTCGAGCCTGCGCATCGCGCCGCCGCTCATCGTGTCCGATGCCGAGATCGACGCCTTCCTGTCGATCCTCGCCCAGAGCATGGCGGCCGTCCAGGGCGCCGACCAGGAGACCTCCGCATGACCCGCCACTTCCTCCGGGACGACGACCTGACCCAGGCCGAGCAGTCGGCGATCCTCGACCTCGCCGTCGAGATGAAGCGCGACCGCTGGGGTGCCAAGCCGCTCGCAGGTCCGCAGAGCGTCGCCGTGATCTTCGACAAGTCGTCCACCCGCACCCGGGTGTCCTTCCACGTCGGCATCAGCGACCTCGGCGGCAGCCCGCTCATCATCTCGACCGCCAACAGCCAGCTCGGCGGCAAGGAGACCCCGACCGACACCGCCCGCGTGCTCGAGCGGATGGTGTCGGCGATCGTCTGGCGGACCTACGCCCAGTCCGGGCTCGAGGAGATGGCGGCGAGCACGACGGTCCCCGTCGTGAACGCGCTGTCCGACGACTTCCACCCGTGCCAGCTCCTCGCCGACCTGCTCACCATCCGTGAGCACCGCGGTGCCCTGGCCGGGCAGACCGTCGCCTTCGTCGGTGACGGCGCGAGCAACATGGCGCAGTCGTACCTGCTCGCGTGTGCCACGGCGGGCATGCACGTCCGCGTCGCCTCGCCGGTCGAGTTCGCACCGGCACCGCAGGTCGTGACCGACGCCGAACACCGCGCTGCCGAGACCGGCGGATCGGTGCTCGTCGTGACGGACCCGGTGGCCGCGGTCGCCGGTGCCGACGTCGTCGTGACCGACACCTGGGTCTCGATGGGCAAGGAGGACGAGAAGCAGCAGCGGCTCGCGACCTTCGCCGGCTACCGCGTCGACGACGAGCTCCTCGCGCACGCCGCGGACGACGCCGTGTTCATGCACTGCCTCCCCGCCGACCGCGGCTACGAGGTCACCGCCGAGGTCATCGACGGACCGCGCAGCATCATCTGGGACGAGGCGGAGAACCGCCTGCACGCCCAGAAGGCCCTGCTCGCCTGGCTCCTCGCCGCCAACGCCCCGACCGCCGCAGACGGGGCGACCGCCGCTGACGTGGCGACCCCCGGCAACTGACAACCACCACCACACAGGAGAGAACCCATGGCAGACCGCGTCGTACTCGCGTACTCAGGAGGGCTCGACACCTCCGTCGGGATCGGCTGGCTCAAGGACGCCACCGGGAAAGAGGTCGTCGCCCTCGCGGTGGACGTCGGCCAGGGCGGCGAGGACATGGACGCCATCCGCCAGCGAGCGCTGGACTGCGGCGCGGTGGAGTCCGTCGTCATCGACGCGAAGGACGAGTTCGCGGACGACTACCTCGTGCCGGCCCTCAAGGCGAACGCGCTCTACCAGAAGCGCTACCCGCTCGTGTCCGCGCTGAGCCGACCGCTCATCGCGAAGCACCTCGCCGTGACGGCGAAGCAGCTCGGCGCCGACAGCGTCGCGCACGGCTGCACCGGCAAGGGCAACGACCAGGTGCGCTTCGAGGCCGCGGTCGCCGCGATCGCCCCGGACCTGACGAGCGTCGCCCCGGTCCGTGACCTCGCGCTGACCCGCGACAAGGCGATCGTCTACGCCCAGGAGCACGACCTGCCGATCCTGCAGAGCAAGAAGTCGCCGTACTCGATCGACCAGAACGTCTGGGGTCGCGCGGTGGAGACCGGGTTCCTCGAGGACCCGTGGAACGCCCCGATCGAGGACCTGTACGCCTACACGCAGGACCCCGCGGTGCCGCGTGACGCCGACGAGGTCGTCATCACCTTCGAGCAGGGCGTCCCGGTCGCGATCGACGGCCAGCGCTTCAGCGTCCTGCGCATCGTGCAGGAGCTCAACGCCCTCGCCGGCAAGCACGGCGTCGGCCGCATCGACGTCGTCGAGGACCGCCTGGTCGGCATCAAGTCGCGCGAGGTCTACGAGGCCCCGGCCGCGATGGCGCTCATCGCCGCGCACGAGGAGCTCGAGAGCCTGACCCTCGAGCGCGACGTGAACCGCTACAAGCGCGGTGTCGAGTCCGAGTGGGCCGACCTGGTCTACGACGGCCTGTGGTTCGGCGGGCTCAAGCGCAGCCTCGACGCCTTCATCGACTCCACGCAGGAGTACGTGTCGGGCGACATCCGCCTGCAGCTGCAGGGCGGCCGCGCGACGGTCACGGGCCGGAAGTCGGAGCAGAGCCTCTACGACTTCGACCTCGCCACCTACGACACCGGCGACATGTTCGACCAGTCGCTGTCGAAGGGCTTCATCGAGCTCTGGTCGCTCCCGAGCAAGATCTCCGCCCGCCGCGACCTGGCGAACTGACCCCTCCGGGACGGCGGGACCACCCGGTCCCGCCGTCCCGACCGGCCGGGAGGCGCGGCACGCGCCCGTCCCGCCGCCGCCGGCCCGGCAGACGCGCACCACATCGACCCACGACGACGCAGGACCCTCATGACGGACGCCCCCCGAGCCTCCCGGCCGGACGAAGCCAGCACCAAGACCGACGCGACGAACACGGGTGCCCTGTGGGGTGCCCGCTTCGCCGACGGGCCGAGCGCCGAGCTCGCCGCCCTGTCGCGGTCGACGCACTTCGACTGGCAGCTCGCCCCGTACGACATCGCGGGGTCCCGCGCGCACGCCCGGGCCCTGCAGACCGCCGGTTACCTGACGGCCGACGAACTCGAGCGGATGCGCGCCGGGCTGGACCGTCTCGAGGCGTCGTTCCTCGACGGCGTCTTGCAGCCCGCCGACTCCGACGAGGACGTGCACGGCGCCCTCGAGCGCCTGCTCATCGCCGACGTCGGGCCGGAACTCGGCGGCAAGCTCCGCGCCGGACGGAGTCGCAACGACCAGATCGCGACGCTCGGCCGCATGCACATGCTCGACCACGGCCGGCGGATCGGCCGGATGGTGATCGACCTCGTCGACGCGATCAGCCAGCAGGCGTCCGAGCACGAGGGCGCGATCATGCCGGGCCGCACCCATCTGCAGCACGCGCAGCCGGTCCTGCTCGCGCACCACCTGCTCGCCCACGCCTGGCCCCTCGTGCGGGACCTGGAACGACTCCGCGACTGGGCGGCCCGCGCCGGTGTCAGCCCGTACGGGGCCGGTGCCCTGGCCGGGAGCTCGCTCGGACTCGACCCGACCGCGATCGCCCACGAACTCGGCTTCGACCGGCCGGCGGACAACTCGATCGACGCGACCGCCGCCCGGGACGCCGTCGCGGAGTTCGCCTTCGTCCTCGCGCAGATCGGGATCGACGTCTCGCGCCTGGCCGAGGAGGTGATCCTCTGGAACACGAAGGAGTTCGGCTTCGTCCGGCTCCACGACGCGTTCTCCACCGGGTCGAGCATCATGCCGCAGAAGAAGAACCCGGACATCGCCGAGCTCGCCCGCGGCAAGTCCGGTCGGCTGATCGGCAACCTGACCGGGCTCCTCGCGACGCTCAAGGGCCTGCCCCTCGCGTACAACCGCGACCTGCAGGAGGACAAGGAGCCGGTCTTCGACTCGGTCGCGACGCTCGAGGTCCTGCTGCCGGCCTTCACGGGCATGATCGCGACGCTGACCTTCGACACCGACCGGATGGCCGAGCTCGCACCCCAGGGCTTCTCGCTCGCGACCGACGTGGCCGAGTGGCTCGTCCGCCAGGGCGTGCCCTTCCGTGACGCGCACGAGGTGTCCGGCGCGCTGGTCCGGTACTGCGAGGAGCGCGGCATCGACCTGGACGACCCGACCGACGACGAGTACGCCGCCGTCTCCGCGCACCTCACGCCGGAGGTTCGCGCCGTCCTCACGATCGAGGGCAGCGTCGCCTCCCGCCGTGGCGTGGGCGGCACCGCGCCGGAGCGCGTCGCCGAGCAGCTCGCCGCGCTGACGCGGTCCGTCCGCGAGATCGCGGCCGGGGCGCCCTTCACCCGCTGACGGGGCGGCGACGTGACGGAGGCGCTGCTCGCCCTGCTGCGTGAGCCGGCCCCGGTGTCGGCGCCGGGCCTCCTCGGCGCGACCCTCGCCGGCAAGGGCGTCACCCTGCGCATCACCGAGGTGGAGGCGTACGCCGGCTCGGTCGACCCGGGGTCCCACGGACACCGGGGGATGACCGAGCGCAACCGGCACCTGTTCGGCGCGCCCGGCACCCTGTACGCGTACCGGTCGTACGGCATCCACACCTGCGTGAACGTGGTCAGCGGCCCGGTCGGCCGGTCGTCGGGGTCGCTGCTCCGCGGTGCCGAGGTGGTGTCGGGCATCGACACCGCCCGGACCCGTCGCGGGCCCGCGGTCGCCGACGTCGCCCTGGCCCGTGGACCGGGCAACCTCGGCGTCGCGCTCGGCGCGGTCCTCGGGACCGACGACGGCACGTCGGTGCTCGACGGGTCAGGCCCGTACACGCTCACCTTGGCGCCCGGGGTGGAGGCTCGACTCGCCACCGCCGCGCCGGCGGACGTGGTCGACGCCCTCCTGGCGAGCGGCCGGATCGCGCGCGGTCCCCGGACCGGTGTCGGGGGCGTTGCCGGTGGTGCCGCGTTCCCGTGGCGGTTCTGGCTCGCCGGTGACCCGACCGTGTCGACGTACCGGCGGCACAAGAACGCCGTCGACTGAGGGGCGCCGTCGACTGAGGGGCGCCGAGCGCGCCGGTACGATGACGGGGTGTCCAGTGATACCGAACCCGATGTCCTGACGCGTCAGCAGAACGACCCCACCTTCGCCTCGGTGTGGGACGAACTGCGCTGGCGTGGTCTGGTGCACGTCTCGACCGACGAGACCGCACTGCGAGAGGCCCTCGACGCTGGCCCGGTGACGTACTACTGCGGCTTCGACCCGACCGCACCCTCCCTGCACTGCGGCAACCTGCTCCAGCTGCTCACCATGCGCCGGCTGCAGCTGGCGGGCCACAAGCCCCTCGCGCTCGTCGGCGGGTCGACCGGCCTGATCGGCGACCCGCGCCCCACGGCCGAACGCACGTTGAACACCCGCGAGACCGTCGTCGAGTGGGTGGGCCGCCTGCAGGGCCAGGTCTCCCGGTTCCTCAGCGCGGACGGGGACAACGGGGTCCGCCTCGTCAACAACCTCGACTGGACGGCACCGCTGTCGGCGATCGACTTCCTGCGCGACATCGGCAAGTACTTCCGCGTCGGGTCGATGCTCAAGAAGGACGCGGTGGCGGCACGCCTCAACTCCGACGCCGGCATCAGCTACACGGAGTTCAGCTACCAGATCCTGCAGGGGCTCGACTTCCGCGAGCTCCACCGGCAGTACGGCTGCACGCTGCAGACCGGTGGCTCCGACCAGTGGGGCAACCTGACCTCGGGCACGGAGCTCATCCGTCGGACCGAGGGCGTGTCCGTGCACGCGATGGGCACGCCGCTCATCACGAACTCGGACGGCACGAAGTTCGGCAAGAGCGAGGGCAACGCGATCTGGCTCGACGCGTCGATGACCTCGCCGTACGCCTTCTACCAGTTCTGGCTCAACACGGCGGACGCCGACGTGATCGCGCGGCTGCGTGAGTTCACCTTCCTGTCCCGGGCCGAGGTGGAACGCCTCGAGCGGGCGGTCGCCGACGAGCCCTTCCGCCGGGAGGCGCAGCGCACCCTGGCGTTCGCGGTCACCTCCCTGGTCCACGGCGTCGCCGCGACCCAGTCCGTGATCGACGCGTCGGCAGCCCTGTTCGGCAACGGCGACCTGGCCGCGCTCGATCCGGAGACCCTGCGGTCGGCGATCACCGAGCTCCCCGGGTCGGTGTCCGTCGAGGGGAGTGCGGACCTCGCCCGAGCCCTCGTCGAGACCGAGTTGGTGAAGTCCCTCGGTGAGGCGCGGCGCGCGATCACCCAGGGCGGCGTGTACGTGAACAACGAGCGTGCGGACGACGCGGCCGCGTCCCTGTCGTCGGTCGCCCTGCCCGCCGGGGTGGTCGTGCTCCGTCGTGGGAAGAAGACCCTGGCCGGCGTGACGGTGGTCTGACCCGACCCCTGGCCGTCCGACCCGACGCCCGGTCCCCGTGGGGGCCGGGCGTCCGTCGTCCCCGGGGTCGCCCGTCTCCGGGTGTCACCCGACCCCGGGGTCGCCCGTGTCCGGGTGTCGGCGGTGGTGTTGCATGGTGCGACACGCCCGGGATGTGGGCTGGCTTGGTGGTGTCGGTGGGGCGTGCGTAAAGTAATCCCTCGTCACCCCAAAGGTGCGGCGGAGCGGCTGGTGCGAAGAGCCCAGAGCCTGTCGGCCTCAAGCGGGACCATCCTCCACTGGAGTTCGGATCTGGCCTTGTGCTGGTTCGCTTCGACGCTTAGGATGACTACTCCACCGGTTCTCTCCTTCGGGATGAGCCACTGGATCTGACTGCACTGTTGTGTGTTGGCGGGTTCGACGATAATCGGTGGGTCGAGAA